>JAZQVE010000111.1:0-7106 GCA_045631705.1 Akkermansia sp. | reverse complement strand
ATGTAGAGTTCCTCGTTGGTCATGCGGGCAGAGCAGATTAGGGCGGTCTCAGAGGGGGCCATGCGGGGCAGCTGCTCCACCACCATGCCGAGCGTGGCATCCCAGGTAGAGGGGCGCTGGTCGGCGCCGGCGTGCGTCTTCACCAGCGGGGTGGTGATACGGGTGGGAGCGTTGATGAACTTGTAGTTCAGACGGTGGTCGTCAGGCATCCAGCAGCTGTTCACGGCATCGTTCTGGCGCGGGGTGATGCGGTATACCTGCTGCTCGCGGGTCCAGATGTTGATGTTGGTGCCGGTGCCGCAGTTCACGTCGATGGTGGGCGTGCTCTTCAGGAACCACACGCGCATCTTGAAGCGGAAATCCTTGCTGGTCATGGCACCCACAGGGCAGATGTCCACCACGTTCATGGAGTAGTTGCTGTCCAGCTGGGTGCCGGGGTAGCAGGCAATGGCATTGTGCGTGCCGCGACCAACAACGCCGAGCACATCCTGACCGGCGATTTCCTTCATGAAACGCACGCAGCGGCGGCAGAGCACGCAGCGCTCCTGGTCCAGGTTCACGCGCGGGCCGATGGAGAGGTTCTTGCCCTTCTTGGTCTTCTCCTCGGTGAATCGGCTGGTGCCGCTACCGTAGTCGGTGGTGTATTCCTGCAGCTTGCACTCACCGGCCTGGTCGCAGATGGGGCAGTCCAGCGGGTGGTTGGAAAGCAGGAACTCCAGCACGCCGCGGCGGGCTTCCTCGGTAATCTTGCCCGTGGTGCGGATACCCATGTTCTCGGCCACGGTGTTAGCGCAGGCGATGATGGCGCGGGGCATCCAGCTGATGGGCAGGTAGCCGTCGCCGCCATACTGGGGCGTGGTGCCGGGGGCCTGGCGCGGGGGCATGCCCTGTTCCACAAGGCACATGCGGCAGGAACCGGCGATGGAAAGTTTGGGGTGGTAGCAGAAGCAGGGTACATGCGCGCCTACGGAGTTGCAGGCGTCGGCAATGCGCGTTCCTTTCGGGAAGCGGTACCATTTGCCGTTAATCTGGACGTTCACCTTGCCTTCGGCGGCGGCGGCGTCTTTCGGCAGAATTGCGGGGGGTGTACTCATTGTTTCAGAAAAAGTTTAGTCTTCGCGGGTGAGGAACTTGCGGGCCTCCTTAGCCTCGGGGGAGTGCGGCTTGAGGGCGTTGATGGGCTTGGTGAGCGCCAGGAACTCCTCACGGAACTTGGTGACAAATGCCTGAGTGGGCCAGGAGCATGCTTCGCCGAAGGCGCAGACGGTGCGGCCGCAGATGTTGTCGGCCACGCTCTTGAGCAGGTCCACATCCTCCGGAGAGCCCTTGCCCTCGCAGATACGGGTGGAAAGCTTGAGCATCCAGGGGTTGCCTTCGCGGCAGGGGGAGCACTGGCCGCAGGATTCCCAGGCGTAGAAACGGTTCAGGTTGTTCAGCATCTTGGGCATGCTGCGGCTGTCGTCCATCACGATGATACCGCCGGAACCACTCATGGAGCCGTGCTGGGCAATGCTGTCCAGATCCAGCGGTACGTCGAAGATGCTCATGGCGCGCACGGAGCCATCGCTGTTGCGGCCCTTCAGCACTTCGTCGCAGCGCATTACCTTGGCGGAGGCACCGCCGGGGATGATGGCCTTGAACTTGCGGCCGCGCTTGGGACCACCGCACACATCGTACAGCAGTTCGCCGAAGGTCATGGAACCGGAGATGATTTCGTAGTAGCCCGGGCGCTTCACGTCGCCGGACACACCGATGATACGGGTGCCGGGGGAACGCTGGGCTCCTTCAGCGGCGTAGGCCTCGCCACCGCGCATGAGCACCTGACGCACCTGGCACAGGGATTCCACGTTGTTCACGATGGTGGGGCAGCCATACAGACCGATGGCGGCCGGGAAGAAGGGCGGCTTGATGCGCGGATACGGGCGCAGACCCTCAATGGAGTTGATAAGGCCGGTTTCTTCACCGCAGATGTAGGCGCCGGCACCGCGGTGCAGGATGAGCTTCAGGTCGTAGCCCTTGCCCAGGATGTTCTCGCCCAGGAAGCCGGCTTCCTCTGCTTCGTCCAGAGCCTTCTGCATGATCTTGGCAGCTTCCGGGAATTCCTCGCGCATGTAGATAACGCCGAAGTGGGCCTGCACAGCGTAGCAGGCGATAATCATGCCTTCGATGAGCTGGTGCGGGTCCTGGTGTACCACAAAGCGGTCCTTGAAGGTGCCGGGTTCGGATTCGTCGCAGTTGCAGACGACGTATACGGGCTTGGTGTTGCCCTTGGGGATGAAGGTCCACTTCACGCCGGTGGGGAAACCTGCACCACCACGGCCACGCAGGCCGCTCTTCTTCACCTCCTCGGTGACGGCGGCGGGCTCCATTTCCATGGCCTTCTTCAGGGTTTCGTAGCCGCCATCCTTGATGAAGCACTTGATGGAGGGATCGTACCCCTTGCGGTCGATATTGCGGAAGATACGGCGGGTTTCGCGCGGATGCGGTTCCTTGCCGGGTTTGTAAATGATTTCGCTCATGGTTCGCTAGAGGGGGTTACTTCTTAGGCTGGTACTTGGCGATAATCTCGTCAATCTTCTTGGTGGTCACCTGGGAGTACAGAACTTCGTTGACCATCACGTTCGGACCAAAACCGCAGTTGGCCAGGCATTCCACCGGCTCCACGCTGAACAGGCCGTCCGGGCTTACCAGCATGGGTTCCTCGTCGCTCATGTCGGCGAAGTTCACGCCAATCTTTTCGCAGATGTAGGGGATGAGTTCCTCGCCGCCGGAAAGAGAGCAGGCGATGGTGCGGCACACGCGGAAGTGGTACTTGCCGGGGCACATGGTGTGAATGCCGGGATAGAAGGTGACAATGCCGGCCACGTGGATGGGCGTGCTCTTGCACATCTCGGCAATCCAGGGCATGGCATCGGCGCAGATGTAGCCGAACTTCTCCTGCACCAGGTGGATGATGGGCAGCACGGCGGACTGCTCCTTGCCTTCCGGGTACTGAGCCACCAGAGCCTTGGCTTCCTTCACCAGACCGGGGGTTACCTTGAATTTCGGGAAATGCTGCTCACCGGGGGACGGCTTGGCCGCCGTGATGGCATCAATCGCGTTGGGGGTATCGGACATGATAAGTTCTTTCGTTGTCAGAGAGTTTATAAAATCAATTAGCGGTCACATTCGCCCTGCACGAAGTCGAAGGAACCCAGAATGGCGCCTACGTCGCTCACCAGGTGACCCGGCAGCAGCTCAGGCAGGATGGACAGCGTGCAGTAGGAGGGGCTGCGCATCTTCAGACGGTTGGCGATACCGCCGCCCTGGGAGTCCAGGAAGAAGCCCAGCTCGCCCTTCGGGTTTTCGGCGGCAAAGTATACCTGGCCGGCCGGTGCGTTCACGCATTCGGTGGTCACCATGAACTGTCGGATGAGCTCCTCGATGCCCTGCATGGCGTCTGCCTTGTTCGGCAGGATACCCTTGTCCAGCTGCACCCAGATGGGACCGCCCGGCATGGTGGCAATCACCTGGCGGATGATGCGTACGGACTGGCGGATTTCTTCCATGCGTACCTGGAAGCGGGCGTAGCAGTCACCCTCCTCGGCCACCGGTACATCAAATTCGTATTTCTCGTAACCCAGGTAGGGGTTGGTTTTGCGCAGGTCGCGGCACACACCGCTGGCGCGCAGGTTGTTGCCGGTCATGCCGTTCTGCAGGGCCATCTCCTTGGTGATGACGCCCACGCCGACAAGACGGTCGATGAAAATCTTGTTGTGCAGCAGAAGCTTTTCCATTTCATCCACGGTGCGCATGGCGCTGTCGCAGAAGGCAAGAATCTGTTTCTCAATGCCCTTGGGCAGGTCGCGGGTCATGCCGCCGATGCGGGTGTAGCTGGAGGTGAAGCGGGCACCGCAAATCTGTTCGTACAGGTTATGCACACGTTCCTTTTCCTCGAAAGCGTAGAGGAAGGCGGTCATGGCGCCTGTGTCCATGGCGTATACACCCGTGCCCAGGAAGCAGGAGGAAATGCGGGAAAGTTCGCAGCACAGCACGCGGATGGCCTGGCCTCGCTCCGGCAGTTCCCAGCCCAGCAGCTTTTCTACAGCGCAGGCGTAGGCGATGTTGTTGCTCATCGGGGCGAGGTAGTCCATACGGTCGGTGTAGGTCACAAACTGGTTGTAATGGCAGTTCTCGGCAATCTTCTCCATACCGCGGTGCAGATAGCCAATCACCGGGTCGCAGGATACAATCTCCTCACCGTCAATCACCAGCTTCAGACGCAGCACGCCGTGCGTCGCCGGGTGAGACGGACCTACATTCAGGGTTACCAGCTCACCGCGGTCATCTGCATCGTTCTTCAGATAATCCATCGCAGCACTTGCTACATCAGGCACTTGTATAAATTTTGTCGTGTTCATAACCTGGGAATACGGGGCCACCTGCGGCCACAGTTACGCGTAGACATTAAACACCTTTCTGTTGTAAAGTGCAAGCCTAAAGTAGCTGCCCTGCCAAGATTTGCGCGCGTATGAGTGAGTTAGTTTTATCTAATATGTAGGGCTTTTTTCGGGTAAGTCGCACTTGTCACTTGCAATGAGCGCGGGTAGGGGTATGATGGAGGCATGAGTACGGTATCAGCAGAGCAATTGGAGATGGTGCGCCAGTGGGCCGCCGCCGGTGTGGATTTGAATGGTATTCAGAAGAATCTTGCCGCAGAATGCGGGGTGCACATGACCTATATGGATGTGCGTTTCCTGCTGCTTGACCATGGTATTGAGATTGCCGTACCCAGTGCGGCTCCTGCACCGGAGCCGAAGTCTGCAGAACCGGCACCCCAGAAGGCTGCTGCGCCGGTGGAGGCTGCACCTGCTCCCGCTCCGGGGGCTGTGGGTAAACCGGTGGTGACACTGGATGAACTGATGCTGCCCGGAACGCTGATTTCCGGCAAGGTGCAGTTCAGCTCCGGTACAAAGGGTGGCTGGCAGATTGACCAGATGGGGCGCTTTGCCTGGAACTCGCTGGAGGGGCAGCCTACTCCGGAGGAATTGCAGGCCTTCCAGTTTGAGCTTACGCAGATTCTGAGCCGGGGTGGTATGTAACCCCCCCCCGGCTTGCGTACTAAGGTGCGCACTGGTGAACGGAATGACGTTTTAACCGAATAGATTAACAACACCTGAAAAAAAGAGAACCCCGGTTGGAAAGTCAACCGGGGTTCTTTGGTGTAAAACTGATTCGCAATTAATCGAGAGAGGTGCGAGTATAGTTGTACTTGCTCTGGAAGCCGAGTTCCTCGGGGAATTCAGAGAAACCGCCCCATACGTTGTATTCCTTGAGGCCGCTGCGGCCGCAGGAGTCCTGGTAGCAGGGCTTGTAGGTGCACTTGTAGGTGGGGGCCCAGAAGGTTCCGAGTTCGTAGAAACCATAGCCCATGCGGGTGAGGGTGCGACCCACGCCGTCAACGACACCTACGGAGAAACCGGCGTTGTTGCCTTCGGCGGAGTTCCAGCGGATCATGGTGGTGGGGATTTCCTCAACAGCGAAGAGGATGTTGCTCACAGCACGACCCAGCTTGCGGGTGGCAGTGTACTCAGAGGCGGGCGGTGCCTGAATGTCGGCATATGTCGTGCCGGCCAGAGCCAGGAGAATTGTAGAAAGGAGTAAGCGCTTCATGACGCAATCAGAAATACCACATCATTTCATTCGCTGCAAGCAAAAAGTGTCGATTTGCTTATGCGAACAGGAATTTTTTAGCCTAAAAGCTCCGAAATGTCCATCTGAGTCTCCTCATCGGTGAGGTAGCAGCCGGTGTCGGAACCATACCAGTGTCCGTTTGCGAAGGCTGCGCGGGTGCGGAATCCGCCGCCGCAGAGTGCGAAATGCCTGCAGGTGGCGCAGCGTCCGCTCAGCTTCTTCTGGCGCTCAAGCGGGTCCTCGCTGCCGCGCAGCTCCTGGAGTACGGCGGCGCTGGGTTCCTGGGCAGCTTCCCATACATCAGAGAATTTCTGGTTCTTGACATTACCCAGGGTGATTCCCTGCCAGAACTGGTCGGGGTGGATGTTGCCCTGCGGGTCAATATTGGCAATGCCGCGGCCGGAGCTGTTGGCTCCGCCTCCGTTCCAGGTAAGCAGGCGCAGTGTCTCCTTGGCCAGGGGATGCCCCTCGCGCAGCTGGCGCAGCAGCAGGTACACGCCATCTGCCGGCTGGGTTACGGTGAGTAGTTCACGGGTCTGTCCGGCGGCATGCCAGGCCTCGGCCCGGGCGATGAGCATATCGAGTGCAGAACGCGCCTCCTCCGGTTTCAGGCTGGCGACATCGACGCCGCGGCCGGTGGGAACCAGGTGGTAGAAGCATACGCGCTGGATTCCCTCCTGCTCGATGAAGTTGAGAATCTGCTCCATGCTCTGCACGTTGTTGCGGGTGAGGGTAAGTCGCAGACCTGTTTTCTGTCCGACCTCCTCGCAAAGCTTGAAGCCACGGATGGCGCCATCGAAGGCTCCCTTTACGCCGCGGAACTGGTCATGTATGGCTCCGATGCCGTCCAGGGAGATGCCCACATAGGCCACGCCCAGGTCCTTGAACATGCGGGCGTATTCCGGGGTGATGCGGGTGCCGTTCGTGGAGATGGTGACTTTGAGTCCTTTTTCGGTTGCGCGCTGCAGAATCTGCGGCAGCTGCGGGTGCAGCAGGCGTTCGCCGCCGGAGAGCAGCAGGGCGTTTACCTTGTAATCGGCCAGATCGTCAATCACGGCGCAGCACTGCTCCCAGCTCAGCTCGCCGGCATAGCGCTCGGCGTGGGAATCGGCGTAGCAATGGACGCAGCGCAGGTTGCAGGTGCGGGTGATGTTCCATACCACGATAGGCTTGCGCACGCGGGAGGATGCCGGCATGCAGGCGGCGGTGCTGCTGTTGGGCAGGTTGCTGCCGTGGCCCAGACCGTAGCGGATGTGGTCGGCGGGTTGGGCTGCACCCGTCCAGAGTTTGGTGATGTTGATCATGGCTGTGGGGAAGTGCCGCGAAGCGCGGCGGGAATATAGTTACAAAGCAGTTCTGCGGCCATCATATCGCCGCAGCTGCCGTAGGCTCGTGCTCGGGAGCCGGCGCAGACCCTGCGGTACTCGCATCTG
>JAZQVE010000110.1:0-20457 GCA_045631705.1 Akkermansia sp. | reverse complement strand
TCTCCCTCTCCCGCATGCCCCGCCCGCTCGCGGCTCTGCTCCGCGCCAGCTTCCGCCCCCTGCTCCCCTTCCCGCGTCTCCTGCGCCGCTATGGCTCCCTGCTGAACCACCTGCGCAGACCCCGTTCCTGACGACTCCGTCACCCTCTTTTCGTACCGCCATGTACCTGGCGGCATTTCCTCCCCGTTTCCCGGCATTTCTCCCCTGATTTCGCCCTTTTTCCCAGACGGCAATCACAGCATGAACGGCGCACCAAACGGTGGTAACACTCTTACTCTGATTACCAGTGTAGCCTATAATGTAGTAGCTACGAACTATCCGGGCATGCCCGTGGTTCCCGAGCCCGCCACTGCTACGCTGAGTATTCTGGCGCTGGCCGGACTGGCTGCTCACCGCCGCCGTCACTAATGTGACTATGGCGTGACTAGCGCCGCCGCCGCAAGTAATTGCTTCGACTAGATTGGAAAGCTAATTCCTGTCAGGCACTTCGCAAATGCGGAGTGCCTGATTTGCATTCCGGCCACTGTTGGATGTATTGTTCTGTCTGTATGAACAGTCAGATACTCGCAGAGGAATTACTGAAGAATAGTGTACTGGATGCAACGGATGCAGCGCGGCTTGTGCTGGAAATGCAGGATGCTCTGATACGACGGACAAAAAAACGCTCAAAACCGGCACTGATGAAATTATTCCGCCGAGTAATTTATGCCGGCACCGAATGCGTAGAACAAGAGGAACAGACTGTGTGCTTCAAAACTGCAGCCTGGGCCAGCATTGATGCAAGAACGACTCGATTGCGGAAGGTTTCCCTGCGGGATCTGCGGTATTATGTGCGACGCATGCTCCGTGTAGAAGGATGCTCCAGAATGCTGCTGCGTCATATGAATACGGCACGCTGTCGCTATATACTTGAATCCGCATTTGCTCAAAGCTCCAGCGAATATGTCAAAGGCCGCAGTATTATGCACAGCATCTTCGCCTATGGAATACGGCGCGAGTGGTGCGATGCAAATCCTGTTACCCGGATAGAGGTTCCGCATGTTCAGGAATCCATTATCGAGCCACTCAGTCCCGATGCTGCCGGTCGCTTGTTGGAATGCGCGAGGAATACGGACATGCATCTTTCGGTATGCCTGTTACTATTCAGCGGAATTCGCCCTGCGGAAGTCAGCAGGTTGAATATTGAGGACATCTGCTGGAAGGAAAAACAGGTATATATACGCTCACAGACAAGCAAGACCGGAGGAGGCAGGGTCGTTCCCCTGCGGGGGTGCGACCACATTCCTCCCGGATTGCGAGTCATTCCACGAAACTGGCACCGCCGCTGGCAGGCCATCCGCCTGCAGGCCGGTTTCACCAAATGGGTGCCAGATGTGTGCCGGCACACTTTTGCCTCCTATCATGCCGCTTATTTCCGGAATCTGCCGGCATTGCAGCTGGAAATGGGGCACTGTGATTTGCATCTGTTGCGCAGCAGATACATGCGCCCGGTCAATATAGTTCCGGCCAGAAAGTTCTGGGCATTGACAAAAGAAAAGAATGCTCAGGCATAAAAAGCATATGGCAACAGGCACTCCGCATTAGCGAAGTGCCTGTCCTGAATAGGGCCTATACCTATGTTGCTGCTTGATTCAACGAAAAAACAGAAAAAATCGTTTACATTACTGACGATGAATATATTATGCATTTATTTTCCAGGTACCTATGAGTAAAGAGATAAAAGACGAGACATGGCACGCCCTGGAGCCTGCAGGAATGAGGAAAGAGAATGCACGCGGATTGGGCTTGAAGGGCGGAGGTGAGTGTGATAGAATGCGCGGCGTGAAGGTTATTGTAGTAACAGGGGGCATAGCCTCCGGCAAGTCCACAGTGGTGGAAATGCTGCAGGAACTGGGTGGTGCCGGCGTGGAGCTTTTCGATTGTGATGCCGCCGTGGCCGACCTGCAGCAACAGGGTAAATTATCCCGTGACCTCGTGACGGTGTTCGGGACAGAAGCGCTGTGCGATGATGGCAAGGTGAACAAGGATTTCCTGCGACAGATTGTGCAGAACGATCCTGAAGGCCGCGACAAGCTCAATAACCTGGTGCACCCGAAACTGGCGCAGATGTGTCTGGAGGCTCAGGCCGAGGCACGCCGCCGCGGGGATGTGCATAGTTTCCTGGTGGATATTCCGCTGTATTTCGAGAGTCCGGTGGAATTCGGGGCCGATGTGGTGTGCGTGGTGGCGGTAACGCCGGAGACGCAGATTGCCCGCATGGCCAGCCGGGATGGATTTGATCGCCAGCAGGCAGAGGCTATGCTGAATGCGCAGATGCCGACGCAGGCCAAGATTGACCGCGCCAGCCTGGTGTTCTGGAATGAAGGCAGCACAGAAGTGCTGCGCAAGCAGGTGGAACTTTTCTACAACACGGAGCTGGCTGCCGAGGCCAAGGCCATGCACGCCCGCTCTGTCATCGTTAACCTGAATGAGCTGCGGGCTCTGCCGCTGAACGAACTGCAGAAAATTGCGAACACGGCAGCCCGCCGCGGCACGGATTCCCTGCCCCGTCCGCAGCTGGTGGCCGAGCTGGCCCGCACGTATCTGGCAGAAGGAAGCCAGGTCATCGTGAGCGGTGTGCTGGAATTCGGCAAGGACAACATGGTGTTCCTGCGCGATGAAGCCCGCAGTTTCCGACCGGGAGACGATGATCCCCGCATGCCGCAGGACATCATCCGCAAACACGAGCTGCGCCCGGGTAACCTGGTGAAGGTGAAGCTCCGCCCCGCCCAGGGCAAGAACGAAAAGAGTCTCATGGTGGGCGAGGTACTGGAGATTGAGGGCGCCCCCGCGGCCGGGTTCTCGCAGCCCAAGCCCTTTGACCGTCTTACCCCGTTGATTCCGAGCGAGCGTCTGATTCTGGAAAACCCGGATATCAAATCACCGGCCATGCGCGTACTGGATCTCATCACCCCGCTGGGGTTGGGGCAGCGCGCTCTGGTGGTGGCACCGCCCCGCGGTGGCAAGACTGTACTGCTCAAGACCATGGCAAAGAGTCTGCGCGCCAATTATCCCAGGACGCACCTGCTGGTGCTGCTGCTGGATGAGCGCCCGGAGGAAGTAACCGATTTCGAAGACACGGTGGATGTGCCGGTGTATGCCTCCACCTTCGATGAGCCGTCCCGCCGCCATGCCCAGCTGAGCGACCTGCTGCTGGAGCGAGCCCGCCGACTGGTGGAACAGGGGAACGATGTCATCATCATGCTGGATTCGCTCACCCGTCTGGCCCGTGGCTACAATGCCAACCAGAGCGGTGGCCGCACCATGTCCGGCGGTCTCGGTTCCAACGCACTGGAAAAACCGCGTAAGTTCTTCGGCGCCGCCCGCAAGGTGGAAGAGGGCGGCAGTCTCACCATCATTGCCACCTGCCTTATCGAAACAGAATCCCGCATGGATGAAATCATCTTCGAGGAATTCAAGGGCACCGGCAACATGGAAATCCGACTTGACCGCGAGCTTTCCGAACGCCGTATCTACCCGGCTATCTCCATTCCCCAGAGCGGCACGCGAAACGACGACCGCCTGTACCACCCGGATGAACTGCAGCGCGTGCTTCAGGTTCGCCGCCAGCTGAGCACCCTGCCCGGTTGGGAGGGTCTGCAGACCCTGCTGCGCAATATCAGCCAGACTCAGAACAACCTGGAAATTCTGCTCAAGGGGCTCACCATTTCCAACCGCTGAATCGGGCGAATTCCACGGTGAGCACCTTATTTTGCTCAGGTGAGTGAAACGGAGTTCACTCGCAGTACTCATGTGCCAGGCAAAAAGCCGTTTCCTCAGTGCGAGGAAACGGCTTTGAAATTTATTAAGGAGTGATTATTACTTCTCGCAGTAGGTACGAACGGCAGCAGCGATGCGAGCGGAAACGGCCTCGGGCTCGCCTTCCTCAGTCACATCAATCTGCACGACCTTACCCTGGGCGCGGTAGTGCTCCACCACGGGCACGGTCAGGGTCTCATAGTCCTTACGACGCTTGGCGAAAGCCTCGGGGTTGTCGTCGGAACGCACAATCATGGCGCCGCCGCACTTCGGGCAGATTTCCTCACCATTGCGAGTGGTCTCACCGCAGGCGGGGCAAGCCTTGCGCTTCATCATGCGGGCTTCGATAAGCTCAGCAGACACGTTGAGGTACACCACGATATCCACACCCAGACCCATGGAGGACAGGTTGGCATCCAGAGTCTCAGCCTGGGAAACGGTGCGGGGATAGCCATCGAGAAGGCAGCCGCACTCCTTGTTCTCACCCAGCCACTTGGCAACGATACCGTTCACCACTTCATCGGGAACGAACATGGCGGCATCCATGTACTTCTTGGCCTCCATGCCCAGCTCAGAGCCAGCGGCAATCTCAGCACGCAGCAGAGCGCCGGTGCTCAGGGGCTTCAGACCATAGGTCTCAGAGAGGAAGGAGGACTGTGTGCCCTTGCCGGAAGCGGGGGCGCCTACAAGTACGAATCGCTTGAGCGTTTTCATAGTATTTAATTAAGAATGTTGCAGCAGTTCTCACTGCCAGTCGGGCATATTATGCGCGTTTCCTCAGGAAAAGCAAGTCAAAACTCTGCAGCAGCTACCTGAAATGACACGGAGAATCAGAGCACATCGCCCCATTCCGGACGCGGCTGGGGAGCCCCCAGACCGCAGATACGGTCAATCATGGCATCCCACTTCTCCTGGCCCTGAAGAATATCAATATGAATGCGCAGGAAATAGATAGGCACTTCCATTTCCCCGGGGCGCAGGAAACGCACGGCATCCTTTTCCGTGGTGACAATCATATCCATGGCACGCTCGGCACAGCGCTCCACAAAGGCATCCAGATCCGCCTGGTCAAACCAGTAGTGGTCGGGATAGCTGCGGCGGATTTCCACATTGGCCCCCAGGGATTCCACCAGATTCTCGAAGCTTTCCGGGCGGGCAATACCGCTGAGACAGGCCACATACTTGCCCTTGAGGGCCGAAAGCGGAAGCTGTTCGCCGGTGAAGATGTTCTCCAGCAGCACCGGGGCATGATTTGTCACGATGATATCCGCTACCTTGTTGTACTTGCGGATGGTAGCGATGAGTTTATCCTGCGGCTTGCCCTCGCTCTTGGTCAGAATGATATAGCTGGCACGCTTCAGACTGGCGCGCGGCTCGCGCATGGTGCCACGCGGCAGCAGCGCGCCGGTGCCGAAGGGAAAACCGCAATCCACCAGCACGATATCAATCTCGTGCTTCAACTTGAGGAACTGCATGCCGTCATCCAGAATGAGGGTATTGCTTCCCAGCTGCTCAATGGCGAAAATACCGGATTTCACGCGGTCCTTATCCACCAGCACCGCTACATCATCCAGATTGCGAGCGAGCATGAAGGGTTCGTCGCCGGCATACAGGGGGCTGAGATAGCGGGTTTTGCCATCGCTGGCAATCTTGGGTACACGCTTTACACGCTTACCATCCTTATCCAGCCACACCTGTGGCTTTTCCAGATCATGGCTCTTGTAGCCACGCGTCAGAATAGCACACTTGCGCCCGCGGGATGCCAGGCTGCGCGAAAGAAGCTCCACCACCGGGGTCTTGCCCGTGCCGCCGGCCGTAATATTACCCACGCTCACCACAAAGGTGCCCAGGTAATGCACGGTCTTGATGCGACGACGGAACAGGAACAGGCGCACCTGCACCAGAATCCAGAAGAAAAACGAAGCAAAGCGCAGCAGGCAGCGCATCATCCACGCACGGAAGCCGCGGGCGCGACCGAATACCACATCGGTGCCCCACTCTGCAAACTCCTCCGCGCGCGACTTCATACCCTGTTATCCTATCAACTTCCCGACGGCAAGTCAATATCAGAACTCACAGTTGCGCGGTGTACGCGGGAACGGCAGCACGTCGCGGATATTCTGCACACCGGTTACAAACATGATGAGTCGCTCGAAGCCTACACCAAAGCCGGCGTGCGGCACTGTGCCGTAGCGGCGCAGGTCGTTGTACCAGTAGTAAGCCTCCTTGTCCATCCCCATGCGGTCGATGTTGTCCTCCAGGATATCCAGACGCTCCTCGCGCTGACTGCCGCCGATGATTTCACCAATACCGGGAACCAGCACGTCCATGGCCGTCACGGTCTTGCCGTCGTCATTCAGGCGCATGTAGAAGGGTTTGATTTCCTTCGGATAGTTATACACGATGACCGGGCACTTGAAGTGCTTCTCGGTCAGGAAGCGTTCGTGCTCGCTCTGCATATCCATGCCCCAGTAGGGAGGATATTCAAACTTCTCGCCGCTGGCCTGCATGATTTCGATAGCCTCGGTATAGGAGCAGCGGACAAAGGGCTTCTCGGCCACTTCTTCCAGACGGGCACGCAGTCCCTTATCCACAAACTTGCAGAAGAACTCGAAATCGCCACTGGCATCATTCAGCATGGTGCGGGCAATGTGCTTGATAAAGGATTCCGCAATATCCATATCGCCGTAGATATCGCAGAAGGCGATTTCGGGTTCAATCATCCAGAACTCGGCAGCGTGGCGGGAGGTGTTACTGTTCTCGGCGCGGAAGGTCGGGCCGAAGGTATAGATATTGCTCAAGGCGCAGGCAAAGGTCTCACCCTCCAGCTGACCGGATACCGTCAGGTTGGCCGGCTTGCCAAAGAAATCGTTCTCATACCCCTTGTTCTCAGCCATGGGGTCAAGGGTAGTGACATGGAACATCTCACCGGCGCCCTCGCAGTCACTGGCGGTGATGATGGGGGTGTGCACCCACACAAAGTCACGCTCCAGGAAGAACTGATGCACAGCAGCTGCCATGCGGGAACGCGTGCGGAAAATGGCACCAAACAGGTTCGTGCGCGGACGCAGGTGTGCAATAGTACGCAGGAACTCGGGAGAATGGCCTTTCTTCTGCAGAGGATAAGTCTCCGGAGCAGAGCCTACAAGCTTGATTTCCGTTGCCTGAATCTCCCATTTCTGCTTACCAGGGCTTTCTACCAGACACCCCAGGATACTTACAGAGGAACCGGTAGTCATGCGGCCGATATCTTCATAACCAGGAATTCCGGCATCTGCCACCACCTGAATGGAAGCCAGACTGGTACCGTCGTTCACCTCCAGGAAAGAAAATGTCTTGGAATCGCGGCGGGTACGCACCCAGCCTTCCACCAGAATCTGCTCCGCAGGAGCTTCACTGGCCAACGCATGTTTGACTAATGTACGCTGAATGTTCATGTCTGCCGTGATTGTAGCACCGCCCCTGCCCCATTGCGAGCAAAAAAACCGGCATTGACAAAACGAAACAGCAGGCGTATGCTCACGCCCATGCAGGCTGAAGAGAAAGCGCTCCATTACTTCCACCAGGGCTTCAATTGCGCCCAGTCGGTCTTTGCGGCATTTGCAGACCAGGTCGGTCTGAGCGAAGAAGCCGCACTCCGGTTTTCATCCGCCTTCGGGGCGGGTCTGGGCCGTATGCGCGGCACCTGCGGCGCCTTCTCCGGGCTCTGCATGGTTGCGGGATTCTGCAAGGGGAATCTGAGCGGAGCTCCCGAGGAAAAAGAAATCATCTTCGCGCTCACACGCGAGCTTGCTGCAGACTTTAAAAACGAGTTCGGCACCCTCACCTGCCGGGAATTGCTGCACCTCGATACTGAAATGGAGGATTCAGCTCGTCCAAATAACAGAAACTCTGCCTATTACGCAAACCGCCCCTGCGAAAGATGCGTTTCCTTCTGTGCAGCCAAAGCACAAATCATTATCAATAATTATTTAAGATAATTAACTTCTACCCTGTCTTTTTTCTGCAAAAAAATGTTAATTTGGCACCTATTTCTCTTGACGTGCCACCAAAAACCAGATATACTGACCACGTCTTCGGGACCGGACGTAAAACAAGGTTCCCGGGCTCGAAAGGGTCCGATTCATAGGGTAGTTGGGCACCCAGGGGCTTCGGCCCCTGGGTGACTTCCTTTTTACAGGGCTGACATCCCCCGAGCCAATTCCAGACAAACAGTAGGAATTACAATAAGTTTGGCGTCGGCCAACATTTAGCTTGCAAAATATCGAAGGTGTGTTAATATTCGCGCGCGGGGTGGTTCCCCCCCGGGTTGTACAACATGAACAAAACACTTCATATTGTAGCAACTTTAGTTGCTTATATCATGCTCGCTGCGGCTCCGACGCTGGGTTCGGAGGCCACCGTCGAATCCACGCAGCAGGCCGGCGGCAAGATTGCCCGCTTCGATGATTTACGCGGCAGGATACTGGCCGTACCTTCCTCCACCGTGCAGGACATTTACGTGGAGGAACATTATCCTGATATCAAGCTGGACAGATTCGATACCGAAGCAGACATGATGCTTTCCCTCCAGCAGGAAAAGTGCGACGGCGCCATCATGGATGACGTTATCTGCTATGCGCTTGTGCGCAAGACCAAGGGCGTCACCATCCTGCCCGACAGCCCCGTCCCCCCCTGCCAGATGGGCATGGTATTCGGCAAGCACAACGCCGAACTCTGCAACCAGTTCAACGCCTTTATCAAGCAACTTAAATCCACAGGCGAACTCCAGCAGATTATGGAGCGCTGGATTAAGAACTTTGATACGGCAGAAATGCCGGAGCTCAACCTGCCCACAGAGGGAGAACCCATCCGCGTGGCCATGGAGCCCTGCACCGAGCCCATCGTCTTCATCAAGAACGAAAAGATAGCCGGTTTTGACGCAGAGCTGATTCACCGTTTCTCCGTGTACATCAACCGACCGGTGGAAATTGTAGAAATGGAGTACGATTCCCTCATCGCCTCCACCACCACCGGCAAGGCAGATATGGCCGCATCCGGCATTCTTATCACCGATGAGCGTGCAGAAAGCGTTCTCTTCTCTGAACCCTACTACGACAGCCACTCCCGCGTGGCCGTGCTGACAAAGAATGCGCATCCCTCCATCATCTCCGGCAACGAAGGCGAGCAAGCCCTGGGAATCTGGGACAGCATCAAGCGCAGCTTCTACCGCAATATCATCGAGGAGCGCCGCTACATGCTCCTGTGGGATGGTTTGAAGGTAACGCTCCATATCTCCTTCTTTTCCGCGCTTCTTGGCACCATACTGGGCGCATTCATCTGCTACCTGCGCATGAGCAGGAACCGAGTCCTGAGCAACATCGCCAAGGTATACATCGATGTGATGCGCGGCACCCCCATTCTGGTATTGCTGATGATGATGTGCTACGTAGCCTTCACCCAGTTCGATAATACCCCGGTGGCCATCATCACCTTTGCCATGAACTTCGCTGCCTACGTCAGCGAAATGTTCCGCACCTCCATCAGCAGCATTGACAGGGGGCAGACCGAAGCCGGTATTGCACTTGGTTTCACCCCGGTGCGCACGTTCTGCCACATCGTACTGCCGCAGGCCATCCGCCGAGTTCTGCCTGTATATAAAGGCGAGCTGATTTCCCTCATCAAGAACACATCCATTGTAGGCTACGTGGCCGTGGCAGACCTGACCCGCGCGTCCTACATCATCCGCGGACGCACGTTCGATCCCTTCTTCCCGCTTCTCATGGTGGCACTCATGTATTTCCTGATTGCCTGGCTGTTCACCTATATTCTCGACCGCATCGGCAACAAGGTCTGCTGATTTTCTGAAACATCTATCCCCTTTCTCACGAATCGATGATTCAAATTAAAAACCTCCAGAAGAAATTCGGCAATCTTGAAGTATTGCGCGATGTCAATCTGAACATCAAATGCGGTGAAGTCATCTCTATCATCGGCCCTTCCGGCACGGGGAAAAGCACCTTCCTCCGTTGTCTCAACCTGTTGGAGCAACCCACCGGTGGCAGCATCATCATCGATGGCGAAGAGGTACTCAACGGCCGTATCAATGCGCCCAGGCTCCGCCAGAAGATGGGCATGGTTTTCCAGTCCTTCAACCTGTTCAACCACCTCTCCGTTCTGGAGAATGTCTGCATCGGCCCCATCAAGCTGCTCGGCAAGAGCCGCCAGGAGGCGGAGGCCAAGGCACGCGAGTTGCTCAAGATGGTAGGCATGGCCGAAAAAGCAGATGCCATGCCCGATGAACTTTCCGGTGGTCAGAAGCAGCGCACAGCCATCGCCCGCTGTCTCTCCATGGATCCGGAGATTATTCTCTTCGACGAACCCACCTCTGCGCTGGACCCCACCATGGTGAGCGAGGTGCTCTCCGTCATCCGCGCACTGGCCCGCCAGGGCATGACCATGGCCATCGTGACCCACGAGATGAGCTTCGCGCGCGATGTCAGCACCCGGGTAGTCTACATGGATGACGGCATCATCTACGAAATCGGCACACCGGAGGAAATTTTCGAGCATCCCCGCCGCGAACGCACCCGAGTGTTCGTGAATCGTATCCGCGACTTCCACTTTGCCTTCCACAGCCCGGACTACGACCGTTTCCTGCTCAAATCCGAATGGCAGGCATACTGCAACAAGTATTTCCTGACCCGCGAAAGCATGCGCAAGGCACAGCTGATTGGCAACGCGCTGTTCCGTCTGCTCCCGCTGGACAAGGGTACTCTGGATTTCTATTTCCGCTACTCTGAACACACCCGCGAGATGAGCATGGAAGTGCTCCTGCCCTTCGGTGCCACTCCAGTGGATATCGAGGCAAATCCGGTCATCCGTGAGCTTTGCACCAAGGTGGAATGCAACCACGAAGCGGACCGGGTGAAATACCGACTCTGCATGCGCCATAAGAACCGCTGATTGAGTCAGTCCCGTTTCTCCGCGCACCTGTTTGATATCAAGCAGGTGCGCTTTTCATTGCACCGCCGCAAATCAGTTGGAAAAAGCAAGCAGAATCGGCTTGCCAATCCGGCTATTCTCATGTATAATGCGCCCGCATCCAAGCGATGATTCAAGCTATTATGTCCGGCAATCTCACTTACAAGCAGTCCGGCGTCGACACTATTGAGGCGCAGTCTTTTGTTTCTGACATCAGTGCACACGTGAAGCGCACGCAGAAAAACCGCCAGCTTTGCAATGCTTTCGGTCTATTTGCAGCAGCTTACGACCTTTCCTCCTACAAGGAGCCGGTGATTGTGACCGGCACGGACGGTGTGGGCACCAAGACCGAAATCCTTTTCGATATGGACATGCTCGAGACCGCCGGCAAGGACCTGGTGGCCATGAACGTGAACGACCTGCTCACCACCGGTGGTGACCCCCTCATGTTCCTTGACTACCTCGGCATTTCCAACCTGGAGACCGAACGTCCCCGCATCACCCGTCTGGTGGCCGGCATGTGCGACTACCTGGAAAGCTGCAACTGCATTCTGGCCGGTGGCGAAACCGCCGAAATGCCCGGTGTAGTACCCGAGGACCTCGTGGAAATGGCTGGCTTCAGCATCGGCTGCGTGGAAAAGAGCGAGATGATTGACCCCTCCCAGGTGGCAGTGGGCGATATCCTCATCGGCTACCCCAGCGATGGTTTCCACGCCAACGGCTGGAGCCTGGTGCGCCGTGTACTGGCCCAGAATCCCGACCTGCTTACCAAGGATGAGCTTCGCGAGCTGCTTGCTCCCACCCGCCTGTACCACGACGTAGTGTACGACATGCGCAAGCTCGGCATCACCCCGAAGGCCTATGCCCACATCACCGGTGGTGGTCTGCCCGAGAACCTGGAGCGCTTCCTCGGCGACAAGGGTGCCGACCTCGAAATCCCCTACTGGAACAACGAGCCCGCCCAGAAGGTGCTGAAGTTCGTTGACTCCGAAGACCGTTTCCACACCTTCAACATGGGTATCGGCTGGGTGGCCATCGTCTCCCCCGACCAGGTGGAGCAGGCTCTCACTGCCGGCCCCGGCGGTACCGTCATCGGCACCATGCGCGAGGGCAAGGGCATCAAGGTGACTGTGCGCAAGTAATCTACCGAAAGGAGAGGCAACTGTATGTCTGCATCCATTCGTCTGCTCAAACCGCTTTCCTACTTCGAAGAAAAGTACGGGAACCCGGAGTGGGCATTCAACAAGCTTTTCCTGCTGATGGAAAAGCAGCGCAACCGTGGCCAGGACGGTGCCGGATTCGGCAGCGTAAAGCTGAACATGCCGCTGGGTGAGCCGTATATCTTCCGCTCCCGTGCGGTAGGCGGCTCTGCGCTCACTGACATTTTCACTCAGCAGCAGCGCAACCTGCGCCACATGCGTGAGGACGGCATCATCAACGGCACAGATGCCATCACCTTCAAGAAGCATTTCAACTTCGGCGGCGAGGTACTCATGGGGCACATGCTTTATGGCACCAGCGGTGTGCAGTATGAGGAGGGCAGCTGCCATCCGTTCCTGCGCCGTTCGAACTGGCCCACCCGCACCCTGATGCTCCAGGGCGATTTCTCCATGACCAACGTGGAGGAACTGCACGAGAAGCTCATGGCCCGCGGCCAGCACCCCGTGTTCGACAACAACACTCAGGCTATTCTGGAAGAAGTGGGGTACCATCTGGATGAAGCCCACACGGACCTTTACCGCGAACTCCGCAAGAAGAACGTGGACGGACGTGAGATTCCGCAGATTATCTCTGCTGAGCTCAATCTTTTCGATGTTATCGGCAAGTCCTGCAAGAACTGGGATGGCGGCTACGTTCTCATGGGCGCCACCGGTAATGGCGATTTCTTCTGCCTGCGTGACCCGCACGGCATCCGCCACTGCTACTACATCCAGACGGACGAATTCATCGCCATCGCCAGCGAACGCGTACCGCTCATGAGCGTGATGGAGGTTGAGGCATCCGAGGTGAAGGAACTGCCCGCTGCCAACATGATTCTGGTGAAGGCGGATGGCCAGGTAAGCATCAAGGAATACACCACTCCCGGCAAGTTCACGCCCTGCTGCTTCGAGGACATCTATACCTCCCGCGGCAATGACCCCGTCATCTACCGCGAGCGTAAGGCCCTGGGTGCCAATCTCACAGAGAAAGTAGTGGCCAGTCTGGATAAGGATGACTTCTCCAAGGCTGCCATCACCTTCATTCCCAACACGGCAGAAGTGTCCTATTACGGTCTGCTGGAGGGTCTTCGAGCCTACCGCCGCAACAAGGTGACCGCCGCTATGGTCGAGGCTTTCCGCAACGGCACCATGAGCGAGGAACTCATTAACGAGCTCATCCTGCGCCGCTGGCCCCGCGCTGAGAAGATTGCCCACAAGGACATCAAGCTCCGCACCTTCATCTCCGAAGCCAGCAGCCGCAAGCAGATGGCCTCCATGGTGTATGACCTGACCTACGGAGCCGTGGGTGAGGACGAAGTGCTCGTGGCTATCGATGACTCCATCGTGCGTGGTACCACGCTGAAGATGAGTCTGCTGCGCCTGCTTTCCCGCACGAAGGCCCGCAAGATTGTCATCGTGTCCTCTGCACCGCAGGTGCGCTACCCGGACTTCTACGGTATTGATATGAGCGAGATGGGACAGTTTGTAGCCTTCCTGGCAGCCATCAATCTGCTGCACCGCAAGGGACTCTCCAATGTCATCACCGACGTATACAACGAGTGCCGTCACCAGCTGACTCAGCCCGCAGAGCAACGCACTAATCCGGTACGCCGCATCTATGCAGCACTGACTGAGGACGAAATCACCGATGAGATTTCCCGCATGGTGACTCCGGATGATTCTCCCTGCGAGATTCAGGTTATCTACCAGAGTCTGGAAGGATTGCACGATGCTATCGAGGCCCCGTGTGGCGACTGGTACTTCAGCGGGCACTACCCGACCCCGGGTGGCTACACCCTTATCAACAAGACCTATATCGACTGGTACGAGAAGACCCGCGGCATGGCACGCGAGTTCGTACTCTGAGATACATTTACCATCGCGTGCGGGGGAATGGGCACATGCCCACCCCCCACGCGATGAAAACTACCCCCAACACCACCCTATGTTCGAAGAAAATGAAGGAAAACCTCAGAGAATCGTATGCCGACAAAAGCGATGAGGAGCTCGTCGCAAGCACACTTGCCGGCCAGACGCGCGCATACGATGAGCTGATACGGCGCCATAGCCGCAAGCTCAATGCCATGCTCATCCAGATGCTCAACAGCGAGGCCGATGCCTACGATGTAGCGCAGGAATCCTTTCTGAAGGCTTTTCACTCCCTCCGTTATTTCAAGGGCAACAGCTCCTTCTACACCTGGCTCTACTCCATTGCCCTGAATAATGCCCGCAACTACCTGCGAAAGCGCAAGCGCGAACGCAGTTTCAGTCTGGACAACGACGAGAAGGGCAACCCGCTCGAAAAGGATGCCGAACTGGCCGATGCCAATCTGGAGGCAGACCCCATACGCAAGGCTCAGGTAAAGGATTTGCGAGGCAAACTGGCCCGCGCCATTTCCCAGCTTTCCCCTGCCCACCAGGAGGTGGTGAATCTGTGCGATATCCAGGGGCTTTCCTACCCACAGATTGCCAAGCTCATCAACATATCCGAGGGCACACTCCGCTCCCGCCTTCACTACGCCCACCAGCAGCTTCAGGGACTGCTGGCAGATGAAATCTGACCCTGTTTTCTCCCTCCGGATACCACTATGCAGGAAATTGTAGCCAGACTGGTAGCCGGAATCGCGATGGCAGGGCTGCTGAGTTCCTGCGCCGTGCAGATTCAGATGAGCTGCGCAGTACCCTCACGAGTCGGGCTACAGAAAGGAGCATCGCTGGAAATCCGGGCAGAAGATTCCACCACCAGCAGGGAGATACAAGACTCGCTGATGCAGGAACTGCAGCAGGGACTATTCTACACCTTCTCTCCGGACGCCGATTACCTGCTCCGAATCAGCGAAACACGGGAATACACATGGAGCAAGGGAGGAAGCTCGGAGGATGAATTCCTCCAGGATAACGAAACGGAACTCACAACCCGCATCACGCTTTCAAGTAAATCAGACTCCGTATACGGATATTCTCAGAAATACAACGTGACCGCCGAAGAGTATAGCGATACCGTTGAGGCCATATGCCACGATATCGCACGCGATTTACAGCCACACCGTATCATCTACACGGAGAAACTGGACGCACCCGATGGAAATCCGGCTTTTGAGCAGGCTGCAGACTATTGTAAAGCCGGCATGTGGCAACACGCAGCCAGAGCTGCGGAACAAGCCGTAATACTGACGCCGGATGAGCCGGAGGCACATTACCTGCAAGGGCTCATCCAGCGCCAGCTGGAGAACTACGACGCCGCCAATACCTGTTTCCATAAAGCCAGTCAGTTGAAGCCCGACACACGCTATACCGAGGCTGCCAATACCTGCAGAATGATGCAGAACGGTGCCGGGTATGTCAGGCAGCAGCTCAGATTGAACAGCGACTCCGAATTCAACAAGGGAGCGCTTCCCGCCTACCACATGAAGAAGGGAACGTCCTGGACACACCTTTTCTTCCACTTATAACTCTCTGATACACCTATGAAACTGAGCATGCAGAGCAACCCCGATGAAGGGGTGGTCCTCATCTCCTTTGACGATGAGGGGCGCGAGGAATTGCTGAAAAGGATTGAGACAGCCATTGACGAGGAAGATCACGAGTTCGGAGTGCTCGGAGCTGGGTTGACCGAGGACGAAGTGCGTGGAAACGGCTGGGTACTGAACGATTTCTACAACATCGTCTGCCAATACGAGGAGGAGGCTCCGCTCCATGCAGACACCAGCATCACCATTTCCGGTGGAAAAACCGCACTCGCAGAGCTGGGAAACCGCATCAGAGCCCTGCCCCAGGGCAGCAGAGAGTTCGAGCTCCAGGCCGAGCCGTACACGCCAAGAAAAAAGAGATTCCGCTTTTCCTGGCTGCTGGGTGGCATCATGAGCCTGTTCTTTCTGATACCCGCAGCAGACAGATTCTTTGTATCCGCTTTCTCCGGAAGCGACGATTTCTGGTACCAGATGTGGTGCTACCTTATTGTAGCGGCTGCAGTGCTGCCCATGCCCAGGCTCATCAGCCTGCGCAGTATGTGGAGCACTAAGGTCAATGCCTTCCTGGGGCTGGTCAGCACCGTCCTTCTACTCGTCCTGAACCTGGAGGTATTTGGTTCGCCAAGCAATTATTTCCTGATACCGAACACCGTCTGCCATGCACTTCTGAGCCTGTTTGCCGCAGGATTCGCCACCGTTTCCCTGTGCGCCTTCTTCCGGCGAGGACTGCGGCGTGCTACCACCAGAGAGGAAGCCCGCATGAGACGGACCTCCAGACTCATCTCCATTTTCATCATCTCTGTCGTGCTGGCCATTGCCCTGCTTACCGCAGGACTCATGCACGCTGTCTCCTACATGGAGGGGCGGAGCGATATCGACATCTGGCACCACGTCATCAATGCGCTGCTGCTCATTGCAGTCTTTGCCCAGCCGCTCTGGATGCTGGGAGAGGTGCTGCGCCCCGGCCTGGCCAGAAAGCTCTGCTACCTGTGCACAGGATGCACCCTGATTCCCGGGCTCCTGATAGCAGCCCCCATTTACCTGACCGAATTCACGCTCGTGGAGTCAATCTCCCTCCGCATTCCGATATCACTGCTCTTTATCGTGGCAGCGATATCCCTCTTCTTCTACCTGCGCAGACAATTCAGGCAGTAAGCCCCTTACGGAGCATCCACCAGAACCTCGCGGGCACGAGTGGCACCAGAGGGAGCGGAGATAATGCCGTTCTCCTCCATCATGTCCATAATCTTGGCGGCGCGACCGTAGCCGATGCTGAAGCGACGCTGCAGGAGAGAGGTGCTGGCCTTGCGCTCCGTCACCACAAGCTGCACGCAGCGGGTATAGAGCTCGGCCTCCTCATCATTCATATTCTTGGTACCGATGCGGCCACCATTATCGGCATTGGGTGAGCCACCCTCCGCATTATCCATCTCTGCCGCCACACCCTGCTCAAACTTCTGCTTGGCATGGGCTGCACAGTGGGCAATAATCTTGGCAATTTCCGCATCGCTCACAAAGGCACCCTGCACGCGGGTCATCTTCGTGATACCACCGGGAGGCAGGAACAGGCTGTCACCCTTGCCCAGCAGGTTCTCAGCACCGGCCTGGTCGATGATGATGCGGGAATCCAGCGGGCTGGCCACGCGGAAGGCGATACGGCTGGGAATGTTGGCCTTGATGATACCTGTCACCACATTGGCACGCGGTGTCTGCGTGGCAGCCACCAGGTGAATACCGGCAGCACGTGCCTTCTGCGTGAGGCGGGCAATGTAGTTTTCCAGGTCTTCCTTCACCACCATCATGAGGTCTGCCAGCTCATCAATAATGATGACGATATACGGCAGTTTAAGCGGAATAGGCTCCGGGTCATCGAAATCGAACTCATCCTGCTCATCCTCGCGAGCAAGAGCCACCTCATCCTCAGCCTGGCGCTCAATCTCACTGGCCATGGCTTCAATGGCCGCGTAATCGATGCGGGTATCCTCCTCCTCCGGCTCCTCTACGGGGCCATCGTCCTCTCGATTGTTGAAGTCCTCGAAATTGCGTACACCCACCTGACTGAAGAGACGATAGCGACGCTCCATCTCATTCACAGCCCAGCGCAAGGCACCAATCACGCGGCCGGGCTGGGTCACCACCGGGCAGATAAGGTGCGGCAGCTTACGATATGGCTGCATTTCCACGACCTTGGGATCCACCAGGATGAGTTTCAGCTCCTCCGGACGGAACTTATAGAGCATGGAAAGAATCATGCTGTTGATACAGACCGATTTACCGGAACCCGTGGTACCAGCCACCAGCGTATGCGGCATAGCCGCCAGGTCGCCAATGACCGCATTACCATACACATCCTTACCCAGAGCCACGGGAATACGCAGCTTCGGGCTATTGAAATTATCTGACTGCAGCAGCTCACGCAGATAAACGGGAGACTTCTGAGAGTTCTCCAGTTCAATGCCCACGGTGTTCTTGCCGGGAATCGGTGCCAGAATATTCACCGACTTTGAGCTGGTAGCCAGCATGATATCCTTGTCCAGCTTGGTAAAATCGCTTACGCGACGACCGCGGGGAGGATAGAACTCGTATCGGGTAATACTCGGGCCACGGGTAATGGCACCCGGCTCCACCGTAATGCGGAACGTATCCAGCGTATCAATGATGCGCTGCTGCACTTCATCCATCTCCCGCTGGGCTGCCGCAGATACATCCTGAGAGACAGGCTCATACTTCAGCAGGTCATAGGGGGGCAGCGGATAATCCTCATACTGCACACGGGTATCCTTCTTATCCAGAGAAGCAGCAGCGCGGCTGTTACCGCCCCGGGCTGCCGGCGCAGCTTTGGCTGGCTTGGGCGCTGGAGCGGGTTTCTGGGGAGCCATACGCCGCTCCACCTGCTCCTGCAGGCGGGAATTCACAGGTACGCGACGGGGCGCTGGCGGCGGCACTTCATCAGCCCCCGGGGCATTACGCAAGGCAATCTCCTCCTCCACCGGTGCCATAAGGTCCAGCAGATTGGAACGATTGCTCGCAGGGGCATACTGGCGGCCACGCCCGGTTGGCGGTCGCTGCGTCTCTACGCGAGCAGCCTCGCGGCGGCGACTCTCAGCAAGCTGCTGTTCAAATGAAGCAGGCGGAGGGTAATCCGGCTCTTCATATACAGGTTCAGGGGCAACCGTTCCGCGACGACGAGTGGCAGGCTGCGGTGCGATTTCTTCCGGGAACAGGGAATCCTGTCCGCCACCAGCCCGGCGGGACTCCAGACGAGCCACCTCGGCATCTGCTGCGGCAGCAGCCTTAGCTGCAGCCATTTCACGTTCCAGATGCTCATTCTTTTCGCGGATAAGCCGCTCACGCTCAGCCCTGCGGCGCTCGCGCTTCTCTGCGCGGCTGTCGCGCCAGCGGCACCACAAGTCAGCAAGGTCATACCAGGCCTCTCTCCAGAACTGAAGGAAGGTAAAACGTGCAAAATAAATCCAGCCAATTCCATGCAGCAGCAGGAAGGACACTAACGACCAGCGGGTACCAATCAGAGGCTCCACCAGCAGGCTGCCGTCCAGATAACCCAGTAAACCACCGGCGGAATACAGATGATGCTCGGTCTTCCACTCAGCCAGGAACCAGGGCTGCAATGCCATGATGGCACAGGAAAAAATCGCCAGACAAATCATGGCCACCATCTGCAGCACAAAGGGACGCCGCGGCCAGATCAGAAGACCAGAGGAGAAGATAACCAGCAGGAACAGAACATACAGGGATGCAGCACCAAAGAACCAGTTGCAAAGCCCAGCCAGATACAGGCCTATAAGTCCGAGCCAGTTAGTACAGGGGGCTTCCTCCGCAACAGTACCGCCGGTCGGATTCAGGAAATCCCACCCCATCTCGCCATGATTATAACTTAACAGACTGGCAGCCAACACCAGAGAAACAACAACAAGACACCCACCGGTCACTCTGGTGGGCCATGTTTGTTTTTCCCGCTGGGGCATCTGGGGCTCTGTCTCGTACTCCATATATCAGCCCGTCTATCATACCCTGCCCCACAACTGCCCGCAAGTGTAAAATGTGTTCTATGCTCCAATTAATAGAACGTTGCCTGTGTCCCGCTGTTGAGATGACAGATAATTCACAATCGCAGCTTCTCACGCAAACAGAAAAGAGAGCCATTTCTGGCTCTCTTTCCGGAATGCTATCAGATATTGATTGCGTGCGACCTTATTCCTCCTCTGCAGGAGCGACGGCGGCATCTGCCTTGGCTGCCTTGACCAGCGCATCGGTCTCAGCCAGCACTTCATCGATGGAAGCGGCGGCAGGAGCGGTCCCCTTGAGGAGCTGCTGGGTCTTGTGGTAAGACTCGGAGCGCTCCTGGGCATAGATGAGGGAGTAGATAGCAGACTGGCGCTTGTCGTAAGCGGCCCCCTTCTCCTCTGCCAGCTGGGCGGCGGTCTTGCCGTCGTTGTTCACGGCGGAAGCATCGGCACCGAGCTGCAGCAGCATCTTCACCACGGCATCGTCACCACGCAGGGCGGCAAGCATGAGCGGGGTGTAGCCGTTGTTTTCCTTCTCGTTGATATCCAGACCGGCATTGATGAGCATGGCTGCGGAGTGGGGCATGCCGCTCCAGGCTGCCCAGTGCAGCGCGGTGAAACCATCCTCGTCCTTGGCGTGAATATTCACACCCGGCGCCTCGAGCAGAGCCTGCACATAGTAGGCGCGGTCGGCGTCCTTGGACAGGGAAAGCTCAGGCTTGTTGAAGTTGGTGTACACAGCCCACATGAGCGGGGTACGGCCCGTGCTGTCGGGGGTGTTCACGAAATCCTTGTGGCGCTGGCAACCTTCGGCAAACTCCTTGAGGAAGATTTCGTCCTTGCCATCTACCACACCACCCTTGCGGATGAGGGAAACGAGCGAGTCGGTCACCTGCACGGATTCAAAGGGCTTCATGGCCAGGTTGCAGGCATAGCCCAGGGCACCCATGATGCACACCAGGATGCACATATCCTTGATGATGGGAAGCCAGTCGGTCTTCT
>JAZQVE010000109.1:0-22792 GCA_045631705.1 Akkermansia sp. | reverse complement strand
TTCACGAGGGATTCCATTTCCTCGTGGTACATGCGGTAAATCTCGTAGGTACCCACGCCATCCGGGCAGGCAAAGGGCTGGTGCATGCTCATGGCACCGGTCTCCTGGAAATCACCGTTTTCCCAGTGGCGGCAGGGAGCGCTCACCTCGCGGATGTTGATTTCCGGGTTGAAGTTGGTGGCGAAAGCCTGGCCGTGGTCACCGCCGTTCACGTCGATGATGTCGAGATATTCAATCTCATCGAAGTGGTGCTTGAGAGCCCAGGCGGTGTACACGTTGGTCACACCCGGGTCGAAACCAGAACCCAGCAGAGCATACAGGCCGGCCTGCTTGAAGCGGTCCTGGTAGGCCCACTGCCAGCTGTATTCGAACTTGGCTACATCGCGGGGCTCGTAGTTGGCGGTGTCCATGTAGTTCACACCGGCCTCAAGGCAGGCATCCATGAGGGGAAGGTCCTGGTAGGGCAGCGCCACGTTCAGCACGAGGTCGGCCTTCACTTCCTTGATGAGAGCCACCGTGGCAGCAACATCATCGGCATCCACCGCATGCGTCGTAATCGTCACACCCTCACGGGCAAGCACGTCTGCAGCAATGGCATCGCACTTGCTCTTGGTACGGGAGGCCAGATGGATGTTCTCATACACATCCGACATCTGGGCGCACTTGTGAGCCACCACGTGACCCACACCACCTGCTCCGATAATGAGTACTGTCTTCATTGCAGGCGCAGAATGCACTATACGGCAGCACAAGTCAAGGAATTTTCTTCATCATGCCGGAATTTCACACACGCGCACGCGCGTACGAAAAAAAGCACCTGGCCGAATGGTTCGGACAGGTGCCGGAAAATCTGATTCTGCAGGGCAGGCTGATTAACCGCGGCGCTTCGTGGTCTTGCGCTTAGCCACGGCACGCCTGGAAGAAGCCTTGGGCCTGGCCTTCGTCTTGGACTTGGCTACAGCACGACGCTTGGCAGGTGCGGCTTTGCGCTTATTGGCGGCATAGCGGGTGTTGCGGGTAGCAGCCTTCTTGCGGGTGGCAACCCGGCGGTTCGTGGCCTTCCTGGAAGAAGCCATGGCAGAACGCGGCACATAGGCAGGAACCGGAGTGCGGGAAGTACGAATAGCGGCGGCCAGTGCCTTGCGCTGGTCATCGACGCTGTAATTGCGGCCCTGCTGGCCCGCAAAGTACTGACGGTATGCGGGATCCACCTGGTTCAGGCTGGTCACCGCATCCGGGAAGTTATGATACTTCATGTCTGCACCGCTGTGGCAGGACACCAACAGGCATGCCACCACGGCAAGCAGGCAAAGCACAAACTGACGAATACTGGTCATAGAAACTAACAGAGAAAGGTTTATCGCGGCTGCGCGGAACAACATGAACACCAGCCACCAGACTAATCTGCGCTGACTCACCCTATCCCGCCGGACATATACTATCACATTTTCTCCACCCTTGCCAATAGTAAACTTTTCCTTATGATTCTTTTTCCTCCAGTATGACTTGAATTCCACCGAAAAACAGCTAAAATACACCGCCATGAACGCAGCAACTGGAGACAAGCGGGACAATTTGCTGAAATCGCTGAAAATTTTCGCTGAACAACACCCGGAACAGCTGGAAACAGCCGCCAGGATGACCGACTTCATCCGGGCGCACGAGAATTGCTTCGAGCGCAGCTGCAAACCCGGTCATATCACAGGCTCAGCCTGGCTTACCAACCCGGGCGGCGACAAGGTGCTGCTCACCCTGCATCGCAAATTGAAGCGCTGGATGCAGACCGGAGGCCACGCTGATGGCGACCCGCAACCACTGCGCGTGGCGCTGCGCGAGGCAGAGGAGGAAAGCGGAATTCCCGGCATTGCCCCCGTGCACACGGAAATATTCGATATCGACATCCACCTCATCCCCGAAAACACAACCAAGGGCGAACCGGCGCATTTTCACTACGACGTGCGCTACCTGCTGCGAGCGCCGCATGAGGCGGTCTCCATTTCAGATGAATCAGACGACCTGCGCTGGTGGGACAAGGAGGATATCTCAGCCCGCCGGACCGAGCTGGACGAATCAGTCATCCGCATGGCCGAGCGCTATTTCGGCAGATAAGCCGGCTCATGTGTGTACGCACGCGCTAATTCCATTGACTTGTGTGAAGTGCTTCTGTAGAATACCCGGGCAAGGATGAACACGGCTTTTGTACCAGAAGATTATTTTGCGCGCTACGGAGTGGCAGACATTTTCGGCGCAGGCGAGACCTGCGAGGTGGATTTAGGCTGCGGCGATGGCGGATTCCTGCAGGCCATGGCGGAGCACTACCCGGAGACCCGGTTCCTGGGAGTGGAGCGCCTGCTGGGCCGCATCCGTAAGGTGTGCAATGAGAGCGCCCGCCGCGGGCTAGGCAATGTGCGCGGTCTGCGCGTGGAAAGCCGCTACTTCCTGGAATGGATGGTGGCACCGGGCAGCATCAGCCGCCTGCACTACCTCTTCCCTGACCCCTGGCCGAAGGAGAAACACCACAAGAACCGCCTGGTGCAGGACAGCTTCATCCCCGTGCTGCACCGCGCCCTGGCTCCCGGCGGCGAGGTATTGTTCAAGACTGACCACGAGGAATATTTCCTGTGGGTATGCGAGCGTATGGATGCATCCCCCCTGTTCCGCCGCGAGGAATGGAATGCGCCCTTCTACCCCAAGACTGATTTCCAGAAACAATGGGAGGCAATGGGCAAGCCCATTTTCTCCGCACGTTACGTGAAGAACGATGAGCTTTGATTTACACAAGACCGACCCCAGCGGCGCCCGTCTGGGCACGCTGCACCTGCCGCACGGCGATGTGCCCACCCCCATCTTCATGCCGGTGGGCACGCAGGGCACGGTGAAGACTCTGCACCCGGAAGACCTGGAGGCGCTGGGCGCCCAGATTATCCTGGGTAACACCTACCACCTCTGCCTCCGTCCGGGCGATGAAGCCATCCGCAATCTGGGAGGTCTGCACACCTTTACCGGGTGGAACAAGCCCATGCTCACCGATTCTGGCGGCTTCCAGGTGTGGAGTCTGGCTCGACTGCGCAAGATTACCGAGGAAGGCGTGCGTTTCTGCAACCACATCGACGGCTCGTACATGATGCTCACGCCGGAGCGCAGCATGGAAATTCAGGCCAACCTGGGCAGCGATATCGCCATGCTGTTCGATGAATGCCCGCCCTACCCCTGCGACCGTAAGTATGCCGAGAAATCCCTGGGGCTCACCCTGCGCTGGGCAAAGCGCTGCAAGGCCTGGATTGACGAACACCAGCCCATGAGCGGCCCCGGCCTGCAGAATCATTTCGGCATCGTGCAGGGGTCGGTCTATGCTGACCTGCGCCGCGCCTGCGCCGAAGAACTGGCGGCCATGGATTTCGACGGCTACGCCATCGGCGGTGTTTCCGTGGGCGAACCGGAGGAAGAAATGCTGCGCGCCATCGAAAACAGCACGCCCTACCTGCCCCAGAACAAGGCACGCTACGCCATGGGCCTGGGCACCCCCACCCAGCTGCTGGAAATGATTGAGCGCGGCGTGGACATGTTCGACTGCGTGATGCCCACCCGACTGGCCCGACACGGCATCGCCATGACTCCGGACGGCCCCATCCACATCAAGAATCAACGCTGGAAGGATGACCCGCGCCCGCTGGATCCGGAGGGTCACCCGCATGTCACCCGATTCTCCCGCGCGGCCATCCGCCATTTCTTCCGCGCCGGTGAAATGCTGGCCCTGCGCCTGCTTTCCTTCCAGAACCTTCACTTTTACCTGCGGCTCATGGCGCAAGCGAGAAGCGCCATTGCAGCCGGTGAATTCGCTGCGTTCAAGCGCAGCTTCATCTCGCGATACCAAGCCAACGACATACAATGAACGCCATCTACATTGCCCAAGCCGCTGCCGGTCAGGAGGGTGACCCCATGAGCATGCTCATCACCTTCGGTCTTATCGGTGTTATCTTCTACTTCCTGCTCATCCGCCCCCAGCGCAAGCAGCAGAAGGAACTCAAGGAGCGCCAGGATTCCCTGAAGCCCGGTGACAAGGTGGTTTCTGCCGGCGGTATCTACGGCACCATCACCAAGGTGGAGCAGGACGCCGTGCGCATGGAAATCGCCCCCAGCGTGACCATCAAGATTGCCAAGGCCAGCATCGTTTCCTCCACCCCCAAGGAAGCTCCCGCTGAGGCCGACAAGAAGTAATTCTTCCTTTACATCGATTAACGCAAAATGAGCCCCGCGCCATTTTGCGTTAATCTTTTTTTCACCATGCAAGCCTTCTACACCGCAGACCAGTTGGATACCCTGCCGGTAGATGCCCGTCTGGGGGTCATCGGCAACCCGATTGCCCACTCCAAATCCCCGCAGATGCAGCAGCCCGCGCTGGATGCCGCCGGCATTTCCGCCCGCTACGTGCGCCTGATGGCCGACACGGAGGATGGCGCATTCGAATCCCTGCTCTGCGCCTTGGCAGAACGTGGTTTCATTGGCGTCAATGTAACCGTGCCGTTCAAGAAGAAGGCGCATGATGCCGCCGTGCAGCTCGACCCGCTGGCGCAGCTCAGTGGCGCGGTGAACACCCTGGTGCGCCGGGTGGATGGCTGGCACGGTTACAACACCGATGGCCCCGGATTTTCCCGGGCTATCGAGGAATGCTGCGGGCGCCCGCTGCGCGAGCTCCGCGTCCTCATCATGGGCGCGTGCGGTGGCGCAGGCAGCGCACTGGCCTGCCAGTGTGCCCTGGAGGGCTGCCCCGGCATCACCCTGGTGAACCGCCCGCGCCCGGAACTGGCAGAGCTGGCCACACGCCTGAACGCACACAGCAAGGCCCCTGTCGAAATGCTGCATTTTGATTCCCCCGGACTGGCCGATGCCGTGGCGGCGGCGAACCTCATCGTGAATGCCACCAGTCTGGGACTGCACGAGGGCGACCCCATGCCCCTTTCCCCCGACCTGCTGCGCCCCGGCCAGCTGGTATACGATATCGTGACCCACGAAACCGCCCTGCACCGCGCAGCCACCGCCCGCGGCTGCACCGCGGAGACCGGCCAGGGCATGCTGCTCTGGCAGGGTGCCATTGCCTTCGAACATTGGTTCGGCACCACCCCGGACATCCCGGCCATGCGGCAGGGCTTGTATGGGGCATGACCCACAAAGCCCAACCGCCGGCAGGATTACAGCTTACAGAACATACGGCTCCAGCTCTGCAAGCTGCGCAGCACTGGGAGGATTAATGTAATACGTTCCCTTTTCATTCCAGGTCTGACCTGTGAATGCATTAGGAACCAGTTTCTGCAAAATCGACTTCAGCTCGTCGTGAGGGATGAGAGCCCATCTCTCGCCCGGCAGCAGGCAAGCCATGTAAATATCCTTGCCTTCATATTTCCTGGCAATATGCAAACCTTCACCTTTCAGTTGCACCTTCAGAACCTCGCCGCTTTCTGAATGATAGGCCAGAAAATCGGCTCCATTGGAATCATTGCGCACCCAGTCGCTGCCAAATCCGTACTCACTCAACAGCGCCGTCAGATGGTGGTAATTATATACCTCCTTATCCTTTGACGAAAGAGCAGATTTATCCCTCTTGTTAATGCCCAGCGTCGCAAGGAACACGCACTCCTGCGGTTCCTCAGCATCCGCAGCGGCAGATACCGTCTCCACATGAACCTGCCGCTTTTCCCGCTGAGGTGCAACCTGGGCATCCCGGGGAGTATACGAGATGCTGGTCTCGGCATCGGGTCTGATCCCCTTTTCTATCCACACTCGTGCCATGTACCCATCATCTTTGTTATGGCCGTTGGCAAACTTCTGGGAGGTTATACCAATCTGGTGCTTCTCCAATCCAGCTGCGCGGTATTCATCGCGGATGAGTCGGGCGCGTTCGGAGGGAATCCAATTTTCTGAGCCTTTTAAGATACAATAGTGCTTATTCATATTCTTCATTACAGGTTGTTGAAAAAACAAATAGTCTCTATATATAGTGAAAAAAATCCTGAATTTCAGCTATTTTTGATGCAAAAATGACCTATACAAGCCCGGATTCCCCCTCCATCCACAAAAGAAAACCACCGGAGCCAGCATACCACCATCATCCACTACGCATTATATATAAACACATTTAGTCTATTTTTACAACTACAAACAAGAGCACTGTTCAAAAATGCAAAAAAATTGCAGTATGACACAAACCACCCTGACAACAATGGAATCTTCCGGGATTTTCTTCAACAAGTAGACAATATTTTTTGTTGCGGCGCAGCCATTGCCAGGTTCCGCGGCTCTCCGTCTGGCCACGTTGCCGAAACAGAGACTTGCCAAAATGGCGCGCGCGCGATATAATGCGCCGCGAGTATGAATGCAACTATCATTGATGCACTGAATCAGGCCGTGGCTGATGGCAAGCTGCTGGAGTCTTCCCTGGAGAACATCGCGCTGCTGACCGGCGGCACCCAGGACCCGGTGGTTCCCGCCGCCATTGATCAGCTGGTGGAAGCCGGCGAATGGGCCGAACTGAACAATCGTTTCTACAAGACACTCGCTTTCGGTACCGGTGGTCTGCGTGGCCGCACCATCGGCACGGTGGTGACTATTGCAGAGCAGGGCCAGGGCGGTGTAAACGGGCGCCCGGAGTTCCCCTGCGTGGGCACTGCCAGCATGAACTACTTCAACGTGGGGCGCGCCATGCGCGGGCTCATCACCTATGTGCGCCGCTTCGTGGAAGCCGAGGGCACCGGCCGCAAGCCCATGATTGTGGTGGGCCACGATACGCGCCACTTCTCCCGCGACTTTGCCGAATACTGCGCCAGGATTGCCACCGACCTGGGCTGCGACTGCGCCCTGTTCGATGGTCCCTGCTCCACTCCGGAGGTTTCCTTTGCCATCCGTGAGCTGAATGCCGACACCGGTGTGGTGCTCACCGCATCCCACAACCCGGCTCACGACAACGGATTCAAGGCATATTTCAATGACGGCGCCCAGCTTATCGCCCCGCACGATAAGGCTGTGATTGCCGAGGTGAACGCCCTGAACAGCGACACCTACGAACCGCTGCCCGCAGACCAGCAGGGTTCCCTGCGTATCCTGGGTGCAGAGTTCGATGCCATCTATATCGAGAAGCTCAAGGGCATCGTGCTGCGTCCGGATGTGTTCGCCAAGGCTTCTGCCAAGGTGGTATACACCAACCTGCACGGCACCGGCGGCCGCTGCATCGTTCCCATCCTGAAGCAGGTGGGCTGCAATGTGAGCACCGTGGCAGAGCAGGACACGCTGGACGGCCGCTTCCCCACCGTGGCCAGCCCGAACCCGGAGAACGCCCCTGCCCTGGATATGGCCATCGCCCAGGCTGATGCTGAACAGGCCGACCTGGTTATCGCCACCGACCCGGACAGCGACCGCATGGGCATTGCTGTGCGCGACACCGCCACGGGCAAGATGCAGCTGCTCACCGGCAACCAGATTGGCTCCCTGCTGGCCTGGTACCGCTGCATGAGCGCCATCGAACTGGGCATCATCACTCCGGAGAACATCGACCACGCCGTGATGGTGAAGACCTTTGTGACCAGCCCGCTGCAGGACGCCATCGCCTCCTCCTTCGGTATTGCCACGGTGAACGTGCTCACCGGCTTCAAGTACATTGCCGCCAAGCTGGGCAAGTACGAACAGGCCATTCCCGCTGAGCTGCGCCAGGGCTACCGCTCCATGACCGAGGCCGAAACCCGCGCCCTGCGCCTGGAGCACAGCAAGTACTTCATCTTCGGCGGCGAGGAAAGCTACGGCTACCTGGCCCAGGATTTCGTGCGCGACAAGGATGCCAACGCCGCAGCCCTCTGCCTGGCTGAAATGAACGCCTACCTGGCCTCCAAGGGCATCGGCCTGCTGGAGTGCCTGAACAACATCTACGCCGAACTCGGCTTCTACAAGGAACTGGGCAAGAGCATCGTGATGGAAGGTGCCGACGGTGCCGCCAAGATTGCCGCCCTGACCAAGAGCTATATCGAGAATCCGCCCACTGAAATGGCCGGCACAGCCGTGGCCGGGCTGCGCGATTTCTCCGCCGGCACCATGGTGGACGCCGAAGGCGACCCCATCCCTGCTGAGAAGATGCTCTTCATCGACCTGGTGGATGGCCGCAGCTTTGCTGTGCGTCCCAGCGGCACGGAGCCGAAGATTAAGTATTACCTCTTCGCCCACAGCGCCGCCGGAGCCGAGCTCATCGCCGCCAAAGCTGAGGTGGAATGCAGCATCAACAAGCTCTGGGAGGCCGTGGAGGCCGATGCCTACGCCCGCATGGCATAAACTCCACCATATATACTATAGCATTTCAGCCCCCGCAGGTTATCCTGCGGGGGCTGTTTCCATAGAATCTTCAGAAGCAATCCGACTCAACATGGCTCTGCAGAAACTTCCTGCTTGCCTTATTGAATATTTCTGATAGTATGGCTTGCGGGTGCAAGAAGAACAATCCATCACCACGCCGGATGACAACGAGCTCGAGAAGCTCGCTGCCCGCACCCGGCGTAGTCTCATCATGCGACTGGGTGACTGGAAGGACCAGCGCAGCTGGGATGAATTCTACCGCACCTACTGGCGCCTGATATACTCTGTAGCCGTCAAGGCAGGTCTTCGCGAGGACGAAGCCTGGGACGTGGTGCAGGAAACCGTGCTCACCATCGCCAAGCAGAGTCTACGCAATGCATACGACCCGGAACGCGGTTCCTTCAAGATGTGGCTGTGGAATGTGACCCGCTGGCGCATCAACGACCAGTTCCGCCAGCGTGGCAAGGCTCCCCAGCCGACCATGACCGGTGAGGAAGCAGGCCAGCCCACCCGCGAACCGGTGGAAAATGTGCCGGATACCTCCGACAACAATTTCACCCAGATCTGGGAGCGCGAGTGGCAGCAGAATGTGATGAAGGCTGCGCTGGAGCGCGTGAAAATGCGCGTCTCGCCCCGCCAGTTCCAGATTTTTGAATGCAACGTACTCCAGGGAATGAACGCCACTGATGTGCGCCGACTCCTCGGCGTGAGCATGACCCAGGTCTACCTGGCCAAGCACCGCGTGGGCAGTGTCCTGAAGAAGGAAATTGAGTATATACGCGCGCAGGAAAAATAAATTCGCACCCTGCCCCGGCTTCAGAGGTCCTCAAAATCGTCAATAGTCATTCGTCAATCGTCAATCCGCCCTGGGGCACGCATGAATGACACAGGCGATGCGTTTTCATGCTTGCAACGCAGCGGGAAAAGCGTAGAATAGCCGCATTAGCACGTTTTCATCATGACCGCACTCGAATTCATCCGCAAAAACTCACTCCTCGTACTCATCGTGGTGGCCGGCGTAGGTCTCGGCCTGCTGATGATGGACTACGGTGACCGTGGCAGCATGTTTGTAAAAGATTACTACATTCAGGTGAATGGCACCGGGTATTCCTATCCGGAGACCGCCACCCTGGGTGAACATGGTCAGAGCTATGTGCAGACGCTGCACAACTCTTCCAGCACGAAGCTGCGCGACATGTTCGACAAGAACGAAAATGAAGAGCTTGAGGAAAACGAGCTGGCTGCCCTCCAGGCCTGGGCCAACGAGCATCCGGAATATGACCGTTTTTCTCAGTTCCTGAACAGCATCTACCAGAGCTGGTCCTATGGTTTCGCTGATGACGGGGCTGTGAATATCGCCGTGAACCGCGCCGTTATCCAGGAGCAGGCCAAGGAGATGGGTATTTCTCCCTCCAAGGAGCAGATTGATGCCTACCTGCAGGCCATGCCTGTTTTCAAAAAAGCAGATGGCAGCTTTGACCAGGAGCTCTACCAGCGCCTGACCGGTTTCCGCAATGGTGCTTCCAACAACCAGCAGGAAAAAGCCTTCCGCAGCGTGATTGCTGATATGATGGTCTGGGAGGCTATTGGTGACCTCATGACCAGCGGCCTGCAAATGCAGAACCAGAATGCCGGCGAGCTGGTAGACGTTCAGTATCAGGAGCTTCGCGGCAAGACCGCCTGGCTTGCCAAGGACAAACTCCCTGCACCCGCAGCTGCAACAGAGGAAGAAATCAAGGCCTACTGGGAACAGAATAAGGATAACTACAAGAGCGCGGAACGCCGTATCGTTTCAGTATACACCCTGAGCCCTGCTGAAGGTTCCAGCCTGGAAGCCCTCATGGCTACGGCTGATATTCTGATGCAGGATCTCTCCCAGGCTAACGGCAAAGGCTTCGATGACAAGCTTGCAACCGCAGCCGAAAACCCTGAGAATGAACCCTTTACCTACCTGAACAGCGAAAACAGGAGCCATATCACCACGGCTCTGGGCACCCGCGATGCCGCACCTGCCGAGCTTCTGGTACAGGTGGAGCACAATGGCGCCACCACCACGCTGGCCGACATCGCCTTCAATGAAGTGGACACTGCCCCCACGGTGGCAGAATTCGAGGCTGCCCGCAACGCCGGCAAGGATGACGAGCTGGCAACCATTCGCCAGGTGCGCGGCTACTTCCCCACACACGATGGCAAGATTGCTTTCATTCGTGTGGAAGCCATTGAGGAACCGACAGTTCTGGCTTACGAAGAAGCTAAGGCAGCCGCAACTGCAGACCTTCAGGCCGAGCGCACAGCCAATGCCCTGACGGATGCATCCAACAAGCTGTACGAGGAAATGACCAAGGCCTGCGAGGAAAACGGAATCGACGCAGCCTTTGCCAAGGCCACTGAAGCCGGCGCCGTCGTAGAGGATTTTGGGCCCGTTGGCCTGGGCCTCACCCAGACAAATCTCCCTGCAGGCCTTGAGGTTCAGTCACTTATCCTCATCCCCAATGGCAAACTTGCTCCAATGGCATCGATGAATGACGGTGTTCGAATCACGGGTGTGACAGGTCGCACCGTAGAAAACAGCGCACAGTACACAGCCATGAAATCCTTCATGTACATTCCCACCATGAATGTGCGACTGCGCGGCGAAGTGCTGCTCGATTGGCTGCACGATGCCTATAACCGCTACAACGTCAAGCTTTCCGAACACATCAAACTGAATAATCAGTAAACATAGAACAAACGATTCGTTATGGCGCTGCCTGCACAATCCAAATACATCGTAGGCAATGAGGCCTGCGAACGCTTCAGCTTCTATGGAATGCGAAGCATCCTTGTCGCCTACATGACAGGGATGCTTCTCATGTCTAAAAACGAAGCAACCGAGGTTGTACACCTCTTTATTGCCTGCACTTACCTGCTTCCGCTGCTGGGAGCCTGGCTTGCGGACCGTTTCCTGGGCCGCTACCGTACGATTATCTCGATTTCACTGCTCTATTGCCTTGGTAACGCCGTTCTGGCCATGGCAGATTTTGCCGGAGATGTCGAGACGAGAAAATGGATTCTCTTTACCGGCTTGACTATCATAGCCATAGGTGCCGGCGGCATCAAACCCTGTGTATCCGCCTTCGTGGGTGACCAGGTGCCGGAGAACGAAAAAAGCGGGCCTACCATGACCCGTTTGTACGCCGCGTTCTACTGGTCCGTCAATCTCGGCTCCTTCTTCTCCTTCCTGGTCATTCCCTGGGTCCGCCAGAATTGGGGATACAGCTGGGCCTTCGGTATTCCCGGTATTTTCATGGCGCTCGCCACGCTCATTTTCTGGCTGGGGCGCAAACAATACAACCATGTGCCCCCCACCCAGCCGGAATTTCTGCATGCGCTCTGTTCCCGCATTTTCCAAGGACCGGCTCGCGCTTGCGAACGCTTTGGTGGTGAAGCAGTTGCGCGCGCCACAAACACCGCCATCGGCATAGCCGCCTTCGTGGTGATTGCCCCCATTGTCGTGCTACTGGGCAGCTGGGCTCATGATGGTGGTGCCCGGATTGCCACTCTGAGCGGAGCCGGTGAAACAGCAGCAGCGCTCATCGGTGTACTGTCACTGCTGCTTTACATTGCAGCCCTCCTTCTCGCCAGTCTGAAACTGGCCGCCTCCATCGGCATGAAAGGCTTCCTCGGCGTATCCGGCTGCATGATATTTGAATCAAAGGAGGAGACAAATGCTCGTTTCACCGAGGGAGAACAGCGAAGCGTTCGTAATCTGGTGCGAGTACTTATCGTATTCCTCATGATTATTCCCTTCTGGAGCCTTTATGACCAGACAGCTTCCAGCTGGGTACTCCAGGGCAAGATGATGCAGAGCATCGACCTGAGCTGGGGAGGTGTTAAGTTCAGCTTTGGCGCAGAAGAGATGCAAAGCTTTAATCCGTTGCTTATCATGACTTTTGTGCCTTTAGTCACCCTCTTTGTATACCCCTATATCGGACGCTGGGGCGCACCGCTCAAGCGCATGGGGCTTGGCATTCTGATGGCAGGCATTGCCTATGGTGCGGTGGCTGCACTGCAGCAGCGTATTGACACCGGAGCCCAGCTCAGCATACTCTGGCAGTGTATTCCCTACTTCCTTCTCACGCTTTCTGAGATTCTGGTGAGCACCACCGGTCTGGAATACGCATACACGGCAGCCGGTAAGAATCTCAAGAGTATTATTTCCAGCTTCTGGCTGCTCACCAGCACGCTGGGTAACCTCCTGGTGGTATTCCTCACTACCCTGGTGGATGACCCTGCCAGCGTCCACGCCTTTGTACTCTACGGCATTATGTCCATCCTTGTGGGTATCATCTTCATCTTTGTCACCACCCGCAAGCGCTTTGCCGCCGAGCCGGAAGATAATTAACACTCTTTTTCCAGGTATCCATACACCAGAAGGGCCCGATTTCACAACCGGGCCCTTCTACATTCTATATCAAGAGGTTAATTATTATTTTCCGCTTCCTCCTTCAGGATTTCCTCATACTCCTGAACGGTTTCCTCAATAAAGAGGGTGACGGCGGAAGTCATCGTCTGGCCGTAGTAGGCACAGGCCTGCTGGAACTTGGCGACCAGCTCGCTGTCTACATACAGGCCAAGCATCTTCTTATTTTCTGCTCTCTGTCGGGGTGCCATAATCTTAGACGGTAGGGGTTGTAGGGATACCAAGGATAGTACCGGGCATAATCTTGTGTCCGGCGAAGAAACTTTCTGCGTTCATCTTGCGTGCTCCGCTGGGCTGCATGGTGGTGATGCGGATAGCACCGCCACGGCGGCCACCGCAGGAGACCAGCATGCCATCCGGTCCGGATTCCAGCACCATGCCAGGCACAGCATCGGAAGGCTTACGGATGTTGGAGAACACATCAACGGGCGGGAAAATCTTGAGCGTCTTGTCCTGCCCGCTGTGCACAGAGGGATACACCGTGAAGGTACCCGGCCATGGATGATAGGCGCGGATTTTACGGGCCACCTGCAGGGCGGGCTGACTCCAGTCAATCTGTCCATGAGTACGCAGCAGCTTGGGCGCATAGGTCATCAGGTTCTCATCCTGCTCCACTCGCTCGGCTGTACCTTCAACTAGCTGCTTGATGGCCCGCAACAAGGCATCAGGTGCCATCAGGGCCAGGTCATCGTGCAGGCTTTCTGCAGTCTCCGTGCCTTTCAGCGGAACCGTTGCCTTACAGACGATATCACCGGCATCCAGCTTCTTCACCACATGCATGATGGTGATTCCGGTTTCGTCGTCGCCAGCCTCAATCGCGGCCTGGATGCAGGCAGCTCCGCGGTGACGCGGTAACAGAGAGGCATGGGCATTGATGCAGGCAGTCTTGGCCACATTAATCACCTCCTGAGACAAAATCTGGCCGTAGGCCATCACCACTACAATATCCGGCTCACAGGCCCGTAGCTGTTCCACAGCAGCAGCATCCCGCATGCGTTCCGGCTGGAACACGGGAATCCCCAGCTGCTCCGCCACCACCTTCACGCGCGGCGGCGTCAGCTCCATGTGTCGACCCACCGGGCGGTCGGGCTGCGTAATCAGCGCCACCACGTTCCCGGTCTCAGCCAGCTTCTGAAAGGAGGGGATGGCGATATCCCCCGTTGCCATCATCACGATTCGCATAGCGTCTGAATACCAGAAATTTGGTGTTTAGTCAAGCGATATTTAACTTTTCCTTAATTATTTGCTATTTTAGTCACATTACTGGCTGCAAATACACTTGTCATGCGGAGATGAATCCATTATGATTCCGGGCACATGTCTGCTAACACACCTGAACAGCCCAATCTGAAGCCCTACCTCATCATCGCCCTGCTGGGCATCATCGTCGCCTACCAATCCTGGAAGGCCGGGGAGGCACTGGGGGATTCGCTAATTTTTCAGCTTGGTGTCCTGTTTGCTCTGGGTGGATTATACATTGCCATACGCGGCTATCGCCATGCGCGCCAGAACCAGAAACCCGCCCTGCCCGCGGCGCCGAGCGAATACAACGGAACATTTGCCCCGGATTTCCGCCGCAATCTGGCCGAACTGCACAAGGCACTCGGCCCGGACAGCCCGGAAATGACGCTGGAGGACGATTATGCCTTCTGGTATAACGATGACCAGTCCATCGAGTTGGTGCTCACCCCACAGGGATGGATGGCCTTTTTCCAGCTGTCTGATGGCGAATACAACATGGAGCCCGCGCTGGTGCAGCGCGCCGTAGCAGATTCACCTTTTGCAGAGCACCCCGTGGCGCAGGAATTGTGCCAGAAGTACCTCGACATGCCGCTCAGCGGCATCGCCTGGTGCACGTCGGATAAGGCACAGGTCTACCCCTATACCAGCACCGAGGATTTCACCCAGTTCTACGCAGGCAACCTCTTTGCCCCTGCCGCAGTCTTCGATGAATGGCTGCCCTTCTACCTGGAAACAGGAATGATGAAGGAAGACGCGTAACGAGGCGCATCATCATCGCGGACGACTGGAACGGAGCATCTGGAGAAGCGCCGCGGAGTCGCGGAAATACGTATCCAGGAAATGCTGCAGCTCAGCCGCCTCGTGCTCCGGAAGCAGCGGCAACAGCTCCTCGAACATGCAGCGGGCAGCCTCTACCTCCTCCACAGTATCAGCCGTAGCCAGGGCATACTGGCAGCGGGCCATCATCACCTCTGTGCGATTCTCCGGCATGGACTCAGCCAGCTGCTGCTCCAGCAAACGCCCCAGCTCCGGGCTGGCATGCGGCACAGTCTCGCGTTGCGCGAGGAAAAGAGAAGCCTGTTCCTTTGCCGCCACAATCGTCCGGATTCCGGTTGCATCGGTCGCATCGGCCGCCAGGATATCCTGCATCAGCTTCTCACGCGGCACCGCAAATGACTTACTCTCCGGGAAGCTCTGGTAAATGCGGAACAAAGTGCGGGCACGCCCCTCGCCCGACTGTACAGCAGCCTTCCGGAACAGAGTGGCAGCCTCGCAGGCACCCTCCAGCAGTTTGCGGGCCTCAGCCACCGTCACATCACCATTCTGGAAGCCGCCCATCACCTCTCCCTGGGGGTTAATGACCATCAGCGTCGGGAAGCCACCCACACCATAATGCTTCGCAATCTCCTCATTCCGGCGCAGCAGCTCCTGGTCAAAGCTCTTCCTCCGCGGCAAATCCACCTCCATCAACACAAAGCGGGAGGCGGCGAACTCCAGGAAGGACGGGGAATCCAACACCGTGCGGCGCAGGCGTACACAGGCACTGCACCAGTCGGAGCCGGTGAAGTCAATGAGCACGAGCTTATTCTCCTGCGCTGCCTGCCGACAGGCGGCAGGCAAATCGGTCAGCCATTCCGCTGCTGCCGCAACCGGGCTCAGCAGCACAGAGGGAACCATCAATCCTGCAAGCAGAGCATGTTTCATTATTCGCATGATATATGCTGAGGGTTATCGGCTCCAGCCCTGCATGAGGTAGAGCTGGGAGTTCACACAGCGGGAGGGTTTACCATCGTCCGGGGTAAAATGCAGCTCCCACACAGAGGCATAGTACTCTCCCCACTCACCGCTGTACACGGTGAAGTCAACCGGTTCCGAAAGCTGGCAGATCTTTCGATAATTCTTGGTGCGCAGAACCTGAATCTGCCTGTTCCGGATGCTGAGCGTCTTGTTCTGTGTGTATTCACGGGCATTCACGCAGAAAGTACCCGCGGGATAATCCGCCGGAGCCACCAGCACCAGTCTGTACATACCCGGCTGCCCGACCTGCTCAAGCATGATGAACGGCTTATCTGGCAGCGCAGGCACCAGGGAATCCAGAGTCTCCCGGTCTGCCCTGGCGGCCAGCGGCGCCAGCGATTCATCCAGCAGCTGCATCCCCTTCAGGGCAAAAACATCCGAACAGCTGTGCCCATTACCCAGCAAATACCCCCAGCCATTGGCAAGCGAATACATCCGGTGCTCGCTCAGGTAATGATTACCAAGATACGCCGCCGCATCCGGATGGCGCAGGCTTTCGAGATGCCTGCATGCGTGGAACCCCGGGGTCAGCACCTCGTGGCAGTATGCACGAAGCCCATATTCATGCAACAGCTCCGGTGCCTCCGCCGCCAGCTTCTCCAGATTCGAAGCAGTGGAGGGCAACTCCTCGTCACCACCCACGCACATAAACGTATCCACCTTGCACAGGTCAGCATATTGCTGCACCACAGCCGGCAGCTCAGCGTCATCTCCTTCATGCAAAGGCGGCTGGAAGTGCATGCCACGCGGCACAGCCATGCCATGAGTCCCGCCGGGCGCACATTCCTCCGGCACCTTGAGACCGTAAGTAAAATCATCCTGATCGGAAAACGCGGTGATAAACACGCCTACTGTTATGGCCATCAACATGACCTTACCGGCCAGAGCAGACCACACCCAGGCAAGCAGAGCCTTCCACTGCCGCTGTATCAGGCGGCGGACGGTAAACACCAGAAGCCACACCACCAGTCCCAGCAGCAGCAGCCACAGTACCAGCCAGATAGCGCTGTTTATCCAGCCCAGAAATCTGCGCGTCTCCACCCCTGCCCCGTTGATCAGGCTACAAACTCCATGGATGGCAAACAAGCACAGCCAGGAGCCCAGCGCGGCCAGCACCGGCACCCCCCAGCTACGCCCCAGCAACCATCTCATCTTGGTAAAAAAAACTTTCATAAATTATAGATTATTCAGGATTCACCATCCCCGGACTTGCGGGGGCGAATAAACGGAATGGTCAGACCGAAACGGTAGCTCGTGTCCTCGGAACTGGCGCGGAGGAGGTCCTTCACGCAGGCAATAATCCACCAGATGCCAAGAATGAACAGAGGGATAAATCCAATGATTACCAGGCACAGATACAGAGAGGCATAGAACCATATTGTCCACGAAATCGCCACGTTCAGGCGGCGGCGTGCATAATCAGCCACCTCGGCATCCGCATCGCCCCGCATGAATAGCCAGCAGATGAATGAAGGCAGGCAAGGAATCGCAATGACTGAAGACAGCAGGAACGGCCCAAGAGCATTGCAGAGGGAACAGATGAGTATCTTATCTCTGGACTTCATAACACCCGTAACTATATTATATCTGCCAGCGAAATGCAATTCTAACAACAGCAGACTTGTAAATTCAGCCCCCCGCTGGTACAATCGCCACAGAATCAACCATGCTTCCGCCCCTCATCCTCTGCCTGTTCATGCTCATGCTGGCACTCGCCTGCGTGGGGCTGGTGGCGTATCAGGCCGTGTTGTACATCACAGGCGCCGCCACGTGGGACACCGCCTGGTTTCCCATGCTTCTGGGCCAGCTGGGGGCCGTCTTCTTCGGCATCTTTGCCCTGGGTTTCTGGGGGCAGGACAGGGATAAGGATATCCAGGTTCTCCTGGGCTGGCTGCTCTGTGGTCTGCTGCTGGAAGTCTCGGCGCTGACAGGCTATGCCGCCCATTACGAATACAGCACCAGCAGCGCTCTAGTCAACCACGGAGCCCGGGCTCGCGGCAATATCACGGATATTGAAATGCACAGGTCATTCTCCGGAAAAGGGGTGCACCGCAAAATCTGGTTCACCTATGAGTTCCACACTCCCGAGGGAAACCACATCAAAGGAAAGGCAGGAGCCTCGTACTACTGGCTGACCCGGAAATCGTTAGGCTCTCTGAGAAAACACAGGAACAATGTACCCGTGCTCTATCTGGCGGAAAATCCGCAGTGCAGTAACATTGATAACTTCTGGCTGCTTTGGGAGCTGTCCATCACACTGGGTGCCTTCTCCACCATGACGGGGGCATCGTGCCTGTTCTTCCTCTACCGGCTCCTCCGCCCCACCCACCGCAAGCCGCGCTACAAAAAGCGCCGCTGGGCCCACATCAGAGGAAAAAGGTAGACTTACGATAATCCCGGTTGTTGGTCACATCGAACCAGATGTTGACCGAATACGTTTTGTCCTTGTAGTCAATCAGACCGGGTCGGATGATATAGCGACGGCCATCGGGGCTGACGTGCGATTCTACCGTCTCGTAGCACGCATAACCGGGAATGCAGTCCAGCACATCATAATCATTCATACCGGTCGGCAGCATCCAGGCGGTTTCCATGGTAAAGCCATACCCGCCCTTCAGTGAGATGCCGCGTTTTGCGAGTCTCTTATTCATCTTGCGAACCATGCTTCGCAACACCTCAGGCGACGGATTACCCTTCACAAACTTCCGGTCCTTTTCCTCCTTCACCCCATAAAGCGACATTGTCCCCCCAGCAGGAGCCACACCGGGCAGCAGAATGGCAAGCAGAAACGGGAAAAGAAGGAGACGCAGCATAACACCCAGAATGTACCACAACAGGCAATAGAATTCAAGGTTCAATCCACAGAGAGAACAATATACATTCGCCCCCTGCACCGAGCATCAGGAAAAGGAACTTGAACTCTCGCAGGAAAACTGTTACATTACGGCGTCCAATTCCCTGAATACGCCATGCTGAACGAAACGATATCGAATCTGCCACCCATCGTACAGAGCAATTTCTATAAATGGGTGGAATTCCTGCACAGGAGGGTTACCTTCAATATGCCGGACAGCTACTTCCACGGGCCGCTGCACTGCGCACGCGTGCTGCTGTATGCCCTCATCATGGGCGAACGGCTGCTGAAGGATGATGCCCAGGCTCTGACCATTCTGGCACATGCCGCTGTATTTCATGATTCCAGGCGTCAGGATGAATGGGCGGATACCGGTCACGGAGCCCGGGCAGCCAGGTATTATGCCGAATTCTGCCAGAATGCAGGCAATGACGACCTCCCATACCATCCGGAAGCTGCCTGTCTGATGCATTTTCACGATTTGAACGACAGAAGAGGGAATACACACATTGACGAACATTTTGCCGGAGATGCCGGGCGGGTGCGCCTCCTGTTCGCTATCTTCAAGGATGCTGATGCTCTGGACCGCCTGCGATTCGGTGACCTCAGCCTGAAGGTCTCGTACCTTCGCACCCCGGAGGCATTATCGATACTCAACTTTGCCAAAAAGCTGATTAACCTCACCCAGGCTCTGGACGACTGACTCGATAGTCTGGTATCCGGAGGCCAGGGAGCAGGCAGGCTGATTTTTCTCATCCATCGCCTCTTTTCCCTCTTAATGCTTGCTTTTTATATGTTATACTCATATAATGAGCGCCCCCAATCTTATGAAGACGTATACCGATATCCACACCGGTCTTACCTCCGCCCAGGTGGAGGAAAGCCGCAAGACGCATGGCAGCAACGAAATGACACCGCCCAGCCGCGACCCGTGGTGGGTGGAGCTGGCTCGCAAATTTGCCGATCCGCTCATCGTCATCCTCATTGCCGCAGCCGTCATTTCCTTCATTCCCGTGCTGCTTTCCCCCGGTGAGCACAGCCCCATCGAAAGCATCGGCATCATGTGCGCCGTGCTGCTGGCTACCACCGTGGGCTTTGTGAATGAATACCGCGCCAACAAGGAATTCGACATTCTCAACAAGGTGAATGACGTGACCCCCGTGCGCGTGCTGCGCGATGGCAAGCACACCATGGTTCCCAAGAACGAACTCGTGGTAGGCGATATCGTCACCCTGGAAACAGGTGTGGAAGTGCCCGCCGACGGCGTGGTGCTCGAATCCTCTTCCCTGCGCATCAACCAGTCCTCCCTCACCGGTGAATCCGAGCCTGTCCTCAAGGTTCCCTCCGAAGGCGAAGAAAACCTGCCCGGTGCCTACCCGCGCAATGTCGTGCTGCGCAGCACCCTCGTGACCGATGGTCACGGCATCATCTGCGTCACCAAGGTGGGCGACTCCACCGAAATCGGCAAGGTAGCCGAGGCCGCCACCAAGGAAACCGGCGCCAAGTCCCCGCTGAACCTTCAGCTGGAAGGCCTTTCCCAGGCCATCAACGTGGTGGGCACCTCCATCGCCATGATTCTCTTTGTTTCCCTGGTGGCTCACGATGCACTGCTGGGCAAGTTTGTGCTCTCCTCCAGCCAGTGGTGCTTCTTTGCCGCACTCATCGCCGGCATTGCTGCCGCCACCCTGAAAATCTGGTACCCCGTGCTGCGTGATCTGCTGGGCTATGCCAAGGTAAGCATCCCCTCCCCCGCCTGGGTGAAGCAGAGCGGCTTTGGCGTGTGGGCCAAGTGCCTTATCACCGGTGCGGTCATCTTCGGTATCGGCGTGGGTGCCCTCATCGGCTGCAATATCCTCTCCACCGACCCCGCCACCTGGATGCCCCAGGCCGCCGCAGATAAGATTCTGACCTACTTCATGATTGCCATCACCCTCATCGTGGTATCCGTGCCGGAAGGCCTGCCCATGAGCGTGACCCTCAGCCTGGCCTACAGCATGCGCAAGATGGCCAAGCAGAACAACCTGGTGCGTGAAATGGATGCCTGCGAAACCATCGGCGCCGCCACCGTGGTCTGCTCCGACAAGACCGGCACCCTCACCATGAACCTCATGACCGTGCGCGAAGCCAACTTCCCCGGCGTGAACGAACAGGGTACAGCCGCCCCCATCTTCCCCCTGCTCACCGAAGCTGTGGCCGCCAACTCCACCGCCGACCTCGATGAAGCCGGAAAGGTGCTCGGCAACGTGACCGAAGGCGCCATGCTCATGTTCCTGAACGACAAGGGCGTGTCCTATGCCGATGCCCGCAGCAAGTTCAGCACCATCGCCCAGCTGCCCTTCCACACGCAGAACAAGTTCATGGCCACCTGCGGCAAATCCGCCGTACTCGGCAAGGATGTCATCTACCTGAAGGGTGCCCCCGAAGTGGTGCTCTCCAAGTGCTCCACTGCCTACGCCGGCGAGCTCACCGATGCTGCCCGCGAGGAGGTGCTCACCATCATCCGCACCGCCCAGCGCAAGGCCATGCGCGTGCTCGGTCTGGCCTACAAGGAAGGCTCTGCTGATACCGCCGAGGGCGTGAAGGATGCCTGCACTGGTCTCACCTGGCTCGGCTGCTTCGTCATTCAGGACCCCGTGCGTCCCGATGTACCCGCCGCTGTGGCTTCCTGCCACCAAGCCGGCGTGGGTATCAAGATTGTGACCGGCGATAACTTCGAGACCGCCTGCCAGATTGGCCGCGAAATCGGCCTGCTGCCGGAGGGCGAACTGCCCCAGGGCGCAGTGCTTACCGGCGACCAGTTCGGCCAGCTTACTGACCAGCAGCTGCTGGACGGCGTGAATGACCTCCGCGTACTTTCCCGAGCCAAGCCGATGGACAAGCTTCGCCTGGTGAACGCCCTGCAGGAGAAGGGCCATGTGGTAGCCGTAACCGGCGACGGCACGAATGACGCCCCTGCCCTGAACCACGCCGATGTGGGCCTTTCCATGGGCATCACCGGTACCTCCGTGGCCAAGGAAGCCTCCGACATCATCCTGCTGGATGACTCCTTCGCCTCCATCATCCGCGCCATCAAGTGGGGTCGATCCCTCTACCGCAACATCCAGAAGTTCATCGTCTTCCAGCTCACGGTAAACGTAGCTGCCTGCGGTATTGCCGCCATGGGGCCCTTCATTGGCTGCGAGCTGCCGCTCACCGTCACGCAGATGCTCTGGGTGAACCTCATCATGGACACCTTTGCCGCCCTGGCCCTGGCCTCTGAGCCGCCCAGCGACGACGTGATGGAGCAGAAGCCGCGCAACAAGTTTGCCTTCATCATCACCCCCACCATGTGGCGTTGGATTCTCTGTCTCGGCATTGGCTTCATCATTGCCCTGGTGAGCTATGTGAAGTGCATGCCCTCCCAGGAGCTGGAGCCGGAGGCCTTCCGCCATTCCGTCACCCTGCTCTTCACCGGCTTCGTGATGCTGCAGTTCTGGAACCTGTTCAATGCCCGAGTCTACGGCACTAACAACAGCTTCATCAACGGCATCTTTGCCAACCGCAGCTTCCTCTTCATTCTGGCCATCATCCTCTTCGGCCAGGTGCTGGCCACCCAGTTCGGTGGTGATATCTTCCGCACCGTGCCCCTCAGCCTGTGCGAATGGCTCACCATCGCCGCTGTGACCTGCCCCGTCCTCATCATCGGCGAAATCGTGCGCCTGATTGGACGTATGCGCGCCAAGGCCTGATACTAACACCATCAAAATGCAAGCAGCCCCTGCGGTTCCCGCAGGGGCTGTCTGATTTTCGGAACAGAGGGACTTTAATCCCTCACCGGTTATGCGGGCGGGACTAAAGCCCCGCGCCCCGAACACCAGTGCCAGACCACCGCAAAGCATGCTACCCACCAGGGATACCGGATAGCACTGCACAGCCATGCCGGCCACGAGCAGAACCCGCGTCAGCGAGTGATAGCCGCTAGCCCAGCGTGTAGCCGCTGACGCGGGCCATTAGCTCGATAAATCCCAATTTAACGCGACATCCTATAAGACACGCATGCAGTACCAACGGCTCCGCATGGCTACAACAAAACCGCAGGCGCTGCCTGGGGAACTCCGGCGGGGCAC
>JAZQVE010000108.1:0-31423 GCA_045631705.1 Akkermansia sp. | reverse complement strand
ACCGTCGGAACCCAGACCATAGAACATGCAGCGGGTCACGGTGTCGGCTTCGGTGGTGAAGCTGGGGTCGTAGGCGATGGAGAGGCCGGTCACGTCGTCCTCAATACCCACGGCAAAGCCGGTCATGGGGGCGTCCTTCTTCAGCTCGTCGAACACACCCTTCACCATGGCGGGAGTGAACTCCTTGGAGCCCAGGCCGTAGCGGCCACCCACGATGATGGGCATGGCAAAGGGCAGGGTGCCCTTCACGGAGGCATCGGAAAGAGCCTGCACCACGTCCTGCAGCAGGGGTTCGCCCAGGCTGCCGGGCTCCTTGGTGCGGTCGAGTACAGCAATCTTCTTCACCGTCTTCGGCAGGGCGGCAATTACGTCCTCGGCCGGGAACGGACGGTACAGGCGCACCTTCAGCACGCCGATATCCTCGCTGCTCAGGGCCTTCACGGTCTCAAGGCAGGCCTCGGCACCAGAGCCCATGATGACGATGACTCGGGTGGCTTCGGGGCTGCCGATGTATTCCACCAGGTCATAGCAGCGGCCGGTCAGCTCACCGAACTTCTTCATGGCCTTCTTCACAATGCCGGGCACGGCGTTGTAGAACTTGTTCACGGTTTCGCGGCCCTGGAAGTACACGTCGGGGTTCTGGGCGGTGCCGCGGATGACCGGTGCATCGGGGGTGAGGGCGCGGGCGTGGAAGGCATCCACCAGGTCCTGGTCAATCATGCCGCGCAGCTGCTCGTCGGAGATGTCGGCAATCTTGCCTACCTCGTGAGAGGTGCGGAAACCGTCGAAGAAGTTGATGAAGGGCACGCGGCTCTCCAGCGTGGCGGAGTGGGCGATAGCGGCCATATCCGGGGCTTCCTGGGTGGAGGCGCCGCAGAGCATGGCAAAGCCGGTGGAGCGGGCGCTCATCACGTCGCTGTGGTCACCGAAAATGGAAAGGCCCTGGGCGGCAAGGGCGCGGGCGGCAATGTGGAAGACGCAGGGAGTCAGCTCGCCGGCAATCTTGAACATGTTGGGAATCATGAGCAGCAGACCCTGGGAGGCCGTGAAGGTGGTGGCCATGGAGCCGGTCTGCAGCGCGCCGTGCACAGCACCGGCAGCACCTGCCTCAGATTCCATCTCGACGATGCTGGGGACCGTGCCCCAGAGATTCTTGCGATCTACAGCGGTCCATGCCTCTGCCGATTCACCCATCGGGGAGGACGGGGTGATGGGGTAGATAGCGGCCACTTCAGAGCAGCGGTACGCTACGGAGGCCACGGCCTCGTTGGCGTCAATAGTGCTATATGTTGTGTTCATATGATTACAATGTTTTGGAAAATGAAGGCAGAAGTAGACAATTCACCCATAGCGTGAAATTCTGCTTCCACGTGGACTATACTACACCTGCAAGGGGGGGAAAGCAATCAAAAATGACATGCCGTGTCCGGTTTTTTCGACAGCGGGCGTCAGAACAGGCGTTTTTCCTTGCTGGCTTCAGTGCCTTCCAGATAGCGCACGTAGCGGCTTACACCTGCTCCATACGGAGAGGAAAGGCGGATATCAGCATCACTCTCCACGAGTTTTCTGGACGTGCGAATCCAGTTGAATAACCACCAGAGGCCGAGGATGGAAAGGATGGTGACCACAGGATACACCACGATGCTGATAATGAGCGGGTTTGCCAGAATTTCCTGAATCTTGTCCTTGGTGGATTTCTTTTTCGGCTTGGTGTTGGGCTTGAAATCGATGGGGACAAGCTTGGTTTTAGCGCCGGCAGTCGCTGTGACGGGGGTGAAGGAATCTGCCATGGGGGAGATGAGCTCCTTGAGGCAGTTCAGGGCGTTGATAAGTCCTTCGGCGCTGCCATCGCCAGCAGCTGTTCGTACCTTCTGCAGCCATTCATGGCGCTGATTTTCCTCTGGTTTGATTTCCTGGTAACCCAGCTGAATGGAGGCAGGGTTGCCGGTGGGGTAGCGCATGAGCACGGCGTATTCGCAGGGCTGGGCAGTGGCTGTTACCAGGATATCCACTGAGAGTTCGCTGGGAATATCCTGACCGCCCTTGAATACAGTCACGTAGAGGTGGAATTTGGAATTGGCATTGAGGGTGCGCAGCACATGCTCCACGTCTTCCCGCTCTACAGTGGAAAACAGACCCTGCGGGTCATTCAGGGAGGAGGTGCGTGGTGGGCGGGTGTATATCTCGCAGTAACGCCCCAGCACGCGCGTGTCGCTTTCCTCCGGCTTTTCAAGCGGGCGGGTGGTGGCGACGGGAAGTTTGCGCTGGCGCTGCAGCTCGCGTTGTTCGCGTTTCAGCTGTTTCTGCCGCTCCTGCTCGGCCTTGATTTCCTCCGGGGTGGGTTTGGCCGGGAACAGGGAGGTGTAGCCTGTCAGCAGCTCACCGGACATTAGGTGCCGGTAATCCTCTGCCCGCCAGTACGGCATATCACTTGTATCTGCCTGCGCTTCCTGCGCCATGCTGCCGGAGCCCAGCATGAGAGTTGCGGCTGCAGCCAGTGCGGCCAGCTTCTGGCCGCGGCGAAGACGGGAGTTTACTGTGCGGGTTTTGGCGGCAATGTGGGCCTTGGCCTTGCGCATGACCTTTCTGAGCGCAGTGACCATGGCACGTTCACGGAATTCCAGCTGGGCGCTCTTGATACAGGTATTGATGCCGTCCGGGTCGATGTAGGGGTCCAGCTTGTATCCCCAGGTGAAGCAGGCCATTTCCAGCTGCACATCCAGCACCAGAATGAGCATCCATTCGTGGCGCACAGGCGGGGGCAGGGGGTGCAGCATGTCGTTCACACACTCGCACAGGGAGCTCCAGATTCTGGCGACCATGCCTTTTTCCGGTTGTTCTTCCTGCGGCGGGCGGGCTTCGCCGGGGCGGCGCTCGCGGAGTTCGGATTCCTCGATGGCGCGGAGCTGGTCGCGCTTGCCGAACGAGGGGTGGTGAATGCGGGCGTGGTTCAGAATCCAGTGCGCATGGGTGCGCAGTTCCTGGACCTTGCCTACGTCGGTGATATAGATACAGAGAGCTACCGGCCGGATTTTTCGCTCCAGCTGCTCCAGTGTATGCATGAGTTCCAGTCGCTCCTGGTGGGTGAGGGCGCCGGCGGCGTCTACCACGCGGGTGAATTCCACCTGGCCATCGCCGAATAACTCGTCTGCCTGAGTGATGTCGTAGCCACAGGCCGGGCACTGGTCTTCAGCGCCGGCGTGAATAGTGGCAGAGCATTTAGGGCAGATTGGCATGCGCTTAGTTATAGCGGTTTTTTTTCAGCAGGTGAAGCTAAATTATCGTCACCCGTGTGTTTTTGCGGCAGCTGTTCCGGCAGTGTAGAATCAGAGGGCCCAGTCTACCTCGATTTTTTCGGGTTCGCCCTTCTTGTTCTCGTAGATGACATAGCCGTTCTGCGCCCCGAACTTGTATACCTCCATGGTCACCTTCACGTCGTAGCAGCAGTAGCGCGCTATATCCAGCAGCTTCTGTTCATCTCCGGTTTTCTCGTATTCTGCCCACCATTTGAGAGCATCGGTACCCTCGGCTGTCTTGGAGTTGCCACCAAGGGTCACCTTGGCCACGGAGTCGAGCTTGAGACGGTGACCCAGGCGGGAGGTCAGGTAGGAGCAGATGTCGAGGTTGTTGGTCACGTCTGCCACGGTCCAGAAGGTGAAGGCCTGCAGGACGCCGTAATCGAAGTTTACGTGGTTGTAGCCTACGACCAGGTCGGCATTGCGCAGCTCCTCAATGAGCTCTTCCATGCGGTCTTCGGTGTAGATGTGGTAGGCGTTGTCCCTGGTGGAGAAGGTGACGGCTACGGAAACGCCCATCTTGGCGGTTTCGTGCCAGCCGCCCACCTCGGCAGCAGAGCGGCGGGTTTCCAAATCAAAGTAGACAATATTTTTCATAACTGGCCTTCGGGCAGGGTGCGCCGCAGCCCTTCGTAGAGCATGATGGCGATGGAAGTGGAAAGATTGAGCGAGCGGGCGCGTTCTCCGGGCATGGGGATGCGCAGGGCGGTATCCGGGTGGGCTGCTATCCAGCGGTCCGGCAGTCCCTTGGATTCCGGCCCGAATACGAAATAGTCGCCATCCTGCAGGGGCAGGTCAGCATCCCAGATGCTGTGTGAGGCTTTGGTGGAAAGGTACCAGAAGCGTGCGCCCGGTTCGGCGGCGTTTTCCAGCTCCTCCAGGGAATCCCAGAGCTGCAGATCGACATGTTTCCAGTAGTCCAGCCCCGTGCGTCGTACGTGTTTCTCGTCCAGACTGAATCCCAGCGGTTTGATGAGGTGCAGCCGGGCATCTGTGGCTACGGCCAGGCGGCCGGCAGCCCCGGTATTATGCGGAATTTCCGGGTGGAAGAGGACAATGTGGAACATGCGAAGCGGCTTTACTTGGCTCCCTTCCCGAATAAGACGGCCGGAATGGTGCGGAAGAACAGCTTGATGTCCAGCCACAGGCTCCATTCATCGATGTAGCGCAGGTCCTTGTTGACCATGTTGTCAAAATCACCATTGTCACTGCGATCCTCAATCTGCCAGTAGCAGGTGAGACGCGGTTTGACGCTCAGGCGGCGGCGGTGTTCAATCTTGGGGAAGGCCTCTGTCTCGTACACCGGCAGCGGGCGGGGACCCACGATGCTCATGTCTCCGGTCAGGATGTTGAGGAGCTGGGGCAGTTCATCAATGGAGGTCTTGCGGATGAAATGCCCGAACTTGAAGATGCGCGGGTCGTTTGTCAGCTTGAAGATAGGACCGTTCATCTCGTTGCCGTACTTCGCCTTGATTTCCTCCAGTCGGGATTCGGCATCCACATACATGGAGCGGAATTTCCACATGTGGAAAACCTTGCCATACAGGCCGGAGCGGCGCTGGCGGAAGAATACGGGGCCCTTCGGGTCGCTGATTTTGATGCCGATAGCCGTAATCAGCCACAGGGGAGAAGAGCAGATCAGGATGCAGAGAGCCACCACGCGGTCCAGTATGCCCTTGCACAGACGGGCCCAGGAGAAATCCGGGGTTGTGCTCAGTACCATCATGCGCGTGTCTCCCACCTCGTTCAGGATGACCTTCAGGCTGGAGGAAATACGGTTGCGCATTACCACGTTCACATCGATGCCCTGTACTTCGCATTGCTCAACCAGCGAATGGAAGCGATAGTATGACGAAAGACCGCCGAATACGTAAAGGTCGGTCACGTGGAACGTCTCGATGAGCTGCTGCAGCTTTTTCTCGCTGCCCTCGACGGTGTGGAAACGGCCTACCACGTTGAGATTGCGGCGCCAGTGGGACGGCAGGTTTTTCCAGTTTTCCGATACGGTGTCCTCGTCACCCAGCAGAATGACCTGGCGGCGGTATTCGATGGCTCTGGGGCGGAAGCGGTTGATGGTGCGTGAAAGCAGGTAACGTACGAAAATAATCAGCGGAATACCCACCAGATTCACCAGTAGAATCTGGCTGTTCTGAACCGATGTTTCTGTAATGGCGGTGTACAACCCCATGGCGCAGAGGTAATACACTGCGAAGGTGAACAGCTGGCGCAAGGCGGTGATGACCCGCTGCATGTTCTGCTTGCGGTAGAAACCTATCTGGCGCAGGCAGATAGGCATGGACATAAGCGCTGCTCCTGCCAGGAAAGGAGATGCTGTAAACAGATTGAAAAAGGCATTCGGCTGCCAGCCGAATAAAGGTGATACCCAGTTCGTTACGTAGGGTGCATAGTATGCAAATATACCTGCCAGAATCAAATCTAACAAAGGATAAAGGCTTTGAACGAGGAATCTGTTGTTTTTAGTCATACCGTGCGCACTGGGAGTCTACCATGTTGTGGTAGCGGGAGCAAGCAAAAAGCCCTGGCATGCCGGGCGAAATTTCTTTTTACTTGAAAGACATAGATGAATTTAGTAGTATACCTTCCATATGAACCTGCTTAAAAGCATGACGGCAGTTATAGCTATGACCGGAGCAATCGCTTTGGGTCAGGGTGCGTATGAACCGCATCCTGACTGGGAAAATCCGCAGAATCTTTCCCAGGGGCGCGAGGAGGCTCGCGCATTCTATGTGCCGTTCGCCAATCGCGATGAGGCATTGAAGGGTCACCGCAGGGATTCCTCCCTGGTACTCTCTCTCAATGGTAACTGGAAATTTAACTGGGTTCCCAGCCCGGATCAGCGCCCGCTTGATTTCTACAAACCGGAAACGGATGTAAGCAGCTGGGCAGAGATTGATGTGCCCAGCAACTGGCAGATGCGTGGCTACGGCACCCCCATCTACAGCAACCAGCGCTACACCTTCGTGCGCGACTGGCCCCGCGTGATGACCAGGCCCCGCAATAAGGATGAGGAACGCTTCACTTGTCCGCAGACAGAGCCGAATGCCGTGGGCAGCTACCGCCGCAATGTGGAGCTTCCGGCAGATTGGAATGGCCGCGAGGTATTCATCCGCTTTGATGGTGTGGATTCCTTCTTCTATCTCTGGGTGAACGGTCACAAGGTTGGTTTCTCCAAAGACAGCCGCACCGCCGCTGTGTTCGACATCACTAAGTATGTGAAGCCGGGCACCAACGTGATTGCTGCCGAGGTGTACCGCTACAGTGATGGCTCCTACCTGGAGTGTCAGGATATGTGGCGCCTTTCCGGTATTTTCCGCGATGTGTACATGTACACCACCCCCAAGGTGCAGATTCGCGACTTCTTTGTACACACAGATTTCGAGGGTGAACCGGGCAAGAAGAACTACAGCCTGGGTAACCTGAGCATTGAGGTGGATGTGGACAACCGCAGCAACGCGGCCGGTGTCACCACAGTGCAGGGCGAACTTATCGATGCTGCCGGCAATACCGTGGCCACCATGAGCAGTTTCCCGCTCAGTATTGCTGCCGGTGCCGAGGTGCAGACCACGCTGAAGGCCCAGGTGGCTCAGCCTGCCCTGTGGAGCGCTGAAAAGCCGAATCTGTATCGCCTGCTGCTCACCCTGAAGAATGAGAAGGGTGAGATTACCGAAACGCTTTCCCGCAAGATTGGTTTCCGTGATGTGCAGCTGGTGGATGGCCGTTTCCTGGTGAATGGCATGCCCGTGAAGCTCAAGGGTGTGAACCGCCACGAAAGCCAGCATGCCAATGGTCACACCGTGACCGAGGAGGAGTGCCTGCAGGAGCTCCTCATCATGAAACGCGGCAACATCAACCACATCCGCAACTCCCACTACCCGCAGGTAGACCGCTTCTACGAGATGTGCGATGAACTCGGCATCTACGTGTGCGACGAGGCAAACATTGAGTCCCATGGCTATTACTATGGCGAGCTTTCCCTCTCTCATCCGGAGGAGTGGAAGGCCCAGCACGTGTGGCGCAATAAGAATATGGTGGAGCAGAGCAAGAACCACCCCTGTGTGGTCATCTGGTCCTACGGCAACGAAGCCGGCCCCGGCGACAACTTTACCGCTGTGCGCGATTGGATTAAGGAGCGCGATGCTTCCCGCCTCACTCAGTACGAGCGTAACAACGAGCTGGCTGACCTCTGCTCCAATCAGTATCCCAGCGTGAACTGGGCCCGCAATATCGCTGGCAGCAAGCTCGAAAAGCCCTGGTATATCTCCGAATATGCCCATATTCTCTGCAACTCCATGGGTAACCTGGCCGATTACTGGGAAGCCATCGACAGCAGCGACTCCATCATCGGCGGCGGTATCTGGGAGTGGATTCACCAGAGCTATGACCAGGAAGTCACCCTGCCGAACGGCACCAAGGTCACCCGCCAGGCCTACGGCGGCGACCACGGCGAATACCCCCACGATGGCATCTTCTGCATCAAGGGCGTGATTTACAGCGACCGCACCGTCACCCCGCTGTACGACGAAATTCGCAAGGTGCAGCAGAATGCATCCTTCACGCTGGGTGAAGTTTCCGACAAGGGGCTGAGCATCAGCATCCGCAACAAGCACCTCTTCACCGACCTGGCTGAATACGCCGGCACCTGGACCCTCAAGGAAGAAGGCAGCAAGGTGGTGGCCGAAGGCAGCTTCGCCCCCGCCGCTGCCCCCCTTACCACGCAGGAGCTCACCCTGCCGCTCACCGCTGAGCAGCTGCTCTCCCTGCGCAAGGACCGCCGCTACTACCTCACCGTGAACCTCTGCCTCAAGCAGAAGACCGACTGGGCCGACAAGGGCTACGTGATTGCCACCGAGCAGATGGAACTGCCCGAGGAAATGACCGGCTACGATGCCCGCCAGAACCTCATGCAGCTCAGTGATGCGAAGATTGATGTCCGCAATCAGAGCGGCCAGATGCTCGTTATCGGGCCGAACTTCACGCTGAGCGTGGACAAGGCCACCGGCGGTATCAAGAATTACATTGTGAACGGCCAGCAGCTGCTGGGTGAGAAACCCACCGTGCACCTGAACGCCTTCCGTGCCCCCGTGGCCAACGACAAGTGGGCCATGAACCAGTGGCTGAATAACGGCCTGGGCAACCTGGTGCACACCGCCACCCCCCTGCTCGTGGAGCGTCTGGAACACGGCGTGGTGCGTATCTCCTGCGATGTGACCAGCCAGGGCACCCGCAAGGAAAACCTCAACAGCGGCGAGTACGACCAGGGCACCTACAAAGTGAAGGACCTCGGCCCCATGACTGAGAAGGACTTCAAGTTCACCACCCAGCTGGTGTACACCATCCTGCCCAACGGCTACGTGAGCGTGCAGGCCGGTATTATTCCCAGCATGAATAAGGTGGTGCTGCCCAAGCTTGGCTATACCCTCATGCTGCCGGAGCGCTTCTCCAACGTGCGCTGGTATGGTCGTGGCCCTGGTGAGAACTATACCGACCGCAAGGCCGGCTCCCACATCGGCATCTGGAACACCACCGTGGAAAACATGGTGGAGCGCTATCCCTTCCCCATGGAAATGGGTAACCGCATGGACACCAACTGGGTAGCTATCACTGATGACCGTGGCGTGGGTCTGCTTATCGCTGCCGAACCTCACGAGAATTTCAACTTCTCCGCTCTGCCTTACACTGCCCGCGATATCTTCGAGGCTGCACACCCCGAGGAAGTGAAGCGTGCCGGTGCCACTGTGGTGAGCGTGGATGCCTTCACCCTGGGTCTGGGTGGTGCCGCTTGCGGCCCGCTGCCCATGGACCGCGATATCCCGCTTTCCGGGCCCACCACTTTTGTATTCTCCCTGCGTCCTGTGCTGCAGGGGCAGAATCCTGCCGATATCGGCCGTACGATGCTGCCGCTGACCGGTGCGGTGACTCTGTCCCGCGACAGTGTGGGTTATGTACACGCCACCTGCGGCTCCCGCGATGCCAAGATTGTGGTGACTCTGCCCGATGGCTCCAAGATGGATTACACTGAGCCCTTCCTGCAGCGCGAGGACGGCATCGTGCGCGCCAACGCCAGCAGCGAGGGCTGCATGAAGAGCGTGAGTGTGTTCCAGAGCCTGCCCGAGTGGAAGCCGGACAACGTGATGCGCATTGCCTACTGTTCCAGCTATGCCGGCAGCAGCAATTCTCCCTGGAACCTCATCGATGGCCGCCGCGATACCTTCTGGCATTCTGAGTGGCGCGAGGCTCCTGTGCCCCCGTACCCCCACGAAGTCATCATTGACCTCGGCGCACTTTCCGAGCTGCGCGGTCTGTCCTTTACTCCTCGTCAGGGCCGCTCCTCTTCCCGTGCCGGTAAGATTGATGTTTACTTCTCCACTACGGGTCAGAATTGGAACAGCAAGCCTGATTGCACCGTGAACATGGTGGATGAGGACAGCGAGCAGCGCACCATGCTCAAGGAACCGGTGACCACCAAGTTCATCAAGCTGGTGTTCGTGAAGCCGCTTTCCGGTAATGAACCCTATGCTGCCCTGGCCGAGGTGGAACCCATCGTCACCCGTGTGCTGGGCGAGTATCCTCCGCATGCCTTCTTCTCCGTGGCCTATGTCAGCTCCGACCTGCCCGAGGGCGGCCCCGCCCGCAATGTGCTCGACGGCAATCCCGATACCTACTGGCATACGCTCAAGGGTGTGACCATGGCCAGCTACCCGCACGAGATTCGCCTGGATATGGGTGGCGAGCGCAAGGTGAAGGGCGTGGTATTCCAGAGCGCCAAGCTCAAGGAAGCCCGGGTGAAGGACTATGAGGTCTACATCAGCATGGATGGTGAGAACTGGGGCTCCCCTGTGGCGCGCGGCACCATGGCCGATACAGCTGAGCGTCAGGAAGCTCTCTTCTTCACGCCCGCTACCGGCAAGTTCATCCGCTTCGTTGCGCTTTCCTCGCACGATGGTGGTGACTCTGCCGCCGTGGCTGAGCTGAACATCATTTCCGATTAAGTTCTGCTCGCATTGATTTCCGGAAGGCCCGCCATATTGGCGGGCCTTCCTGTTTTTTTGCCGGACAGGTAGGTTGGAAGGTTCAGGTGACCAGTCATGGCGGAGCCTGGAACTTCAAATTTCTCATTGATATGAATTTATTGGTATTTCTATCTTATTTTGGACTTTACATGGGAGGTCTCATTCGCTATTATTCCCTGTGATTCCAGCTCTTTGGGGTCACTGTGTCCCTGTAATTTCTTCCTTTTTTATCAAAAACTATGAAACTGCACCTGAATCTTACTCTGCGCCGGGCTGTGCTCGCCGCAATGGCTATGGTTGCTGTCGGCACAACTCAGGCCGATAATATTGTTACCGACAAGAATACCTCCGGCAAGGATGTGTACATCGTGGGGGATGGTACGATGGATACTGCTGCATGGGAGCAGCTCTGGACGGATGCTCCCGATGCCGGCACTGTTACCATCGGCACCCATGCTGGTGCGGCTGATGTGACACTGGCTGATGGCACATATAGCGCTCCCAAGGTATACATTGCTGGTGTTGGTAATAACTCTGGCGGTACTGTGGCGAATGATGGCAGTCTGAATGTGGGCGCTGCTACGCTGAATGTTGAGGAACTCAGTGTTGGTCAGTCTCTGGTCGGTGGTAAAGGTACTCTCATTGTCAATGGTGGTGCGCTGAACGTAGGTACCGGTCTTTATGTAGGTGCTTATGAAGGTGAAGGCGAGGTAGAGGCTACCGACGCCACTATCACGGTTGAAGGTGGTGCCGAAGGTGCTGTGTTTGCCGTGGGTTATCGTGAATCTGTCCAGGTGGGTGAAGATAAGGCTACACTTTCCGGTGGTTCGATTACTGTGGGTGCCGAAGGCGGCGTTGTAGATACCACGATTGTCGGCCGAGGCAGTGGCAAGGATGAACTCTATCTGCAGGATGGTAATATTGCTACGTTCCATGACCAGACTGTTGTGGGTGAGCTTGCCGGTAGCAACGGTATCATTTATGTTTCGGGCAGCGAGAGCAAGCTGAGCATGGATAATACTGTGCTTGGTGTTGCTCAGGGTGCCAGTGGTACTATTTGTGTAGAGGGTGGCAGCTCTGCTGAGAGCAGCCATCTGGTTATTGGTCAGGCTGGTGAGGGTTGTGTGGAAGTCGAGGACGGTGCTTCTCTGACCGCTACCACCATTCTGGCTGGTGAAAAGGCTACGGGTGAAGGTGTTCTTGATGTGGAGGATGCTGCAGTTACGGCTGGTAACATCATGGTAGGTGTTGCTGGTACGGGTGGCCTCAGCATTGATGATGCCGGTACTGTTACGACAGATGCCCTCGTGCTGGGCTCTAAGGCTGGCGCCGATGGTAGTGCTGAGATTTATGACGGTACCCTGAATGCTACCCAGACGCTGCATGTGGGTGATGCCGGCTCTGGATCCATGTCCGTATATGGTGGCGAGGTAGTTGCCGGCACCATTGTTCTGGGCTCGCAGGTGACTGGTTCCGGTACGCTGGAGATTTCCACAGCTACCTTTGGTGAAGGCGATGAAGCTGTTGAGTACAAGGGCGGCAAGGTGAGCGCCGCTGCTCTTTATGTCGGTTATCAGGGTACAGGTGAAGTCGTTGTGGATGATGAAGAGGCTGAACTGAAAGCCGAAACTGCCTATGTGATTGGCACCGACAGTAAGCTGGATACGCAGGCCGGTAGCACCACGCTGACCAACGCTGTAGTTCTGGGCGGTACTCTTTCCACCGGTGCAGGTGCTTCCACCACGGTGAGTGACGAGCTGATTCTGGATTCCGCCGCTAATCTGACCAGCGCCGGTACCACCACACTGAACCAGGCCACGGTGCATGAGGGCTCCTCCCTGGAGGTAACGGGCGGCACACTTACCGTCGGTACTCTTGTGAGCGAGGGCGATATCGCGAATGATGGCGAAATCATCGTTAACTCCTCCATGGAGACCATCACGGTGACCGGTACGGGTGATGTCAAGGTGAACGAGGGCGCCAGCTGGACCATCGGTGGCAAGACCGAGGCCGGCACGCTTTCCGGTGCCGGTACTACCACCATTCTGGTGAACGTCGGCACTATCGGTGCTGCCGGTGGCGATGCTATCGTGGACCTGACCACTCTGGATTCTTCTGTTGAGGCTTATATCGACACCACGGAAGCTACCTCCCTGGTAGGCAAGCAGGTGGACTTCCTGTCCGAAGGCGATTCTCTGACCGAGGTGAAGCTTACCGTGGCTGATGGTGTCTCTATCTCCACTAATACCAGCGGTGGTGGCTACATTGTGTACGGCACCACGGAGAGCGGCAGCGACAAGTGCCTGCACTTCATCGGTGACGCTGTCAAGAGTGATGCTGGTGTGACGGCTTCCGGGCTTGTGTTCACGGAACTTTCTGTGCGTCAGGGTAACTATGTGGAATCCTACAACGCTGCTGATACCGCCACGGAGACGCTGGTGAAAGACAAGGATAACGGTGACGGCAGCAAGACGGAGACCAAGATTGACGGCGATGCCCTCAGCATGGATGATAAGGTGACGACCTCTGCTGTGGCTGGTGTCGCAGGTGAGGATAAGACCAACGTCATCATCGGTAAGGGTGTGGAGAACGAGTCCGGTTCCTCTACCCCGCAGGCCAAGATGCTTTCTGTGGATAAGTATGACGATACGACGGATAGCTATACCCACGTTGATTCCACTGGTGTGGCGCTCGTGTTCGGCGCTGGCCAGAGCAGCTCTCTGGCCGGTAGCGGTGCAGAGGAGTCCTGCCTTGGTTTCGCTGAGGGTAGCGGCGGTACTGTCACCAAGACGACCACGGCAGCAGACGGCTCTACAGAAACCGTGAAGGAAGAAATCAAGCTGGTGGACGTGATTGAGATGGAGCAGGGCGCCACGGTGGAACTCAAGGACATGTCCGTGCACTCCACTCACGCCCTGACCGTTTCCGGTACTTCCGATGCCAAGGTTACGCTCACCCTCAGTGGTGTGGACATGACTGTGGGTGGTTCTGTGGATGGTGGCCTCTTTGATACCTACACCGACGCGGGTAACGAGCAGACGGTGGAATCCGACCACCACCTCATCGTTGACTCCGTCATCGAGAATGCCGAGATTACACTGGCAGAAGGTACCAGCCTTTCCTTTGCCAAGGTGACCGATGAGGAAACCAAGGAAACACTCGGCTCAGTGCTTTTCGAGGACTGCGTGATTACCAGTCAGGAAGGTACCGTCCTGGGCAGCACGGACGAGAATATGGATCAGCTCAAGCTGGTCAACACTGAGGTGTACGGCACTGGTACGCTGAGCAACTTCTCTATGCAGGGCGGTGTGCTCATGGCTGGTAACTCCCCCGGCGTGAAGACTCTGGTGGGCTCTACTGGTGGAGAAACCACCACGCTGAACGGTACCCGCATGGGCGTATACTTCATCAGTGGCGTCAGCGGCAGCTGGAGCGCCAATGGTGCCAATACCGACGCTACTACCACGCACTCCATGTTCAAGATTGAGGGCGCTATCACTCTTAACAATGTGGAGTTCTTCGTGGGCTATGAAGAGGCTTCCGGTGGTGGCTACATCGCTTCTGACAAGGATGCCTTTGACGTCGAATTCGAGGATGGTGCCAGCATCACCCTGATTGAGGGCTACCAGAACCTGACCGGCACCTACTCCTTCGATGAGGATACCCTGCCGGAGCTGTCTGATGGCCTGTTCTGGGATACGACCCAGCTTCTTACTACCGGTAAGATTTTCGTGTACGGGGAGATTCTGGAGGAACCGGGTCGCATTGCCAATACCATGGTGAGCGCTGGTGAAACCGTGCTGAACTTCGGCCGTCTGGCTGAGTCGCAGGCCGCCCTGCGCAAGGCCGGCACCACCCGCACCTGGGGTAGCGCACTGGCTGTGTTCGACTCTGTGGATAGCGGGGCCGACACCAACGGCTACGATTACGATGCCTGGGGCGCCGCTGTGGGTGTGGACCATGCCTTCACCAAGAACACCGTCATCGGTGCTGCCTTCGGCTGCACCTGGGGCGAGAACTCCCCTGAGCATGGTACTGCCTTCTACGAGGCCGGCAGTATCGACCAGGATAGCAAGATGGTGGCTCTCTACGGTGTGCACAAGTTCCAGACAAAGGGCCTGTTGAACGACGTGAAGCTGAATGCCTTTGCTGCATACGGCTGGTTCAGCAACGACAGCACCCGCAATGCCATCAAGGGCGATAACACCGCTACGGCTGAATGGGATTCTCAGGCCTGGGTGGTCAGCGCATCCCTCTCTCGCGATATCACCACGGATAATGGCGTGGTATTCACTCCCTATGTGGGCGTGGAGTACACCAAGGCTTCCATGGATGATTTCTCCGAGCAGGGTCGCAGCTACGCTGCCGATTACACCGCGGATGAGGACTACAGCAACCTCTCCGTCAAGGTGGGTGTGACCGTGAGCAAGAACTTCGATGGCTTCACCCCCTACTTCGGTATTGCCTACATCAATGATGTGGATCGCTCTGCCGCTCAGGTTACCGCTACCGGTAAGCGCGAGGCTGTCACCGCTGAGTCTGCTCTGCCGGGTCGCAATGCCCTGCAGCTCCGCCTGGGTGCCACCTGGAAGGTTTCCGAGTCTGTGGATCTGAATGCCGCCTACACGGCTGAACTCCGCGACAAGGCTACCGAGCAGCGCGCCAACGTGGGTATCGGTATCACCTTCTGATAATCGGTTCTCCGAAGTTCAAGGAACATTTCAAGCACCCGGAACTACAGGTTCCGGGTGCTTTTGCGTTGGGGACTGAGTCGAAAACGCAGATTCAGGGGAGGGGTATAAATTCATCGGGGCACGGGACTTTTCTGTCTCTGTGGCCCATACGCGAAGCTCCGGGCCCGAAGGGCGTAGATGGAAGTTCCTCGTGCCGAATAAAACCAGCGATGTTACAAAAGAAAACCGCCGGAAACAACACCCCGACAAGTATGGTCTAAATACCGTTGCTACCTCTCGGTCCTGGCGGGGTTTTCTAGCCATACCTCCGGGGGTGTTCCCGGCGGCAAGGCAGAGTATGCCAGCTCAGTTGCCCGCCGTCAAGTATTTTATGCGTGCTCGGTCTCATCTTCAGCGCTTTCCTGCATTTTGCACTTGAATGGGGGCTGGGGGATGAATGTATACTCCCGCCAGAGCGGTTACTCGTTATGAAGAAATATCTTGCAATTTTAGTCTGTCGCTGCTTATTTTTTATTGAGGGCGGCGCTGTTCCTGAGGGGAGGGGGCAAATCTATCGGGACATGTGAGTTCAGTCCCGTAGAAACAGAGCCGCCTTGCCGGCGGGGGGTATCAGGCAGCGCGGGAGATGCAGTTGGCCAGGGCATAGCCTGCCACAAAGCAGAGCAGGCTGCCAATGAGTGTGGCGAGAATATAGCTGCCGGTGGTCAGGTAGTGTCCGGAGCGTAGCAGCATGGTGTTCTCAAAGGCAAAGGCTGCCAGGGTGGAGTAGCCGCCACACAGCCCGGCCGTGAGCGCCAGGCGCAGATTGGGTGATTCGATGAGCCCGGCGGTGGCCAGTCCGCAGAATACGCCCATGAACAGGCAGCCGCCGAAATTGATGATGAGCGTGTGCCAGGGCATGTCCTCTGCCGTGATTCCCCAGCGGGTACAGATAAAGTAGCTGGTGAGGTAGCGGAGTACGCCGCCTGCAAAGCAGCCGCACCCTACGCAAAGCAGTGTTTTCAAGGAAAGTATCATGACCGGAGTTGCTGAATATGCAGGGGCTCAACCTTTCGGGCCTGTACCATCTGCGCTGCTCATTCTAACACAAACCCCTCACCTTGGAAAGGGTGAATATATCGCCGTGCTTCCTTTGCACCCGGGCGCCGGCTTGTGTAGAAAAAACAAGAACGCGTCTGGGTGAACCAGACGCGCTATTGTAGTATTGACAGGAAAGATAAACTTTCCGAAATCACTTACTTCTTAACGGGCACCACGGGAGCGGGAGCAACCGGCTCGGGGGTCACCTGCTGCTGCTGCTGCTGCTGGCAGGAAACGAAAGCGGCGGCCGTAAGAGCGAGGATAGCGATCTTCTTCATAATTATCTTACTAGTTTTGATGTTGTTTGATGCACCAATCAAGCAAGGATAGCTTGACCGGCTAAACCCACTATAGCATGATTATGTGCTAAATCAAGCCTAAAGTAAAAAATTAGATGCTTACAAGGTGCAAAAATGCACCCATCCCGGCGGGATAGGCGCATTTTCAGTGTAAAATAGAATAGGAATCCCTATTCGGGAATCACTTACTTCTTGAGGGGAGCCACGATCTGGGGGATCTCGGTCACCTCAGGCTTCTGCTGCTGCTGCTGCTGCTGGCAGGAAACGAAAGCGGCGGCGGCAAGGGCAAGGATAGCAATCTTCTTCATAATTATCTTACTAGTTTTGATGTTGTTTCGTGTGATACAGGGCAGGATTACCCAGTACAACGGCGGGGAATTTACCACGAAACGAAAAAATTGCAAGCCTAAAATAAATTTTTTACTCCTGTCCTTGTATCATGAAGGCATTACAGGCTGGTGAACCGGGTTCCGCAAGCGGGGGCTCCCCGCTTAACTGGGGGTGGTTACATGCCGCGCGCAGCGCGGTACACGGAAAAGGCTATCAGCACTTTGAGGAGCAGGGCAAAGCTCATGCCCCAGGTCACGGCAATGGTGGTCTTGGTCTTGGCGCTCAGTTTCCTGCTGACTGCCAGCCAGAAGAAGAGAATGCCCTGAATCAGTGCCGAGATGCAGATGGCGGCCACCTTGTTGAATCCCAGCCAGTCCAGCGGCATGGCCACGGGCAGCAGGAAGGAATAGCAGCAGGTCATCAGGTCGGTTATTTCTGCCAGCCACATGACCACTGCTGAGGGAGCAATGATGCACAGCAGCAGCGTGAGCCGCGCTACCTTGCTGTATCTTTCTTCCTGTGTGGGGATGTACATAGTCCGCTGATAATGCCTGAAATGCCCGGCAAAGTCAAGGTGAATTCCCCTTGACTTTGCTGCATGAATGGGGTACCGTGTGGGAGAAAAGTGCTACCCATTCAACTGTGTCGATATTCCAGCTGGTAACAGATTATAAGCCTTCGGGCGATCAGGAGCAGGCCATTGCCAAGCTTCTCAAATCGCTGCGGGCTGGGAATCGCCACCAGTGCCTGCTGGGCGTGACGGGGTCGGGCAAGACTTTCACCATGGCCAACCTCATTGCCGCGCAGGACAGGCCGGTGCTGGTGCTCAGCCACAACAAGACCCTGGCGGCTCAGCTGTATTCGGAGCTGAAAGCCTTTTTCCCGCATAATGCGGTGGAGTATTTTGTCTCCTACTTCGATTATTACCAGCCGGAGGCCTATATCGCCAGCACGGATACCTACATCGAGAAGGACAGCGCCATCAACGAGGAAATCGACCGCCTGTGCCTGAATGCCATGCGCTCTCTGTTGCTGCGTCGGGATGTGATTGTGGTGGCTTCTGTGTCCTGTATCTATGGTCTGGGTGCGCCGGAGGATTACCGTAACCTGACCCTCTCTCTGCATGTGGGGCAGGAGATGGACCGCGATGCCATGCTGGCCTGCCTGGCCGAGCTGCTCTTCGAGCGCAATGACTATGATTTTCAGCGTGGGCGCTTCCGTGTGCGCGGTGATGTGGTGGAGGTTTACCCGGCGCAGAGCGATGGCGAGGCGATTCGCGTGGAGTTCTTCGGCGATGAGATTGATGCCATATCCCTCATCGATGCCGGCACCGGGCGCGTGCGCGAGCGCCTACAGAGTTATCTTTTCTTCCCGGTGAAGCAGTATGTCTCTGCCCCGGAGAAGCGTCTGCCCGCTATCCAGAGCATCCGCAAGGAACTGGCGGAGCGCATGGAGTGGTTTGAGAAGAATAACAAGCTGATTGAGGCTCAGCGCCTGAAGATGCGCACAGATTACGACCTGGAGCTCATCAATGAGATTGGCTTCTGCAAGGGGATTGAGAATTATTCCCGCCACCTGGCCGGGCGTGCCCCGGGCAGCACCCCCTCCACTCTGCAGGATTATTTCCCGGCGGACCACCTCACCATCATCGATGAATCGCACGCTACGGTGCCGCAGATTGGCGGCATGTACGAGGGCGACCGCTCCCGCAAGCAGGTGCTCATCGACCATGGTTTCCGCCTTCCCTCTGCGTTGGATAACCGCCCGCTGCGTTTCGATGAATTCATGAACCGCCAGGCGCAGCTGGTCTATGTTTCTGCCACGCCTGGTCCCTTCGAGTATGTGAACTGCGTGGCAGGGAACAAGAGTTATATCCCTGTGCTCAAGGCAAAGCGCGGCAACACCCATGCCCGCAGCCGCGAGGCCAGCCAGGCTATCACCCACGCGCCGGAGGGGTTCCGCGGGGTGTTCTTCCACCATCTCAGCGAGCTGCGGGTGCCGCCGCATTCCAGCGCTGCACCGGTGGAAAGCTTCAATCCCACTGGGCTGGCGCAGCCGCTCATCGTGGAGCAGCTTATCCGCCCCACCGGCCTGCTGGAGCCGAAAATCACGTTGCTCCCGCTGGATGGTCAGATTGACAAGACCATCGAACTCTGCCGCCAGCGTGTTTCGGTGCGTGAGCGTGTGCTGGTCACCACTCTGACCAAACGCACGGCTGAGGACCTGACCGATTATCTCCGCAAGGTGGGACTGGAGGTGGAGTATATTCATGCAGACGTGGATGCCATCGAGCGTGTGGAGATTCTGCGCAAGCTGCGTGCGGGTAAGGTGGACATTCTGGTGGGTATCAACCTGCTGCGCGAGGGCCTTGACCTGCCGGAGGTTTCCCTAGTCTGCATTCTGGATGCGGATAAGGAAGGGTTCCTCCGCAACGAAACCAGTCTGGTGCAGACGGCCGGCCGCGCCGCCCGTCATGTGCATGGCGAATGCGTGCTCTTCTGCGATGTGGTGACGGATTCTATCCGCCGACTGGTGGAGGAAAGCGACCGCCGCCGCGAGATTCAGCAGGCCTACAACGAGACTCACGGCATCACCCCGCACAGCGTGAGCCGTGGCGACCAGAGCACCCTGCGCCTCTACACTCCCGATGAGGAGCTGGGCGAGGAAGATGAGGACTATGGCGACCTGCTGGCATCGGAAGGTGATGATGCCCCCGACGTGGCAGCTGTCATTGCCCGCCTGGAAAAGGAAATGCGCGAAGCCGCCGCCCGCCTGGATTTCGAGGTGGCCGCCGTGCTGCGCGATAAGATTAATCTCCTGAAGAGCGATAAACGCCGCTGAAAATAAAGCTTGCGGGAAAATACGGAAGTGTTATACTGGAGGATAAGTATACATAACGTATTTCCAGTAAGATGAAAAAGCGCACACTTCTCATTGGTCTCGGCGGCATGGGCGGGCAGGTATTGCTGGCGTGGCGGCGTGCATTGGCTGCAAACGGCATGCCTCTGGTGGGTGATGAGCTGGCATGTCTGTATCTGGATGCTGCCGATGATGTGGTGAATACACCGGAATGGCAGGAGCTGGCGGCAGATATTCCCTACCTGAATATCAGGACGGAGGCTCGCAGTCTGAATGAGATGGAGCAGAATCCGGAGCTGAAGGACTGCGTGGGCGGCATGCGCTGGCAGATGGCAGAGCGCCTGCAGGTGCCGGTGTATGAGGTGGAGAAGGCGCTGGGTGGCCTGCTGGGAGCGGGTGGCTGGCGGCGCTATGGGCGTGCTCTGCTGCTGCAGAGCCGCGCGGCGGTGGAGCGGCTCCTGAAGCCTGTGCTGGAGGATGCCGAACAGCTGGAGGTACATGTCTTTTTCTCGGCCTTGGGAGGTACGGGCTGTGGTTGTGCCATGGATGTGCTGGGCTGGCTGGAGAAGGCCTGCCTGCGCAAGCCCGGCAGTGTCCTGCTGCCATATGCATTCTTTGCCGGAACTTCTGGTCAGGAGAAGCGACTGGCGGATGAGCTGACGGAGTGGCTGGATCTGGCAGATGAAGACCTGGTGCCACATTGCTACCTGGCTGATTCCGGTAAATCTCCCGCGGAACAGGTGGAGACCGTGGCTCGTGCTCTGGTTTGTGGGCGCCAGATTTTCTACGTCGGTGGCGAGTACTATGACCACCTGTATGATGCGCTGCGTCCGCGCGGTTTCTTCCCGGCAGACCGCTTTGCCTCGCTGGGCTTTGTGTCGGCTCTGGTGGATGATGCCGGCTGGATGCCCGGGCTGGGTTCCCTGGTTCAGGTGGAGGGAGAAGGGAAGGGGCCGCGGCATGATGTGCTGGTGGCGTTGCCCCGTGGTATGGAGGATGCATCAGTGGAGGCTCGCCTGGAGGCTGATATGGAGGATGCGCTTTCCTTCCATGCGAATGCCGTATCCTTTTGCCCCATGGCACCGGGGGATGAGCTGCAGGTGGTGCTGTTGCAGAGCAGTATCGCGGCCAGTCGGGTGACTGTGTTTAATTCCCTGTCTGCCTTGCCGGGCGTGGATGACTACTTTGCCGCCCGCGACGACCGCGACTGAAGAAAATGCCGCGTCATATTGCGTCTACCTCCTTGCATTCTCTCTGCAAGGATGGTATACACTTGCCTGACTATGTTTGACGCTGAGGAACTGAGCAATGAGACCCTGGTGTGGGTGCGTGAGGAGGAACTGCCGCAGGGCGTGAGCCATGTGGATCTGGTGCGTCTGCTGGCGGGTGAGCTTTCCGGGTTGACCGGCTGGCGCCGCCGCACGCTGGTGAACACTGCACTGGACCGCGAAGCTCAGGATAGCACCTATCTGGGCTACGGTCTGGCTATTCCGCATGCCCGTGTGTTCGAGATTCCTCAGCCGGCCGTGTACCTTGCCCGCAGCACCCCCGGGGTGGATTGGCAGGGTTCTCCTGCCCGCCTTGTGTTTCTGGTGGTGGTGCCCGAGGAATGCCCTGAGTGGCACCTGCAGCTGCTCAGCCGCATTGTGCGCTGGCGCCAGAAGAGCGGGCTCACCGAGGACGAGATGGTGAGCATGCCCGCCGGGGAGCTGGCCGCTCAGCTCCGCGAGCTGCTGGTACTCTGATTTCCTTCTTGAATTGCGGGTATTCTTCTGGTAGAATGCCCGCATGTTCAGAAAATCTTTGTTTGCTTTGCTGGCCTGTGGACTGGCATACGGCGTAGAAAGCTTTGAAGGCCTGCCTCACGGTGCGTTGACTAGTGGGGCAGTGGAGTACGGCAGCCTGTCTGCAGCTGCCGGGAATGCCGAAATTTACAAGAAAGCCCGCACAGGCGGCAAGTCGCTTCGCGTGCTGGGAGGCGAGAATAAGTTCGTGACGCTGAAGCTCAAGGAGCCTCTTGCTCAGGAGACCGGTTTCATTTTCTGGGTAGAGCGCTGGACCCGCAAGGACCCCTTCAAGCTGGTGGTGGTGGCTGTCACCCCGCAGGGTGATAAGGAAGTACAGGTGATTGAGAAAATCGGTGTAGGTGGCTTCCACAATAAGGTGGAAGGTAAACTGCCTGCGGGTGCCACAGGCCTGAAGCTGGTGGCCAATACTCCCGATAACGCCGGCGTGCTGGTAGATGACCTCATGCTGCTCGTGGGCCCCATGAAGGTAAATGGTGTCACGGCTCACAACCCCGGCGTGTGGCCGCTCATGAAGCGTGCCACCTATAACCCCGCCATGAAGATTTTTGTGGAGACAGAGGGTGGCACAAAGCCCAAATCTGTCGATTCGCTGGAGGTTACGCTGGCCGACCCTGACCAGGTGGAGAAAATCACCCTGCGCGGCGGCAAGGAGAATGGCAACGATGTGAAGGGCAGCGTGGAGTACGGCTCTGCAGCGCCCGGTGCCGATGGCAAGGTGGTCATCAAATCCACTCAGCCGCTCCAGGGTGGTGATAACCACCTGTGGCTCGATGTGCAGCCTAGCGAGAAATCCATCATCGGTTCCAAAGTCACCATCAATGGCGTGAAACTCACCATCGGCGGCAAGACCTACGAGCCCGCCATGGAGCCTGTTTCCCAGCGTATTGGTATCATGCTGGCCTTCCCGGGTGAGAAGGTGGGGCAGCTGCAGGGCGAGGCCCGCGATTGCGCTGCGTTCCGTATTCCCGGCCTGATTCAGACGAAGAAGGGTACCCTCATCGGCTGCTTCGATGCCCGCTACGACAATGAGGTGGACCTCTGCCGCGATATTGACGTGGCAGCTGTGCGCTCAACCGACGGTGGCCAGACCTGGACCCTGCCCACGGTGAACATGGACTCCGGCCCCGGCATGGCCAACGGCTGTGGCGACCCCTGCATCCTGCAGGATAAGAAGGGCCGCATCTGGATGCAGGCCCTGGCCTGCCACTTTGCCCCCGGTGCCCGTGCTATCAATGCCTCCGGCACAGGCACGGCTGTGGATAAGACCGGCCAGTGGGAAATGGTATATTCCGATGACGATGGCAAGACCTGGAGCCCCATTGTGAACGTGACAGAGCAGGTGAAGAAGGACGAATGGCATCTCATTCTTGCCGGCCCCGGCAACGGTATCTGCACGAAGAAGGGAGCCATCGTGTTCCCCGCTCAGATCTGGCAGCACGACGCCAAGCCCAATTGCAGGAGTACCATCTGCTACTCCAAGGATGGCGGTAAGACGTGGAAGATGGGCAACGGCGTGCCTGCCAAGACTTCCGAATGTCAGGTAGTGGAGCTGGAGGACGGTTCTCTCATGCTTAACTGCCGCAACGAAGCCTACGGCGGCAAGCGTATCGTCTACGTCACCAATGATATGGGTGAAACCTGGCAGCCCCATGAATCGAACAGCAAGACGCTCAATGACCCCACCTGCCAGGCTTCCCTGGTATCTGTGGATACAAAGAAGTATGGCCGTGTGCTCCTCTTCTCGAACCCCTGGATTCATGGTCGCAGCAATATGAGCATCCGCGCTTCGCAGGATGGTGGCGTGACCTGGAATGACGGTGTGCTGTACGATGTGCGCGGCTGCATGGGTTACTCCTGCATCGCCATGACCGACCCCGACCACGTAGGTATCATCTACGAAACCTGCCACACCAATGGCGATACCAACTACCGCGGCATCGGCTTCATCCGTCTGCCTCTCGAAACAATCATGACGGGGCAGGAGGTAGAGGTAAAGGCTGTTTCCACCAGTGATAAGAAGCCCGGCAGGAAAAAGAAGGGCAGGAAGAAGTAATCCTCTGTGATGTCTTTTTCAGGCGGCTCCGATGTCCGGATCCGCCTGATTTGTTTCTTGAATGTGCGGTTGATATGTGCTAACATGCACTCATGTTCAAGCATTTTGTATCTGCCCTGCTGCTCTGTGGGTTGGCTAGTGGCACAGAAAGTTTTGAGAAGCTCGACAAGGGGCCGCTTACATCGGGTACGGTGGAGTATGGTCAGTTGAGTGCCGCTGCCGGCCATGCTGAAATTCATGGCAAGTGCCGTTCCGGTGAAAAGAGCCTGCGCATCATGGGTGGCGCAGACCGCACGGTGTCCATTACCTTTGCTGAGAAACTGGAGAAGGAGACACGCTTTTCCTTCTGGGCAGAGCGCTGGTCTGGCCGCGCTCCGTTCCAGGTGAAGGTGAATGCCATCACCGCCGATGGCACGCAGGAAGTAATCAGCCTTGATAAGGTGGGGATGGGAAGTCTGGATACCAAGGTGGAGGGCAAGCTGCCCGCCGGCGCAACCGGCATGCAGTGGGTGACCAATACTGCCGATGGTGCCGGTCTGCTGGTGGATGACCTGGTGCTGCTGGTGGGGGAAATGAAGGTGCAGGGGGTGGAGGTCGTCAATCCCGGCCCGTATCCTATTATGAAGCGCGCCCTGCATAACCCCGTGGCTGCCATTTCGGTGCAGACTGCCGGTGCTGACAAGGCCAAGAAGTTCAACAAGGTGTCCTTCACGGTCACGAATTCGTCCTGCATCGACCGCATTGTGCTCCGCAGCGGCGATGTTAATGGTATGAATTTCAATGGCAGCGTGGAATATGGCTCTGCCAGGGTCAGCAAGGATGGCAAGGTGAGCATCACTGCTGATAAGGAGCTGGAGGGTGGCGATAACTTCCTCTGGCTGGACGTGGAGCCTTCCCCTAAGGCTCTGGTGGGTGGCACGGTCTCGTTTGCCGATTTCAAGGTCGAGGTGGATGGTAAGAAATACGAGCCCGCCCTCGAGGCTCCCGTGACTCAGCGCATCGGTACCATGCTGGCTATGCCCGGCGAGACGGTGGATAACCAGCCGGACGGCGCAGGGCCCCGCGCCTGCACTGCTTTCCGAATTCCCGGTCTTATCCAGACGAAGAAGGGCACGCTCATCGGTTCTTTCGATGCCCGCTATGGTCACGAGGGCGACCTCTGCGCCGATATTGATGTGGCTACCGTGCGTTCGACCGATGGCGGCCAGACCTGGACCACGCCTTCGGTGAGCATGGATGCCGGTCCCGGTGGCACGAATGGCTGCGGTGACCCCTGCATCGTGCAGGATAAGAAGGGCCGCATCTGGATTCAGGCCCTGGTGTGCCACTTCGGCGGTGGAGCCTCGCTGAATGTTTCCTCCACCGGTTTTGATAAGGATAAGACCGGCCAGTGGGGCCTTGTGTATTCCGATGACGATGGCAAGACCTGGTGCAAGGAATACGTGAACGCGACCGAGCAGGTGAAGAAGGATGAGTGGACCTGCATCCTCGCCGGTCCCGGCAATGGTATCTGCACGAAGAAGGGCGTGATTGTGATTCCCGCCCAGATCTGGCAGAATGGCGCTAATCCCCGCTGCCGCAGTACTATCTGTTACTCCACGGACAATGGCAAGACCTGGAAGATGGGCACCGGCCTGCCGCATGCTACCTCCGAATGCCAGGTGGTGGAGCTCAAGGATGGCTCTCTCATGCTCAACTGCCGCAACGAGGCCGGCGGTGGCAGCCGTGTGATTTACGTGACCAGGGACCTCGGTGAAACCTGGGAGGCTCATGAGACCAACCTCGGCGGCCTGAAGGAACCCTCTCCCCAGCCTTGCCAGGCTTCTCTGGTGACGCTGCAGACAAAGAAGTATGGCCGCATCATGCTGTTCTCCAACCCGCAGGTGTATCCCCGCGCTCTCATGATTGTGCGTGCCTCCCTCGATGAGGGCAAGACCTGGAACGAAGGCATCATGTATGATAAGCGCCGCTGCATGGGCTATTCCTGCATCGCCATGACCGACCCTGACCATGTGGGTATCATCTACGAGACCTGCCACACCAATGGCAAGAACGGCGCCCGCGGTATCGGTTTCATCCGTATCCCGATTGAAACCATCGTGACCGGTAAGGAGGTGAGCGTGGATGCTGCTGCGGATTCTGATGATGATGCCGGCGAGAAAAAGGGCAAGAAGTCCAAGAAGGCCAAGGGAACAAAAAAGAAGAAGAAGAAAAAGAAGAAGTCCGCAGCCTGAGCAGAATAATCAGCTGACGCGTTGTCTGTCGGACGCGCGCAATATCGAAAATCACCTGAGGTTTCTCAGGTGATTTTGCTTACAGGTGCCCGGCGATGCTGGCCGGCCTGGTCATTGCGCGGCAACTGGGGTGGGCGCCGCAATGCGAATAGTGGCGAAAATGGCTTGCGCACACATGATTCCGCTGAGTTTATGATTGCACGGAACGGCATTCTGTGAAACAATACATTCCATGCAGAATGATACCATTGCCGCCATTGCCACAGCACCGGGAACCGGGGCACTGGCTGTGATTCGAGTGAGTGGGCCGCAGGCTGCCCGGGTGGTGCAGGATTGCACGGGGGGGAAGGTGTTGCAGGTGCGTCTGGCCACGCTGGTTCGTGTGCGCGATGCGGCCGGCGGTGTCATTGATGAATGCGTGGCTACCTATTTTGCAGGGCCGGCGAGTTTCACCGGTGAGGATACCGTGGAGCTGAGCTGCCATGGCGGCATGCTGGTGACCCGCCGTGTGCTGGAGCGTGTGCTGGCCTGCGGGGCACGTCCTGCGGAGCCTGGCGAGTTCTCCCGCCGCGCATTTGAGAATGGAAAGATGGACCTGACCCAGGCGGAGGCGGTCATGGATGTCATCTCTGCCGGAAGCGACCTGGCGCTGCGTGCGGCGCAGAACCAGCTGCATGGTGCCATCGGCCGCAAGGTGGAGACTGCGGTGGATATTCTCATCAACGTGGCGGCACACGTGGAGGCATATATTGATTTTCCGGAGGAGGATATTGCGCCGGATACCACAGATACCCTGCTGGCGCAGCTGGACGAGGTGACGGGAATTCTGCGGCGTCTGCTGGACACGGCGGACGAGGGACGCCTGCTGCGTGAAGGTGTGCGCACAGCGATTGTGGGGGCTCCGAATGTGGGGAAATCCAGCCTGCTGAATATGCTGCTGGGGTACGAACGGGCCATTGTGAGCAGCACTGCAGGCACCACGCGCGACACGATTGAGGAATCGGTGGTGCTGGGCGGGCTCTGTCTGCGCCTCATTGATACGGCGGGCTTGCACGAGAGCGCGGATGCGATTGAATGCGCCGGCATGGAGCGCAGCCGTCGTGCCGGCGCAGAGGCTGACCTGCTGCTGGAGGTGGCGGATGTAAGCGCACCGCGGCAGGAGCTGCCGCTGCCTGCCACAGGGGCTCACCGTCTGCTTCTGCTGAATAAGTGCGACCTGCCGGAGCATCCGGACTGGGCAGGGGAGTCTGCCGCCATCCGGCTTTCCTGCGCTACTGGCGCCGGGCGGGAGGCGCTGGCTGCTGCGGTGGAATCGCTTTTCCTGCGGGAGTCGGGCGAGCGTGATTCCCTGGCGGCCATCAATACCCGCCACCGCCATGCCCTGCAGCAGGCGCTGGAGTCTCTGGCTGCTTCCCGCGCGGCTCTGGTGGCGGGAGAATCGCCGGAGTTTGTGGATGTGGATCTGCGCGCGGCGTTGGATTCCCTGGGTTCCATTACCGGGCGTATCGATACGGAGGATATCCTCACCCGCGTGTTTGCTACTTTCTGCCTGGGAAAATAGTGGGTTGACAGGCTTTCCGTCCCCGGGTGTTGGTGGAATTTTAAGGTCATACAGTCATATTCGGCATTGCCACGTGCGCGCGGAAGGCGTATCATGAAGCCATGAGTTACGACCTTATTGTGATTGGTGGCGGCCCTGCCGGCTATGTGGGTGCAATTCGTGCTGCCCAGCTGGGCAAGCGCGTGGTTTGCGTGGAGCGCGAGCGCGTGGGCGGCACCTGCCTGAACTGGGGCTGCATTCCCACCAAGGCCCTGCTGAAGAACGGTGAGGTCTACAACACCATCAACAAGCGCGCCGCCGAGTTCGGCATCGCTACCGAAGGCCTGAGCGTGGACTGGGATGCCGTCATCGGCCGTTCCCGCCAGATAAGCGACCGTCTTTCCGCCGGTATTGCCTTCCTGTTCAAGAAGAACAAGATTGAGTGCGTGACCGGTGAGGCCCGTATCCCGGAATCCGGCAAGGTGGAAGTGACCGCCGCCGATGGTACCATGACCACGCTGGAAGCCCCGCAGATTCTGATTGCCACCGGCGCCCGCACCCGCGAGGTACCCGTGTTCCCCTTCAATGGCAGGACCATTATCGGCAGCAAGGATGCGCTGGTGATGAAGAAGCGCCCGGAGAGCATGATTGTGATTGGCTCCGGCGCCATTGGCAGCGAACTTTCCTATGTGTACCACTGCTTCGGCACCAAGGTGACCCTGGTGGAGGCTCTTCCCCGTATTCTGCCGAATGAGGATGACGAGGTGAGCCAGGCCGTGGAGCGTTCCTTCAAGAAGCAGGGTATCACCTGCATGGCCGGTGCCAAGGTGGATTCCCTCCAGGACAATGGCGACAGCGTGACCGCCACTATCACCGCCAGGAATGGCAAGGTTCAGGAAATCACCGCAGACGTGTGTCTGGTGGCTATCGGCGTGGTGCCGGTGGTGCCGGATGCCGCTGGTCTGGAGCTGACCGAGCGTGGTTTCATCAAGGTGAATGAGCGCTACGAGACCAGCATCAAGGGTGTGTACGCTGTGGGCGACTGCATCGGCGGTATCATGCTGGCCCACACCGCCAGCTACGAGGCAGAGCAGGCCGTGGAGGGTATGTATGTGGAAGGCCACACCCCGAAGCAGGCTGTTAACGTGCCGGGTTGCACCTATTGCCACCCGCAGGTGGCCAGCGTGGGCAAGCGCGAGCGCGAACTGAAGGAAGCCGGCGTGGAATACAAGGTGGGCAAGTTCCCCTTCCAGGCTATTGGACGCGCTGTGGCCGGTGGTGATACCGAGGGCTTTGTGAAGCTGCTGTTCGGCAAGGAGAACGGCGAGCTGCTGGGTGCCCACATCGTGGGCGATAATGCCACGGAGCTGCTTACGGCTCCCGAGCTGGCGCTGAACAGCGAGCTGACGGATGCCGACCTGAACTCCATGATTTACGCTCACCCCACGCTGTCGGAAGCGATTCATGAGGCGGTGCTGGCTGCTGATGGTCGCGCTATTCACGCATAAGACGTTACTACCATGGCACGCAAGTTCTACTATGACACCGGCACGGAGAAGGTGGGCCCTGTGAGCGGGGCAGACCTGGTGCGCCTGCGTGCCAGTGGTGAAATCACCAACGAAACCTGGGTGCGCCGGGCAGATAACAACACCTGGCGCCCCCTGCACACAGTCAACCTCACCGAGGAGGAAGAGGAGGAGCGGAACCCGGGGCTGTTCACGGTGCTGAAGCGCAGCGGTCTGCTGGGTCCGGTGCTCATCTTCCTGCTGGGGTTGGTGCTGTTCATCATCATTGCCATAGGCGCTATCAAGGTGTTCTGGCCGATTCTGCTGCTGCTGTTCATCTTCTGGCTGCTTTCCAAGGCTCTCAAGTAATATTCTATGGTGGAAACATGTGATCTGGACAGCCTGCAGGCTGTTCAGGATTTCGGGGAGCACCCCCTTTACTACATCTGTTGCATTTTTGCCACGGTGGTGGGTGCCATTGCCGGCGCCACGGCTTCAAGCCGCGTGCGCATGGATATTGTGGGTGTGCTGGTGTGCGGTACTATTGCCTCCCTGGGCGGCGGTACCGTGCGTGATATTCTGCTCTCCGGCATGATGACCCAGAGCGGTACCCCGGTGACGATATACTGGGTGGTAGGGCACGATGTGCAGTTCCTGTACATGGCGCTCATCACCTCGCTCATCATGTTCTATGTGACCCGCTTCTGGAACCCTCCTGTGGGTACCATCCGCATTGCCGACGCCTTTGCCATGGCCTTCTTTACCCTGCTGGGTGCGGCCAAGGCATATTATCTGGGGTGTTCCGGCATTGTATGCATCTGCATGGGCGTATGCACCGGTGTGGCCGGTGGAGCTCTGCGCGATGTGCTCACCGGCAATGTGCCTTATGTGTTCCGTTCCAAGGAAGTGTATGCTTCGGCCGCTTTCTCCGGTAGTCTGCTTTTTGTGGTGATGCAGTATTTCAACTGCCCGTACGAGCTTTCCTACATCCTGGGCACGGCAGTGGTGTTCATTGTGCGTATGACAGCGGTGTATATGAACTGGCAGCTGCCATCCTACCGCTCCCTTGTGGATGTGGCGCACCAGGACGAGCACCAGCAGCAGTGAAATGAAGGGTATGTGCCCGGTAGTGTATTCCTGCCGGGTCGCATGCTTGACTTTGCCTGATAGTTGTGATACAACACAGGCCTATGTCCAAAGTCTATACAACTACTCAGAAAGCCGGCCTTTGGTCTACCATAGGTGCCGGTCTGCTCCTCATCGCCGGTGGCACGGGGCTGGTGATTGCCATGAACTGCTCTAACGAGAAGGTGGATGGCGGTTATGCAGCCTATGTGTACACGAATCCGATTTTCGGTATCAAGGAATTCCGCAGTGTCATCAAGGGACCGGGTGGCACGGGCTACGTGTGGCGCCAGAAGTCCATTCCGATCTGCGTGACTCCGTACACTATGACGGAAGCCTTCGATGACATCCGCGCTGCTGACCAGCTCAAGATGAAGGCTGAGGCTTATCTCGTGTACCGTATTGATGCTAACAAGGTGAAGGAGTTCGTAGAGAATTACGGTGCCATTGCCGAGGTGCCGAACAACCCGGACGAGATTGCCCGCGATGCCTATAATTCTTTCATCTGCCAGCCTTTCCGTACCGCTGTGCGCACGGCTATTGCCCAGTTCCGTGGTCTGGAGGCCCCCGCCCGCATTCCCGAAATCACCCAGATGGTGGAAACCAGCCTGCGCAAGCAGCTGGAGGGTAGCCCCTTCATCGTGGAATCCGTGACCATCGGTTCCACCCTGCCACCTGAAAGCGTGACCGCCGGCATCACCAAGAAGGTGGAGGCTACCCAGGAATATGAGCGCCAGGCCATTATGCTCGAAATCGCCAAGCGTTCCGAGGAGATTGCTGAGGCCGAAGGCCGCGCCAAGGCCAACCGCATGAACCAGGAGGCTCAGGGTGAATTGCTCCGCGCCAAGGCTGAGGCCGATGCCAAGCTCTACGCTAAGCAGCAGGAAGCCGCCGCCATTGTGGCCATGAAGAAGGCTGAATCCGAGGGTATGATTCTGGAAGCCGCCGGTAAGAAGGCCCTTAACGAGGCTATCGGCGAGAATATCATCCGCATGGAGACCATTCGCAACCTGGATAGAATCAAGTTCCCGCACATTCTCGTGGGCAGCGATGCCGTGAGCCCGCTCTTCGACGCGCTGAAGAACATCCGCCAGGCTGTGGCTCCTGTGCCCGCCCCCGCACCTGCCCCCGCTCCCGCGCCGGAAGCTCCGCAGATGTAAGTTTCACCTCAACAAAAAGCCCCGCCGACCAGCGGGGCTTTTTTGCTGAGGCTGAGCCTCATGGTGATTTTCAATGTAGATTACGCGTTGGCGTAATTAGAGAGCGCTCAGTTATTCTGCTCGAGAAATCCGAGATTGTCGAGTAGGCATAGCCTGCGGAATTTTGAGCCCGAAGGGCGGTATAATCGTAGCGATGGGGTGGAGCCGCCCCGTTGAGGCGGGGCGTGCGGCCTGTGAGGGTGTAGCAAGCGAGCGAAGCGAGACGCGACCTGTCACGGCGTAGCACATAATTTTATAAAGTTCTTGTTCTATGTTCTTTATAAATCTTTTTGCAAGTTGCTTGCAATAAAAAATGCAAAATTGCGTTTTTGTCACTCATTCGCTAAAAATGCGTTTTGCAAGCCGTCCG
>JAZQVE010000107.1:0-22064 GCA_045631705.1 Akkermansia sp. | reverse complement strand
GCGTAGAATGGCGCGCGTATGACCACAAACGCCAAGAGCTACAAAGACACCATCTTCCTGCCGGACACCACGTTCCCCATGCGTGGTGATCTCACGACCAAGGAGCCGGCTCGTCTGGAAAAATGGGAGAATGAGAAGCTTTATGAGCGAATTATAACGCGCCGTAAGGCGCAGAATGCCCCCCGTTTCGTGCTGCACGATGGTCCTCCCTTCGCCAATGGCGACGTGCACATGGGCACCGCCCTGAACAAGGTGCTCAAGGACCTCATCGTGAAGAGCAAGACCATGGCCGGCTACTACGCCCCCTTTATTCCCGGTTGGGACTGCCACGGCCTGCCCATTGAGGCCAAGGTGGTCAAGGAGTTCCAGGGGCTGGAACCCGCTGAAATCCGCCGCCGCTGCACTGAGTTCGCCCTGGGCTTCATTGACCAGCAGCGCGTCTCCTTCCGCCGCCTCGGCGTGTTCGGCGACTGGTTCAACCCCTACATCACCATGGAACCCAAGTACGAGGCCGATATACTCCGCGTGTTTGCCAAGCTGGTGGAAAGCGGCGCTGTGTACCAGTCCATGAAGCCTGTGCAGTGGAGCTACGCCCACCACACAGCCTTGGCCGAAGCCGAGGTGGAGTACATGGAGGACACCTCCACCGCCATCTATGTGGGCTTTGAGATGGACGGCCCGGTGTGTGGCATTGAGGGCTGCGAAATGGTCATCTGGACCACCACCCCCTGGACCCTGCCCAGCAACCTGGCTATCGCCCTGAACCCGGATTTCACCTACGTGGTAGGCCGCTACGCCAAGGACGGCTCCGAGCGCAAGTTCACCATCGTGCGTGAACTCATCGAGACCGTTTCCTCCAAGACCGGCTGGACTCTCGTGGAAGAGCTGGCCACCTTCAAGGGCAGCGAGCTGGAGAAGCGCACCGCCCGCCACCCCTTCCTGAACCGTGAGTCCCTCATCATCAACGCCGCCTATGTGACCACCGATGCCGGTACCGGCGCAGTGCACATTGCCCCCGGCCACGGTGCCGATGACTACATTGCCGGTATGGCCTATGGGCTGCCCGTGCTCTCCCCTGTGGATGACGACGGCAACTACACCGCCGAATGCGGTCTGCCCCACCTGGTAGGCAAGCACGTGTTCCAGAGCAACGAGGACATCATCACCCTGCTGGTGGAAGGCAACCGCCTGCTGGCCCGCGAGGAATTCACCCACCAGTATCCGCACTGCTGGCGCTCCAAGACTCCCATTATCTTCCGCGCCGTGAAGCAATTCTTCATCAGCATGGAGAAGCTGCGCCCCGTGGCACTGGAGCAGATTGACAAGACCGAGTGGATGCCCGCCTGGGGCCGCAACCGAATTTACAGCACCGTGGAAGCCCGCCCGGACTGGTGCATCTCCCGCCAGCGCACCTGGGGTGTACCGCTGCCCGTGTTCTTCGATGAGAACGACCAACCCGTGCTGGATGCCTCCATCGTGAACAAGGTGGCCGACCTCGTGGCCGAGCACGGCACCAACATCTGGTTCGAACTCACCAGCGAACAGCTTTGCGAGAAGCTCGGCCTGCCCACCAACCTGAAGAAGGGCAAGGACACCCTCGACGTGTGGATTGACTCCGGCTGCTCCCACGTGGCTGTGCTCGAGCGCCACCCCGAGCTCTGCGCCCCCTGCGATGTATACCTGGAAGCCACCGACCAGCACCGCGGCTGGTTCCAGAGCTCCCTCATGCTCTCCTGCGCCTGGCGCAATGCGGCACCTTACAAGAAGGTGCTCACCCACGCCTTCGTGGTGAACCAGGACCGCTCCAAGCTTTCCAAGAGCGCCCAGGGCACCTACACCAAGCCCACCAATGCCAAGTACTTCTACGAGAAGTACGGCGCAGACATCGTGCGTCTGTGGGTGAGCAGCGTGGACTGGCAGAACGAAGTTCCCTTCGGTGAGGATCTGTTCAAGCAGATTACCGACCCCTACCGCCGCCTGCGCAATACCCTGCGCATTCTGCTGGCCAACCTGAAGGGCTACAACGGCGAGAAGCCTGAGAAGCTGGACGCCACCGATGCCTGGATTCTGGAGCGCACCAACACCCTCATCCGCGAGGTGCGCGCGGCCTACGAAGGCTACGAGTTCCGCAAGGTGTTCATGGCTATCAACCAGTTCTGCACCAATGATCTCTCTGCCCTGTACATCGACATGACCAAGGACAGCCTGTACTGCGATGCCGCTGACTCCCCGCACCGCATCAGCAAGCAGTTTGCCATTGCCCGCGTGTTCGATGTGCTGGTGAAGCTGCTGGCCCCCGTGCTGGCCTACACCTGCGACGAAGCCTGGGAGCACGCCGGCAACGCCGGTTCTGTGCACGAGCAGGACTTCCCCACTGCTGACCCCGCCTTCGATGCCGGCCTTACCGCCACCTTCGACCGTCTGCAGCAGATTAAGAGCGTGATTCAGGTAGCCATCGAAGCCCAGATTAAGGCCAAGGCCTTCAAGAAGAACAACGAAGCCGCCGTTTCCCTCACCGTGCCCGCCACGGAGGATGCCGCCGTGCTCGCCCTGCTGCAGGACAAGCAGTTTGCCAAGGAGTTCTTCATCGTGGCCGACCTGGAGGTAAACACCGGCACTGAGCTGGCTGCCACCGCCGCCATGACCCCGCACGCCATGTGCCCCCGCTGCCGCCGCTACGAGCCCGCCGTGAACGAGGACGGTCTCTGCGAGCGCTGCGCCGCCGTTATGGCCTGATAAATAAACTATTCATACCAACGGACAGGCGCACTTCCACACAGGAAGCGCGCCTGTCCTTATCCTGATTCCGACCACCATGCCCCGCCGCGTTTCCATCTGGCTCATCGTTCTCATCATCGCTCTCTACGCCCTCGACCAGGCCACCAAGTGGGCCGTAGTGCTCAACTTCCCCTACGACTGGGCACACAGCTATGGCACCAAGGTTATCCCCGTCATCTGGGGAAGCGAGTTCATGAACTTCTGCCTCGTGCGCGTGCACAACACCGGCGTAGCCTTCGGCACCGGCCACGGCACGGTATGGGCCCCCTTCGTCTTCCTCTGTATCCAGATTGTAGCACTGGTGTGGTTCTACCGTCTGTTCCGCAAGGGCTTTTTCTCTACCCGTGGCCTGCGCGTAGCCTGGGCCCTCATCACCACCGGCATCATCGGCAACATGACCGACCGCCTGCTGCAGGGATTCTTCATCCCCGGTGCAGAGGACAAAGGATTCTTCACCAACCTGATGAGCGGCTATGTGGTGGATTTTCTGGACTTTTCCTTTCCCTGGATTAAAACGGAAATGTTCCCCTTGGGCTATCACTGGCCTTCCTTCAACGTGGCAGACTCCTGCGTTTGCATCGCTGCCGCGCTTTTCATCATCTCCAGCCTTTTCGTGAAGCCTGAGGAGCAGAAAAAGGACTAATATACCATGAAGCGCCTTCTACTTCCCCTGCTCTGCGCCCTGCCCACCATGGCGGCTTTCAAAAGCACCACGCAGGTGGTGCCGCTGAAGTTCGGGCAGAAACAAGCTACCGTTGTCTTTGAAACAACAGGAGAGAGCATCGAAGATGCCGAGCCGCACTGCGCCTGCACACAGGTGCAGATTAAGGCCGGCAGGCTCACCGCCGTGGTAGACACGCACACTTTCGACCGTGATGTAGAAAAAACAATCGCTGCAGAAACAGAGGACGGCAAGAAGGTAACACTGCGCATGCAATTCCGCGTGCCGCAGGCCATGCACCTTTCTGCCCGCAGTCTGGTATGGAGGCGAGGCTCAGCCCCCACCCCTCAAGTGCTGCGCATCACGCTGCCGAAAGGCTCGCCCATCACGCATATAGCAGATGCCTCCCTGAGCGGCGATGTCTTTGAATACGCACCCAAAGTCGTGAAGCGAGGTAAAGAATACACCGTCACCGTCACTCCCCGCAGCACGGACAAAGCCGCCCTGAACCGCCTTGTGCTCACCACCGACTCCTCCGACCCCCGCTACCACCGCCAGATTATATACCTGCAAGTGAAGAAGTAACTCCATCTCACGCAGAAGCGGCCACTGACCGAATACGTTTTTAACTCTATCCACGGGAACGCCAGGCTGCCGTACAACGCTTCCAGCAGCAGGGAGAGCCTACTCGTTTTCCAAGGAAAATTCCCTCACCTCAGGTCGTGGTAGTATCTTTGTAAAATCCCCACAACCCGGCGTCGGCAATTCACACCTGATTCCAGACAACGACAGAACACTGAGATAGATATCATCATGAGACAATGGTTTCTGAGCATTTGATCGCATCGCCTCCACCTTATCCGGATGAGCGGCTGCGTATAGATCAGAATACCACACAAATGAGAACACATGACGCTGTTTCACAATACCAAGTGAGCCACCATGACAATAAACTCCCTGCTCACCAAAGGATTGACCATGATCCGAGGCGTAGACCAGCACTGCCTTTTTATCCTTCAATTTACTTATCAGACGGAATAAAACATCATCCGTCTGCAGCAGACTATTATCATACCTATCCATTACATCATTTCCAAATCGAGCAAACTGAGGCTCATGGTCATACGGCACATGCCCTGTCCCATCCTCAACAACAACCATCTGGCGACCGCCCGCGGTCACTATTTTCTCCATCTGATACTCAAGCTCTTCCGTATCTGCACACAACAGAAGCTCATCATACTTCCTATCCAGAACAACATTAATCTGTGGATTTCGCTCCCACTGCGTTGTACGGCACAACATCAAATTATTGTTGAACCCATGTTTACGCGTAACCCCCAGGAAGGAAGTATGCGCAGCCTCACGATTTCGGCATGTAGCATCTGACAGTATGCCATAAATGGATGATACAGTAGATGTTGCATATGATTTAAACCACGGAAAATTGATGATATTATCCTTAATATCTGAAAGTTGAGGTAAAGTCTCCCGGCCATAACCATTCCAGGATGCGTGATCACTACGATAGGATTCTCCAATCACTAGCACAACCATCACGTCTTCGTCAGACAATAACTGAGATTCCAGCAGTTCGGATTTTTTTACGTCCTTCACGCAATAATAATCCAACACATAATACACAAAAGCAAACTGTCTGTAATAAGGAATCAGCACACGGTAAACATAGACCGGACTGGTTTCATTAAGCATGTAGGCCACTCGATTATCCTCACGCAATGCCGTATCCGCAACATCCTGAGACGAAGAGAAAAGCAACGGTATCATCACAGACGGAGCCTGCTGAGCCAACACAGGCACAAGAGCAGAGCTCACAGCAATGTATCCCGCGGCAATCCACCAGCGCCACCCCCCAAGCACACTCCGCATTCCAACAAAATGACGCCTGAGGCTATAGCCAAGAAAGCAACTTCCCAGCACCAGTAACAAAAGCATTACTACTACAGGTCCATTCAACAGGCCTGACAGCTCATGCCAGTTAGTACCCAGAAAGCCGGTGACAAGCTCAGAATATTCGCAGGGTCCTATCGTCAAAAGCAAATATGTCGGCACTACCCAGAAAAACAAGACAATCGGTAATACCGCATATGCGACAACCCGGCTTTGGATAGCCATGAGCAACAAGAGCGCAATGGAAACAAGGGTATGCAACCAGACCACAGAAAATCTTGCCGCCGACCACACATTTCCGCGAACAACACACTCCATACTCCATGCCGGCATATCGACCCGCAAATGGAGAACAGACAGCAAGGCAGACAGTACAAACAACAAAACAATTTGCTTAACTTTTAGATTCCTCGTTTCTGTGGCTTGTATGTTATGTCTCATCCGCCAGACATTATACGTAGCCCCATGATAGTTGTAAAGGCCAAAAGAGCTATGGAGACATGCAGATATATGCACTTGACTCCTCAGGCAAACGGTGATACAAACATCCACCCTGCACCATTTATTTCGCTGTCTATCCTGACAGACGAAAAGCTGGTGTATGGCTATCACCGTTCCGGTTCTGTCATCCATCACTCAATGCGTTATCTGGCTATACATACGGTGACTGCATACATTCGTGTACCAACCATATCCCTCAGGCTGAGGAAATCTCCTCCTACATTCAGAATAATTATCCATTAACCCGTGTCCCGAATCACCCGAGAAACCGCCGATGGCATGCGGTGGATGCTGCTGCAGAAATGCACCCTGCAGCCGGTGACGCTGGTGTACAGCATGGTGCTGGCGCGCCTGCTGAGCAAGGAAGAAATGGGGCTCATGGGGCTCACGGCCATCTTTTTCACCGCTGCAGGCACCTTGGCGGCCGGAGGATTCGGCAGCGCGCTCATCCGCAAGCAGAACCGCACGGCAGAAGATGCGGATACCCTTTTCTGGTTCAACCTAGGCATGGGGCTGCTCATCTCCCTGCTCTTCTTCTGCTCTGCCCCCTGGCTGGCGATTTTCTTTGACGCACCTCAACTCTGCAACCTGGTGCGAGCCTCTGCCCTCATCGTGCTGCTGAACAGCGCGGTCAATGTGCACATGTCGCACTACATGGCCAGGCGCCAGTTCAAAGTCCCTGCCCTCATCTGCCTGGGCTCGGCGCTGGTGGCCATGCCACTCTGCCTTGTGCTGGCCTGGCAGGGCTGGGGCGTGTGGGCCTACATGGCGCAGGGCATCGTCTCCGCCCTGCTCAGCGCGCTGCTTTTCTGGTTCATCTGCCCCTGGCGGCCGGGTTGGAGATTCAGCATGAAATCCTTCCGGGAACTTGCCCCACTGGGCTGCCGACTGGCCGCCACCGGACTGCTCGATACCGCCTACATCCACGCGCGGGCTTTCTTCATCGGGAAAGTATACACCCCCGCTGCACTGGCCGGCTACAAGAATGGCGCCCAGCTGGCCGCCATGTGCCCAACGGTGCTCTGCTACATGCTCGACCAGATTACCTTCCCCATCCTGAGCACCCTGCAGAACAGCCCGCAGAAGCTCATCGGCGTATACCGGCGTTACATGCGTCTCTTCACCCTGCCCATTGCCTGGCTGTGCCTGTTCACAGCCTCCTTTGCCGCCCCGCTGGTGCGGCTCTGCTACGGCCCCGGCTGGGAGGAATGCATACCCTACCTGCAGATTCTCAGTGTTTCCTACGCAACCTGGCACCTGCAGATCATCAACCTGAACCTGCTGAAGGCCGGTGGCCCGCCCAAGCTTTTCCTGCGCCTGGAACTCATCAAAAAGTGCCTGGGTATCGGCATCCTCATCGGCATGTTCTTCATCAGCGTGGAAGCCATCTGCTGGGGCGCCCTGGGCACCTCGATTCTCTGCCTGAGCATCAACACCTGGGCCACCCGGCGCTACATGCACCTGCCTGTCCACCTGCAGCTGCGCGACTGGCTGCCCGGCTTCGCCCTCGCCGCAGCCTGCACCTCGGCTCCAGCTCTGCTGCTACACACTCTGACCCCGCTGGCACAGCTGGCCGGCGGCATGACTCTTTCTCTCAGCCTCTACCTTGCCATTCTTCGTCTCACGTCACCCTCCTCGCTGAGAGACACCTGGCAACTCATCCGCCAGAAGCAATCAGCCCAATCCTAAACGGCTGCGTACGGCACGCCACAGAGAAAACTGCCACCCCGTAAACCGCACTCCATTGAACTTACGGGCCATTATCGGCACCCCAAACAGGCAATATATCTTTCGGAGCGGTTCATACCTCATCCATCGCGTTGCGGGACGGGTCAGACACTCTACACGGTAATCTGAGCTCTCCGCCAGCTGCGGCACCGCCACTCGAAGGCATTCCGCAAGCGCAGCGCGTTCATGCCGCTGAGCATGGTGAAAACTTTGCTTGTAAATACGCCACAACATGCACAGGTAATACTCACCATGCTCAGGCAACAACCGTTCCCGCACAAAATCCAGCACCTTCACATACACATGAGCAGAATCCAGAATAGAGCGGCTGGAGTGCATAATCGACCCGCCCCGCTGCACATAGTAATAATGAGCTGTCGGGCAGAAGGCCACCTGCCGCAGCCAGGGTGCAGCCGTATAATAAAACCCTTCATCCTCATGTAGCAGCCCATGAGGGCAGCGAAGCCCATGCTCCTCTATCAGACTGCGCCGCCACAGCTTGCTCCAGAAACATACATTCAGCCGCAGTGCAAGCCCTGGCGAGAATTGCTTTTTCTCCTCTGGCAGTGCAAAATATCCTTCAGCATCCGGTAAATCCACCCCTGCTTCATCCACCAGCCGGACTCCGATAAACACGGCATCCACCTCGGCAGATGCCTCTGCCATGGCCAGCTCCACCGTATCAGCAGCCAGGTAATCATCTGAATCCACCCCCAGCACCCACTCACCAGTCGCATGCTCCAACGCCGTATTACGCGCTGCGGATAAGCCGGCATTCTGCTGAGTAAACACCCGGATTCGAGCATCCTTCGCGGCATATTCTGCCAGAATCTCAGCAGAATTGTCTGTTGAGCCATCATTCACACACACAATCTCCAGATTATCGTATGTCTGGGTACAAATGCTATCCAGACACCGCCGCAACCACGGAGCCGTGTTATATACAGGAACAATGATAGATACCAGCATGCCTACTTGATTCCAAAAATCTTCTTTATCCGCCACAGCCAGTAATCATAACGGGCAAATTGCTTCTTCACCCATACACGAGCCTTCTCCTGCGGCATAAACCGTGCCAGCCGGCTGTAAAAAAAATACTCCTGCTTATCCCGGCGGGATTTCCAGCTCATAGAGAAATGGTGAATACTAACAGTCGCCGGAGTCCGCTCTATCAACCCGGTGTGATACGACTTAGGAGCAAAATACTCCGACGGGAAAGCGGCAAAATGCTCATTTTGCTGCAACGTAGCCTGCGTAGCATCCAGCCCGTAGCGCTGCATCACCCGGGTCTGGTATACCGGGCACGGCACAAGGTTCAGCGAGCCATCCGTCTGGTAAAAGGAAAGCCCCTGGTATAACTCCATTAAATCCCGCAGCACTGGGTGCCCCGGTACAGCTCCTACTCCCAGGCCATAATTAACAGCATAATGCATCCTCTCATCAGGTTCGCTACCATACAGGGGCGTACCCTCACTCTTCTCCCACCCGCAGAACAACGGATAGTCCAGAAAATCATCCAACGGCTTCAGCAGCTCCACGTCCGTATCCAGATACACTCCTCCATATTGATGCAGAATATCAATACGCGCATAATCCGACACAAACGCCCATTTGCCTGCCCGGCTGGCATCTTGCATATACTGGCATCGGCTCACATCATAATTAGACTCATTCCACTCCCGGATTTCATAGTCCGGGCAATACTTCCGCCACGAGGCTATGCACCTCTGCGCAGCCGACGGAAGCGGCTTACCGCCAAACCAGCAGTAATGAATAATCTTCGGAATATGTCCCACGGACAGAAACTACCATAACTCCCCCCTATAAGCAAGTCTATAAGCAATCACTTCTGACTTTCCTGCTTACCGCTCCCTTCTTAATTCCTTACCATATCAGGCACTTATGCCCGATGATTTCCCCCACTTCATTAACATATGCAGTCCATACCGCCATTCCCATAAATCGGTATACCCTTTTCCCTGGCTCATATGTTATGGACCACAAGCCCCGGCCCAAAACGCCAAAGCTTACACAATTAGCGCGGAACCATCTGAACAGACCAATTATCCTACTCTGTCTGTTTGACAAAAGGCATCGTATTGCCCCGTTCTCCCAACACGTCAAAAGCCCAGTCGTTTCAGCAACTCGACGAGCTTCCGCATCGGCATCAGCACGCCACCGACCATCTATACTTCTGCAGACATAGAAATATGAATGCTCAAATAAGCCCGACAACAACCTCCGACGCTCAGGATTAAGACCCAGTCGACAATAAAAATGATACACGGACTCAACACTCGATAAATGCGTCAATATACGTAGCGAGCTTCTTCCTGCACCACCAGTAGCAGATTGCTCATGCAGCTGGTAATGATACAACCTTTCGGGCTCACACCAGGCAAAATGAGCACATCCCAACACACAATATATAAAGGCTACATCCTCACCATATGACACACCCTCAAAAAAACGCAGATCATGCTGTCTCAGCACATTCATTCTAATAACCTTATTCCAAACGCAACCATTTATTTCCATAGCATTATCCGGAGTCAGGGGCACCACGCCGCATTTATCAGGATTCAACAACTCCTGCAACTCACTTTGAGCCCTCCCCCACACGTCTGATTCAATACGTGTACCAAAGCACACCAACTCCACCTCTCCCGACATACGGGCAACAACCTTCTCATAAGTATCCCTTTCCAGCCAATCATCTGCATCAACAAAGGTTACCAAATCCCCTGTGGCGGCATCCAATCCGGCATTTCGGGCTACTGAAACCCCGGCATTCTCCTGATGAATCACCTTGATACGACAATCCTGCGAAGCATACCGCGAAAGAACTGCCAGCGAAGCATCCGTTGAACCGTCATCCACACAAATAATCTCAAGATTCCGGTATGTCTGTCCTATCAGACTGTCCAAGCACCGAGGCAACAAAGCCTCCGTGTTGTACACGGGCACAATAATACTGAGGCGAAAATGCTCCATATGCACTAGTTTAGCATCACCGCTACGTATGTCAACCAGGAAAAAAAACTGGCCTACTCAGACAGAGTATGCTACAATCGCAGCCGAGATTTTACTGCAACAGCTCCATGCTACACATCCTCTCTCACCCTACATTCTGTAATTACGGTGGCATCCTTCAATCATACGCCCTTCAAGCAACAGTGCGCATGCTTGGTACTCCCTGCTCCACCATCGATTATCTGCCTACGGAATGGGAGGAATGGATGCAATATCAAGGGCCACGAGCCCGATTTCGCTATTGGTGCACGATTCTTCGCATGATTTTAGGCTCTCGACATGAGGAGACACCGCGATACCTTATTCCCTTACGCCATGTCGCCTTTAAGAAACTCTTCATGCGCTTCACTACTCTGAAAAGGAAATACAAGAGTACATCAGGTTTCACCCGGGCTCCCAAATTCATTATAGGCAGCGACCAGGTATGGCGGTCTGTATATGCGCGAGATCTAATCGACACTCCCTTCTTCTTCCTCTCCTTTGCCTCGCAAGAGCAGCGGAAGCGCAGCTTTGCCTATGCAGCATCCTTCGGAACAGATGAATGGGAAGGGACCCCGGAAGAAACAGAGGAATGCGCCAGGCTGATAAAGGATTTCAAAGCTGTCTCCGTTCGCGAGCACAGCGGCATACGCATCTGCCGCGAGGTTTTCGGGGTGAATGCCGTGCAGATGCCGGATCCCACCTTGCTGCTGGAGCCGGCGGATTACTCCCGCCTCATCCGCCGCTGGTGGACGCTCCGCCTGCCCCAGCCCTGCATGGCAGTCTATCTGCTGGACGAAACGGAGGAAAAAAAACAACTTACCCAGGCCGTGGCAACACAGGCCCATCTTTACCCCCAGCAACTCACCGCGCATGGCGATGCCCCCAGAGCCATGGACCGCATTCCCCTCTCCATCCCTCAGTGGCTGCGCTGTATCCGGGATGCAGAGTGCGTGCTTACCGATTCCTTCCACGGCTGCGTATTCGCCATTATTTTCAACAAGCCATTCGTCTGCCTCGGCAACGAGGCGCGTGGCTCTGCACGTTTTGATTCCCTGCTGGGCACATTCTGCCTGCAAGACAGGCTCCTCATCAATCCCACACCAGAGCAGGTTAAGGAACTCATGCGCACACCTATCGACTGGAAACACGTGAACGCTATCCGTAGCAGCGAAAAGCAGCGCGCGCTGCAATTCCTGAAAGAAAATCTCGAATAAAACATGGCCAACATTAAAAAGGAAACCATCAGTGGAGCCAAGTGGGGCATGCTGCAGAAATTCACTATGCAGCCCATCCAGCTCATCTACGGCATGGTTCTGGCCCGTCTCATCAGCCCGGAAGAAATGGGCATCGTGGGACTTACGGCTATCTTCTTTGCTATTGCCAGTCAGTTATCCCAGGCTGGCTTCGGCTCAGCCCTGATTCGCAAGATTGACCGGACTGAGAACGATTGCTGCACCATGTTCTGGTTCAATGTGGGCATGAGTTTCCTGGTCAGTCTCATCCTCTTCCTCCTGGCGCCATGGTTCACACAATTCTACAACCAGCCAGAGCTGCTCTGGCTCACACGAGCCTCCGCCTTCAACATGTTTATTGGCAGCACAGCCAGCGTACACTGGACTCTCTACTCTGCTCGCCGCGATTTCAAAACGCCAGCCATCGTAGGAAGCATCGTCACCCTTGCCGGCATGCCGGTGTGTCTTGGTCTTGCCTGGCTGGGCTGGGGAGTCTGGGCCATCATGTGGCAGGGAATTTTTACAACCCTGCTTTCACTTGGCATTGTCTGGATTATTTCCCCATGGAAACCTCGTTTTCTCTTCTCCAAGGCCTCATTCCTCGAGCTGTTCGGCTTCGGCTCGAAACTGGCATGCTCGGGGGTCCTCCATATTCTATACACCAACGCCCGGACCTTCATCATCGGCAAATTCTATTCCCCTGCCCAACTGGGGTACTACAGTAAAGGGGCAAGCATGGCCTGCATGGCGCCAGATACCATTTGCGGAATTCTCGGTAATGTGATCTACCCAGTGCTATGCACCGTGCAGGATGACAATGTGCGGCTCACCTCAGCCTACCGCAAATACATGCGCATTACTACGCTAGGTGTAGCCTGGTGTACCATGGCGCTCATCGCCATGGCCAACCCTGTCATAGAGCTCATGTACGGAACAGACTGGTTGCCCTGTGTACCCTATCTGCAAATCATTGCAGCTGGCTGGGCGGCCACACACATGAGTACAATCAATCTTAACCTCCTCATGGTAAAGGGACGTTCAGATCTTTTTCTCCGGCTCGAAATCATCAAGAAAACAATTTCCATCGCCATGCTGCTGTATGCAGCCACTATCAGCGTTGAGGCTATCTGCTGGGCAGGTGCCATCTACTGTCATATGGCGGTTGCCTTCAACGCCTATTTCACCGGCAAAATACTGGGACTCACCTGGTGGGTTCAGCAGAAGGATTATCTCCCTTATTTCCTACTCGCGGCCATAGCCAGTCTCCCAGGATTTCTCTGTACGCAAACAACACTCCCGATTGTACTCCAACTTGCTATCGGCGGAATCTCTTCCCTTATCCTTTATTTCACTCCTTTACATATTTTCAAGGAAAGCGCCTATGCTGAAATATATAATACCATAAAATCTACCAGTCTGGGAGCCAGACTCCTCCCTTTCAATAAAATTTAACTATATCTTTGTATGTATACCAACCACAAAAGTGCACTATATGTAGTTGCCATGCTGAAAGCACAGGGCATTAATAAAATTGTTATTTCTCCGGGAACAAGTCACAATGCCATGGTCCGTTCTATCGATGAGGATGACTATTTTGAAACTTATAGTGTAACAGATGAACGAAGCGCCGCATTCTTTGCCATTGGAATTGCGCAGGAAATCCAAGCTCCCGTTGCCATTATGAGCACGTCCGGCACTGCAACATGTAACTACATCAGTGCAGTGACAGAAGCGTTCCATCGAAACATTCCACTTGTCATCATCACCGCAGATAAACATCCGTACTTTCTGAATCAGCGTGAGGACCAGATGATTAATCAACCTCCCATGTTTCAGGGCATCACCAAATATGCAGTAACTCTCCCAGAAGAAATCCATAATGAACGCGATGACTGGTATTGCCGACGCTTATTGAATGAGGCATTCCTGGCCATGCATCACCATGGTTCAGGGCCCATTCACATTAATGTTCCCATCAGTTATGGAATGTTTGCTATTGGTGATACATTTACAACCACTAAGCTCCCCACTATCAATATCATCCGCAGACTTGACAGCAACACCTCGGCTGACACATGGAAACACGCCTTTGATTCCATAAGGAGTAAACGAATACTCATTCTCTGCGGGCAAGACTACTCATTTTCCACAGAAAAGGAAGCTCTGCTCGATAAAATATCAGAGGGTTTCAACTGCGTTATCGCAAAAGACAACCTTTCAAACCTGCATTGCAAAAATGCCATTGACATCGAAAAAGCTCGTCCATTCAGTCAGGAAATAGCTCCCAAGGTGGTTATTTCATTAGACGGCAGTAATGTTACCTTCTTCAAGTACACATTAAAGGATTATTCCACAGATATCGAACACTGGCTGGTACACGAGCAAGGCACCTTGGCAGATCCGTATCATAAGCTTTCCTGCATCATCGAGAAAAGCAGTCTGGAATTTCTGAGAATAATGGCTCAGTATGCTGATAGCTCTGCCAGTTCAGAATATTATCAGGCCTGCAAAACAAAGGAATCGCAATTCCACATTCCGGAGCTACAATATTCTAACAGCTATGCGTGTCAACAGTTGCTTCCCAAACTGCCAGAGTCCTCAATACTACATCTTGGAAATAGTTCAACAATACGTATCACTCAATTTTTCAACTGTGATTCCAGCATACGTATATATTGTAACCGCGGTGTTCACGGCATCGATGGATGCATGAGCTCTTTTATTGGGCAAGCCGCCGTTTCAAACCGTCTGTCATTCCTCATTCTTGGCGACTTGACATTCTTCTATGATCTGAATGCTCTCTGGAACAAATACCAGCGCAACAACATTCGCATCATGCTTCTGAATAATGGAGGAGCCTCTCTCTTCTATTTCAACACCAGAGGTCTGAAGAACTTCCCTTCATTAGACAAAAACGCAGGTGCAGGCCATATTTCATCAGCCAAGGGATGGGTTGAATCCAGAGGTTACACGTATCTCGCCGCTACCAACAAAGATGAATTTGATGCTGCACTACCTCAATTTCTGTCAGAAAACTCAGACACCCCCATCATATTTGAGGTCTTCACTGACAGAGATATCGATGGACAGACATGGCATTCCATCATAGAAGCACAAAATCCTTCATCAACAGAAGGAACGCACAAAGGTTTCGGCATCAAATCAAAAATCAAGAACATCATCAGGCGCTCTGTGCAAAACTGAAGATTATGATTAAGAGACTCTGCAGAAAAACTCTTCGGTGGTTGCTTTTCAAATCAGGCATCGCGCCCGAGCGCATACCCATCAAGATGTATAACAACGAGAGTTCTTATACGCTGCCACAACTGACGTCATCCCCGCTTCTAACCGGTCAAAATGCAGTCGTCACCGGAGCTAACGGCTCACTCGGTCGCGCTATCACAGCACGTTTCATCAGTGAAGGAGCTCATGTATACGCCGCTGGCAGAAGTCTCGAACGTCTCTCCCCTCTTGTAGATGAAATGAACAAACTCAAACCAGGCAGCTGTACAGCACTGGTAATGAACATGGAGGAAGAATCTGATGTCGCTAGTTCCGTATCATCTGTGCTGGGTAAGGCCGCTCTCGATATATGGGTAAACTGCGCGGGTGGGTCTGCTCGGGAAAAAGCCTCGGTCATGCATAAGCAGGACATGAAAGTGGTGGACCATGTCCTGAACTCCAATCTCAGACTGTGCATTATAGGTTCTAAGGTAGCAGCAGCTCGCATGCACTCTCAGAAAAAGGGAAGCATTATCAACATATCTTCCGCTGTAGGAGACCGGGGCAAGGCATGCTTCAGCGACTATGCCGCAGCAAAGTCCGGCATACTGGGATTTTCCCGTAGCCTTGCCCTGGAAGTAGGGCCACACGGAGTCACCGTAAACTGCGTTTCTCCAGGGTTTATCCAGCGAGGCGAATACAGCGAAGACCAGCGTGAGTATCTTCTGCGCTCAAACTGTATGCGAGCCATAGGCTCACCAGAAGATGTAGCCCATGCCGTTGTCTTCCTTGCATCACCACAAGCCAGATTCATAACCGGCCAGAACCTGCAGGTGGATGGAGGCCGTAGCCTTGGACTCATGGGCGATTGCTGAAAATCACACCAGCGAGACAAGTCCCCAGGCTTCCAGCGCGGTCTGCAGCGAGGGAAAGCATTCGTACGCAACGCTGCTGGTACCAGTAGCGTTGCGTATTCTCCGGGCTGCGCATATATCATAACGCACACCGGAAGCATCGGCGTACATACCGTATTCATCTTTGACTTTCTTGTAAAACATAGCTCATATTTCAGTTAAGGATTCATCAAAATCAGAATATATAGCAGAATACCCTGCGGGGGATTGCATAGCACGGACACACCAACGTGTTCCCAGCCGTGCATTTGAGTACCAGAAAATACTGAATGCCTTTGTAATGTTACTACGCACAATGAACTCGCGAGGGAGGTCATCATCAAGCAAGTAAGAGTCAGCAAGCGTACCGGATTCACCCGTTGACTCAATATCGGCAACCCCTTCCGCTACCTGCATCCTTACATTAATACCTAGGGAAGAGTTCCGCAGCAGAGTCAGGCGATTATCTCCATAATCGGCATAAACACGTAAGCCTTCCTGGTTAGAGCATATAACATTGATTCGCCCATTATATAAATTAGACGGGCGATTCAGGCCAACCGCAATAAGCCATGAAACATTGGCACTCGCAAATGCCCCCACAAGCAGAGCCGTATCGTTTTCGGCATCACCACCGCAGGTCAAAAAGCTTACAATCTTAAGCGTCTCGGCATCGAGTTCAGGAGAAAAGACAGCTCGCTCTGCTGGCCAATAGGAATCTACTGCCGCGCCTTTATCCAAAGCGAAACAACCGCCCATCACACATAATCCGGTAGCAATCATTGTTTCAGCGAGTAAGCAAGATTTGCAAGAACAGTAGTGGCATCCACCTGCTGCAAAGCTATGACATAGGTATAGCCTTCCACCATGTCAGGCATACCATACAGCCATGTCACGCCTGCAAGGGACACAGGCACTGCCGTTTTCAGATAACAGGTCATCACCTCGATCCTCCATGCAGAGGGTTGCACAGTAATGGCCCCTTGTCCGGCATTATCAAACCAGGTTGCATGGCATATGGTCAATATACCAGCAGTCAAGGGCAGCACCGGCTCACCGGTGGCAGAAAGTCCCCCGGTCGACGCGCCGCCGGTCTGCTGCACCCTCTTGCCGGCAAGCGGCAGCATGCTTGCCAGATTTGAGGACAGGATGACATCTGCACCATCCGCCGTGAACTCAGCGGGCACACCGGCAGCTACATGGCAGATAGTGGAACCATCTGTCCGGGAAACAGAGCACGCCTCCGGCGAGCTCACCTCATACCTCCAGTGGAGGATTGTCTTTAATTGTTGGGCCATGGGGTATTGTTCTCTCTCTGCTCTCCCTCCCGTCCCTTGTTGACAAGGAACGGCTGGGAATAGCAGCGCTATTGGTCTTACGGGTAGGCGGGCACCTGCCATGCAGGTGACTCTGCCGCGCAGTGTACGCGCAATGACCGCCCCATGCAACAATAAGCCGAAGGTGGGTACACCGTTCCAAGGGAAACGGCATTCCCCCTGCCCCCGGTGTATAAAAGAAAAAAGCCTGAGAGCAACTCTCAGGCTTTTTCTGCAGAATGCGCTGAAAAGAATCAGGCCTTGGCGGCGAAAGTATCGCCGCAGGGGCACTCAGCCAGGCTCCAGGTGGCTTTGCCGCTTTCGGCAATATGCACCAGGGCATGGTAGGTATCCTCCGCATCCGTGCCGAGCCTGGCAGCAATCTCGCCGGCGGTGGCAGGCGTGGCAGAGAGGGCACCCTCTGCAGCGGCAAGAAGCTTCAGGAACACGTTGGCAGCCAGCTTACCGGCCTGCACGCCGGGCTGGTGGTAAGCGTTGATGTGAATCAGGCTGGCGTAGAAGCTCACCGTGCGCTCAAACAGGGCGATGAGCATGCCCAGCGTGTAGGCATTCACCACGGGGATGGAGATGGTGATGCTCTTGCGGCCGCTCTCGGAAAGAGCCTTGCGGGTGCCGCGCAGGAACCCCTGCAGGTAATCACCGGCGGTGAAGCTGTCCTCCACCTTCACGGTGTCGGTGGGGGCCTGACGCACCTCGATGAAGGTCACAAAGAAGTTGTTGATACCATCGCGCAGCTGCTGCACGTAGGCATGCTGGTCGGTGGAGCCCTTGTTACCGTACACGGAGATACCCTGGTTCACGGTGTTGCCGTCCAGGTCGAGCTCCTTGCCCAGGGATTCCATGATGAGCTGCTGCAGGTACTTGGAGAAAAGCACCAGGCTGTCCTTGTAAGGCAGCACCACCATATCCTTCTTGCCCTTGCCCTCACCGGCCTCATACCAGGCCAGAGCCAGCTTCATGGCCATGTTGGTGGCAGTATCAGCCACGCGGGTGTGGGCATCCATGGCAGCGGCACCAGCCAGCAGGCTGTCAATATCCACGCCCTGCAGAGCAGCAGGCACCAGGCCCACCACGGAGGTCTCAGAAGTGCGTCCGCCCACCCAGTCTTCCATGGGGAAACGCTTCACCCAGCCCTCGCTCACGGCCACCTTGTCCAGCGTGGAGTCCACGCCTGTCACAGCCACAGCCTGCTTGGCAAAGCACAGGCCCTTATCAGCAAAATACTGCTGGGCGCAGACCATGCCATTGCGGGTCTCGGGGGTGCCACCGCTCTTGGAAATCACCACGGCCAGAGTCTCGCTCAGCGGCAGGGTATCCAGCACCTTGTACATGCCATCCGGGTCGGTGTTGTCAAGGAAAGCCATGTTGAGCCCCTCAGCAGGCAGCGCATCTGCCACCAGCTCCGGTCCCAGAGCGGAGCCACCGATACCGATGACGAGGCAAGTGGTATACTTCCTGCCATTCGGGGCAAGAATGCTGCCGCTCAGCACCTCGGCAGCAAAAGCCTTCAGGTCAGCCAGCGGGCCGTCAATCTTGGCGCGCAGCTCCTCGGTGGGGGCAATCGCGCTGTTGCGCAGCCAGTAGTGGCCCACCATGCGGTTCTCATCAGGGTTGGCAATCACGCCGCTCTCCAGAGCCGCAATATCCGTGTAGGCACGGTCGATAAGCGGCTTCATCTCAGCCAGGAATTCAGGCGTGAGCGGCAGTTTGGAAAGATCCAGGGAAATCCCCATCTCGGGGTAACGCAGAAGCTGTGAGGCGTACTGTTTCATAACGCGCGGTATTATACTCCTCCTCCCTCCATTGGGCAAGCTCAATCATGAACATGAACCGCGGATTTGTCATCTGCGCGAAAAATATTGTGAGAATGCAATACGCCGAAATCAAGCAACCATGCGGATTTCGTGTCTCTATGCCAGATAAGCACGGCGACTGCAACACATTATCGGCTTGCAATCGGAGGCCCTATGTGATAGCATGGCGCGCGTTCATGATTACCGACTCTGAAGCATTGTACCAATGGAAACTGCGCGCTGCTGCCCAGCCGCAGGGGCGCACAGTGCTCGATCTGGAAGCCGATAGCCTGCACCGCCACCGCGAAAAGCTCTGCCTTATTCAGTATGCCGATGCAGAGGGCGTGGTCATCATCGACCCGCTGGCTATCGAGGACATGAAACTCTTTACCCTGTGGCTGCAGGAAACCGACGTATGGATGCACGGCGCAGATTACGACATGAGCCTGCTGCAGAATGCCTACGGGGTGCTGCCACACATGATTCTGGACACCCAGATTGCAGCGCGTCTTCTGGGATTCCAGCAGTTCGGGCTGGCCGCACTGGTGGAGCATTACTACGGCGTGGTGCTCAGCAAGAAGAACCAGCGTGCAAACTGGGGCATCCGCCCCATGCCGGCGGACATGAAGGAATATGCCCAGGGCGATGTGAAATACATGCTCGAAATGGCAGATAAGCTGGTGGCTGAGCTCAAACAAGCCGGCCGCTACGAATGGTTCCTGGAGAGCTGTGCCCATAATCTGGAGCACGGGCGCGAGCGCCATGCCTCCACCGGCCAGGATCCCTGGCGCATTAAAGGCAGTGGAAAGCTGAATCGCCGTGGTCTCGCAGCCCTGCGGGCTCTCTGGCTCTGGCGCGATAAGGAAGCGGCCACCATCGACCGCCCCGCATTCATGGTTTGCGGCAACAACGATCTCATCCGCTGGAGCAACGCCCTGCAGGAGTTCCGCCCGGTCTTCCCCCTTAATAGCATGCACCACCACCGCGCTGCCCGCTTCCGCAAGGCAGTGGAGCACTTCCACCTCATGGATGAGGAGGATTACCCCGAGCTTCTAAAGCGCACTCACCACGAGACCGACGCGTTCTTCGATGAGCGGGTGGACCGCTGGGCAGCCCGCCGCAATGCTATCGCAGAGGAGCTTGCTCTCGACCCGTCCCTCATTGCCACCCGCAGCCAGATTGAAAGCATTGCCACCAATGAAGACAAAGGCCTGGCCTCCCTCATGAACTGGCAGCGCAACCTGCTGACCCGCTGAAATGCAGAAGCTGAACTATGTTGCGTTCCCCTGTCAGAGCAGCTTCTTCAATACAGGAAACTGCTTGAGCACCAGCCCCAGGCCTAACCCGACAAGGCACACTAGTCCCGACACCCAGATAGAAGGCAGGTAACTGGTTTCATACCCCGGAAACAGCGAACTAATCCATTCTCGCAGAATATTTTCCACCAGCATTACTGTAAACACGGCACCACCAAGATAGCGCAACGCTCGCGCAACAATTGAAAGCTGGCCACATCCTCCACACAGACGTTTCATTATCAGCACAATCGTCATGCATGGAATTAACAGGAAACTGGTTATCCCAGGAATATACTGACTCATACAGGGTGCCCCCATTCGGATTCGAGCGATTTCCGGCATGGTAACAGCAAGCCCCAGAAACACAATCGAAGCCAGCAGCATATACACAATATGCTTCCTCTGAAGAGAGGCTATAACCACTCTGTTCTCCACATAATAGCCGGCCAGAACGTACACCAATACGTTACCACATATAGGCAGATATTTCAATAAACCTCCATCTGCTGATGATTCTCCCGTCACCAAAATAAAAGCTGACGGAATCAACACACAGCAGACAATCTGCAATCCAAAAAGATAAAAGAATTGAGACCGGCCCATTACTTCAACCATACTACGAAGGAAAGGGAGCATTAAGAGCACACCCAGATATGCATACAAAAACCAGACAGCATATGCACCCACCGAAGCAAGGACATATCCATGGTTGCAGCCTCCCCAATAGCAATCCCCCAGAAAACTTCGTATACCTACTCCATTTGCACCTCCGCTCAGGGAATACCAGGAAGCCTGAATAAAATGAAATAGCAATATAACACACACAAAACGAACTACTCGTTTTCTCAACACTGTCACAACAGACTCCTGCTTCGCAAGCAGCAAGGCTCCGCTAATCATAAAGAATAACGGAACTGCCACCTTATCAAGAGCTGAAATTATCATCATCGCATATACAATGAGACTATTACCCGATGATTGGAAGGGAAAATGAAATGCAGGGGTATGATTAAATACAACAAAAAAGATTGCAAGCAAACGAAGCACATCATAATACACCTTGTACTCGCCAGTCCTGACTTCTACACTCCTATTCATAAGCGCCAGATAGATTACAGCATCCCTGCTTCCTCTGCAAGCGCAAAACATCACCGGCAAATATGCACTGCCCTACAATAGACCGTCTACTCATCATCGGAAAGCATCTGCGGGTTGCCTACGTGCATGAACCGGCAGCGCAACCTGCTCACATGGGGGTTATTAATGATTAGCATTTAATGAAAAGTCACCTGAGAAATCTCAGGTGATTTTATTCTTCAGTGCGGCGTACTCCGCACGTGAATACTCTATTCTGCATTCAGAAATCTGCATTCAAGAAAAAGCGCCTTTCCCGCATGGGAAAGGCGCTTTTGAAAGCCAAAACCAGTAATTGCTTTAGCGCTTGCTGAACTGGAAACGCTTGCGGGCGCCGGGGCGACCAGCCTTCTTGCGTTCCTTCATGCGGGAGTCGCGGGTAAGCAGGCCCTGCTCACGGAGAGCGGAGCGGTACTCCTCGTCAATCATGACCAGGGAGCGAGCAATAGCCAGGGAGATAGCACCCGTCTGGCCGTGCACACCACCACCACGGCATACGACGCGAACGTCGAACTTCTTCATGGTGTTGGTAGCGTAGAAGGGCTGCAGCACAGCGTTCTG
>JAZQVE010000106.1:0-32418 GCA_045631705.1 Akkermansia sp. | reverse complement strand
AATTGCGGGAAACTGGCGTGCAGCGCAGCGCGGGCAGGGGGGGCAGGAATGATGCGCAGCGTGGCCTCGGTCACGGTGCCGAGCATGCCTTCGCGGCCGCAGAAGAGCCCCACCAGGTCAAAGCCCTGCTTGTTCTTGTGGGTGCGGCCGCCGCAGCGCAGCACGCGGCCATCGGCCAGCACCACAGTGAGCCCCAGCACATAGGCGCGGGTCACGCCGTATTTCAGGCAGCGGGGGCCGCCTGCATTGGTGGCGATATTGCCGCCGATGCTGGATTCCTTGCGGGATGCGGGGTCGGGCGGGTAGAACCAGCCTACTTCGGCGCAGGCGGCCTGTAAATCGGCTGTGAGCACGCCGGCCTCGGCCACCGCCACGCCATCCCCGGGATTCACCTCCAGAATGCGGGTCATGCGCGCCACGGAGACGACAATGCCGCCCTGCACGGGCACACAGCCGCCCACATAGCCCACACCCGCACCGCGCGGGGTCACGGGGATGCCCCGCTCATGAGCAAAGCGCAGGGTTTCGGAAACCTGCTCTGTGGAGGTAGCCAGCACCACTGCCTGGGGCAGGGCTTCGGCGTGCCACTTGTCCCCGGCATGGGCGCGGAGCGTTTCCTCATCCGTCCGCACACAATCACCCAGCAAAAGTCTCAGTTCCTCAATCCACTCCGGAATCATTGCCTCAATAGTCATTAGTCAATCGTCAATCTTTATTCGTTCCCCAGCGGCGGTGCAGCCAGGATTCCACGGGAGAGAAGAGAATCTTATCCGCCAGCAGACCCACGGCAATGATGATGAACATGATGCCGATGACCTGGTACATGCGCTGCAGCTCGCGGCCATAGTGCAGATACTGGCCGATACCGAAGCCCGATACCACGGAAACATAGATTTCCGCCGCCATGAGGGAACGCCAGGCAAAGGCCCAGCCCTGCTTCATGCCGCTTACCACAAAGGGGGCAGAGGCCGGCAGGGTCACAAACACCAGGGTATGCAGCGGGCTGGAGCCCATGGTGCGTGCGGCTCGGGCATAGATGGGGGGCACATTCTTCATGCCGTTCTGGGTGGAGAGCAGCACACTCCACAGCGTGCCCATGATGACCACAAAGAGCAGGGCGGATTCCGTCTGTCCGAACCAGATACAGGCCAGCGGCACCCAGCACACGCTGGGCAGGGCCTGCAAGCCCAGGGCCAGCATGCCCAGGGTGTCATTCACACTGCGGAAACGCGCGGCGAGCATGCCCAGCGGCACACCCAGCATAAGGCCGATGACATAGCCGATGAGCAGGCGGCGCAGGGTGATGAGCATGGAGAGCGGGATTTTGCCGTTCACGGTGTTATCCCACAGGTAATGGCCCACCGTGCTGGGCGGGGGCAGCACATAGGGTGACCACAGGCTGATATCCAGCCCGAATGCGGCCAGGTCGCCCGTGAGCGCGGCCCACACCAGAATGAGCAGCAGGAAGAAGAGGACGGTGATGATAACGCGTTTCATGGCGGCTTAATCAGATTCGTTGGCGGTGTAGCCTTTGAGCGCGGAGGTGATGCTCTGCGAAATGTCGGCCAGGTCGTGGTTGTTGATATTGCGCGGGCGGGCGAGATACACGGGAAACTCCTCGCGCACGCGGCCGGGATGCGGTGAGAACAGGATGACGCGGCTGCCCAGGCACACGGCTTCGCGCACGTTGTGGGTTACGAAGACGATGGTTTTGCGGCGCTTCTCCCACACCTCCTGAATATCGCCGTAAAGCTGTTCGCGGGTCATGGCATCCAGGGCGGAGAAAGGCTCATCCATGAGCAGAATCTTGGGGTTCGGAGCCAGTGAACGGGCCAGCGCCACACGCTGGCGCATGCCGCCGCTGAGCTCGTGGATATTGGCGTGCGCAAAGCGATCCATCTTCACCAAGTAAAGGTAGTATTTGGCCACCTCCAGGCGCTCCTTATTGGTCAGGTTCGGCTTCTGCTTCAGACCGAACATCACATTGCCGATGACATCCAGCCAGGGGAACAGTGCGTGTTCCTGGAACATGACCATGCGGTCGCGTCCCGGGCCGGTGATGGGGGTGCCGTCGATGAGCGCCATGCCGCTGTCCGGCTTATCGAGGCCGGCGATGATATTGAGCAGGGTGGACTTGCCGCAGCCGCTGGGGCCCACGAAGCAGACAAATTCGCCTTCGTTGATGGTGAGCGAAACATCGTCCAGCGCGCGCACGGTGCCGCGCTTGGTCACGAAATCCTTGCACACATGCTCAATGCTGAGCTTGGCGGTGGGGAAGTGGTGTATTTCCTCGTGTAATTTCTCCTGTGTCATCAGTCTTGCTTGTAAATCATTCCATCCAGCGGCGGCACGCGGTCCAGCAGGGCTGCGGCCTGTGCATCTTCTACAAATTGCTTCAGCCCCGGCAGGTCAATCTCCGTGGTCAGTTTCAGGCGGTTCCAGGCGCTGCGCACCAGCTCGGGCTCCATGGGGGCCTGGGTGAGCTCGGTGAGTTCCTCAACCACGCGGGCTTGGGCTTCCTCGGGGTGGTCAATAATCCACTGGGTGAGCTCGCGGTGGGCGCGGATGATGGTGGCGGCCTCCTGCGGGTGGTGCTTCAGCCAGCCCACGCGGCCGACCAGCACGGTGGTGACCACATCCGGCTCCTGCACCAGAATGCGGGCGCCGGCCATGCCCTCCAGACGGGAGACCCAGGGTTCCACCGTCCAGCAGGCGTCAATATCGCCCTGCTTCATGAGCTGCAGCTGCATGGAGTTCGGCGTGGGGGCCACGCGGCAGTCGCCTGCGCCCTCCAGAGTGCAGCTCAGGCCGTTGCGGGTGAGCCAGGCGCGGCAGGAAACATCCTGCGTGTTACCCAGCTGAGGTGTGGCAATGCTGCGGCCCTTGAAATCAGCGGGGGAGTTGATATTGCTGCCGGGGGCAACCATGAGCGCGGCTCCGCCATTCACGGCACCCGCCAGGATGCGCACCTCGCGCCCGGCGGATACGGCATAGGCATTCAGCGCGGGGCTGGGGCCTACGTAGGTGAGGTCTGCCGTGCGACCGAACAATGCCTCCATGGCGGTGGGGCCGGCGTTGTAGGTATACCATTCAATCGAATAGCCGGGCAGGTATCGCTCAAACCAGCCTTCGCCGTGGCGGCTCATATTGCGCGCCACAAGTGCCTGCACATGAGTCACGTTCGGGAACCCGCCCATGCGGATGACCTTGCTGTCCGGGTTCTCCTGATTGCACCCCGCCAACACTAGCAGGGTACAGGCCAGAATCAGGCAACTGAGCAGTTTTTTGAGCATTCGTCACAGAGTACCAGAATCCCCGCCTGCGGTCAAGCTGCAAGTGCGACAATGGGGGATTGACGATTGACTATTGACGATTGACAATTGATTAGAGTCCGAAGATGCGCAGGATGGGGTACAGGACTGAACCGGCGGCGTAGCTGGCGGCGGTGAGGGGTAAATCCACACCATAGCTCAGAGCCACGGCCAGAGGCAGGCGTAGTTTGTTGCCCGTGGTGCGGATGGTGGGCAGACCATTCAGCACGCCGAAGAGACCCGTACTTTCGTATTGGCTCGGTGTGAGGGTGAGCAGGTCTACGCTCCTATTGAAGTGGCTTTTGTCCATGTAGCTGACGGTCAGGTCTTTTTTGTCGACACGCTTCGCTTTGGTGTAGTCAAAATCGATGGCCCGGATAAAAACAGGCATATCATCGGATTGCTTGTTGTCGAGCCGCACGAGGTAGAGCTCCGGAGCAGGGGCGCCGGTGGAGTCCGGTGCGGGCGTGTCCTGGTTGCAGGTGTCGATATTGTGAATCGGGATGATGATGCCCATCAGTTTGGGGTTCAGCTGCCTGTATTCTACCATAATCTCCTTGTAGACAACGCCGTTTATTTTGTAGTACTGCTCTTCTCCTTCTTGATATGCTAAGATTGGCAGAGCCTTGCCGACGCTGTCGAGCCTGGCTCCTGTGTTGAAGGTGATGCAGCTGCTCAGGCTGCAGAGGATGGTAAGGGAGAGGATGAGCTTCTGGAACATGGTGATGATATCTTATCATGAAACCAGAGGAAGTCAATCAGTCTTGATAATTCTTGAACTTATGGCGAATGTGGGATATATTGCATGTGTGCAGGTGATGAGTAACAATGGACAGACAGGTATTGACCTCCGGCAGCCGGTGGGTACCTTCATGAAATGCCTGATGGTGCTGCTGAGTGTGGTGCTGATGGGTTTTCTGGCAGGGGCGCTGGTGGGGGAATGTGAGGAGCCTTTCTGGAAGTGGCTTATTGTGGCCATGGCGGTGGTGCCGGCCATTGGCAGCACAGGGGTAACGGTTTTTGTGCTGTGGGGGCGGAAGTATCTGCTGCTGAAGGGCGATATGGTGGAGATATACTGGGAGGTCTGGGGATTCCGGCGTGTCAAGCGGGTGCAGCTGGGGCGCAGAAGCCGGCTTATCCTGCGCAAGGCCAGCTGCGAGACATTCTCTGATGATGAGGGGACGAATCCTCATGAAATGCTGGAGCTCCAGCTTACAGACTCCCTCGGGTATACGCATCGACTGCTTCAGTTTGATGTGCGGCAGCGCGCTCAGGTGGAACAGATTGCGGCAGAGATTCTCCAGCTGATGCCGCAGCTGGAGCTGGTGCAGGAGTGATGCCGCCTATCTGGGCTTGAAAACGGAGTCCTCCGGGCAATAGAGGTATTCCTCATGTCGCCGGGTGGTGTGCGTGGCGTCCCCCTCCTTTTCTCCGGTGTGCAGTATGGTGTAGTCCACTGCCAGGTCAGGGTAGTCATCAGCATTCATATCCACCATGCGGATTGCTGCCCAGTGGGGCGGCAGGTAGAGACTGCCGTTGTCGTGCGCATCGACGCAGTGGATTTCTGTGCCGGGCAGGCTCAGCACGCCGTTTCCTTTGCTGGTGATGCTCAGGGTAAAGGGGATATCCTCATACTGCGTTTCAAGGATGCCGGAGAGGTCACCCTCCCGTACCCCTTCGGTCACCAGCTGGAGAAGGCAAGTCAAATCGCTGGGCTGTTCCATATCCCGTGCATCAATCCGCATGTCCACGCGCTGGTGCATGCAGGCCGGTAATAGCAGCAGGGGGAGAAGGGTGCGTTTCATTATCTCGGTAGGAAAAAAGCAGCCCTGCCGGAGCAGGGCTGCCACGAAAGTGATGCGCTTTTCAGCTTAGCGACGGATGCGGGGCTGAATGGGGCATACGGAGTAATCACCGGCCGGGGCTTCCGTGGCGGGGATTTCAGCCTTGGCGCCGGGGATGATTTCCATCTTGGTGACCGGACGGAAGGGCGTCACCAGATTGCCGATTTCGCCGTAGCAGTGCTCCTGGGTCATGAGAACTTTGGAGCCAAGCTCGAGCTTGTCAATCAGTTCGAAAACGGCGGCATCGTCCTGGCCGGGGGTCGGCTTCTTCACGTCCACCATCACGATGGAACCCGGAGCTACCTTATCATCGCCGTATTTGGAATTCTGCGAGTAGTCCACATTCTTGGTTACACGGAAGCGGGCAACCTTGGTGGCGTGGTCGCACTTGTCGGGGCAATCGGCGGTCATGGCGCGGCAGGGTACGTCCATGAGGCCCATGTAGGTGGCTTCAAAGGTGTTGGAAGCGAGAACCTGGGCATTCTCCGGCATGGGAGAGGCCTGAAGTGCAGGGATGGCAAGCAGAGCCAGAAGAATAGATGCGTATTTCATATGTGTTAATGTGTGATGTGTGTTTACTTTGTTTCAGGAGCTTCAGGTTCACCCTTCTCGATGGTGAGGGACTCCCAGCTGGGAAGGAGGCTGGCGGGGTGGCCGGCGGTAATCTTGCGGCCGTAGCGGTCGACGATGATGCAGTGGGGGATGCCGCTGGCAGGGGCATAGCCCGGAACCTTGGCGCACTTGTCATCATTGCCCATGACCGTCATGAACTTGATCTTGAAGTTATTGACGAAGGACTTGGCAGCAGCCGGGGTCTTGTCCTGGCAGAAGAGGATGATGTCCACCTTGCCGGACTTCTTGATTTCCTTGTTGTAGGTCTCTACAATCTCAGGCATTTCCTTGCAGCAGGGGCCGCACCAGCTGGCGGAGAAGAGGAAGATGTAGTAGTCGCACTTTTCATTGACGCGGCCCTTCACCTTCTTGATTTTCTTGACGGCCGTCACTACGGGGCTGACCGGCTTCTTTTCCTTCTTCTTGTTCTTCTTGACGGGGGCTTCGGTGGTTTCCTCTGCATCATCCTGAGCCATTACGGACAGCGGGCTGAAAGCCAGCGTGGCGAAAAGTGCCGTGGCGAATATAAAGGTACGCTTGAACATATCGGGTACGGGGGGGAATCAGTTATTGGAGGGAGCGGAAGGCTGCGGCAAAGTTCTGAACAGCTTCAGCGAGTTCCTGGCTGTTGTAGAAATTGCGCTCTACGGTGGTTTCGAGGGCTTGGTGCAGTTCGGTGGCCGCTGTGCGGGCCTGGTCTGCAAGCTCGGTCTCGATGATGGCGGTATCCTCGGCAGTGGCAACGGGTTTCAGCGCAGCCAGCTGATGAATCATGCCGGCAAGCTGGTTGATGCCGCCTGCAACGGTCTGCGGATCCTTCTCAATGCCCTTGACGGAGAGAAGCTCGGTCATGCCTTTGATGACGGCAATCTGAGCCTCCACAAACTCGGACGCAGTGATGGTCTGGTCTGCCTGCTGGGCTGCAGCAGGAGCAACAAGAGCCGGCATTGCGGCAAACAGAACGGGTAATACACGTGTCATGGCCCCCACTATACAGGAGCTGCGGCAGATAAGCAAGCGAAATTATCTATACGCCGATAAGGGAAGAAAGACTGCCGGGTTGAGCTGCAGCCCAACCCGGCAGGAAAAGGAGTGCGCACGGGCGCGGTGTTATTTCTTCCTGCGCCAGAGCGGGGTGGAGATGATGCCGGCATAGAGCAGGTCAAACAGACCGATGCCGATGAAAAGCATCTGCTCCTTGCCCTCTAATGCGAGGACGGCATAGCTCAGCAGCACGAGCCCCAGCAGCGCAAAAAGCGTGACACGGGTGATGGTGGTGCGGCGGGATGAATAGTCTGCCATGGCGCCGGATGGGGGTTACTTGGTGAGACCGAGCAGCTCCATTTCGAAAATGAGCGTGCTGTTCGGGCCGATGCTGCCGGGGCCGTTGGCACCGTAGGCGAGGTCGGAGGGGATGGTGACGCGCCACTTGGCACCCACGGGCATGAGCTTGAGGGCCTCCGTGAAGCCGGGAATCACCTGGCGGATGTTGAACTTCACCGGAGCCTGGCTCTGGTCGAACACCGTGCCGTCCACCAGCGTGCCCTTGTACATCACCTCTGCGGTGGGGGCGTCGCCATGCTTGGCTGCATCGTAGCTTTCGCCGGTGCCGGTGGTGATGACCTCGTACTGAAGGCCGGAAGCAGTGGTGGTCACACCCTCGCGCTTGCCGTTCTCCTCCATGTACTTCTTGCCGATTTCGAGATTCTTCTGGGCCTTTTCATCGCCGCGCTTCTGAAGCATGGTGAGGAAGGTCTGCTGGTATTCGTTCACCTTCTCGTCGATGAGGCTCATATCCATGTTACCGGAAAGGCCGTCCTGGAAACCCTTGCCCAGCATCTCAGCCAGCACATCGTCGCCCTGAAGACCGGGCAGCATCTGCGGCATTACCTGGCTGCCTACGCGGTAGCCGATGAGATAGGACATCACTTTAATCATCTGTTCTTTATCCATGCCCGGAATTTAGCACAGACAATCGTGGGAATCAATCTCCTTCCCGGTCATACAACCATGCCCGCAGGCAAGGCACTACACCTGCGACATAATGGCCATGAATACCCCCATGGCAAACAGTAGAGCCAGAGTGGCAGCCATGGTGATTGTAACGACAATCGTGATGATCGAGACTCGCAACCAGCTGAGCTTTGCGATGGACCGCCCTATTGCCGCAGGAGTAAGTACAGTCAGGAAGAACAGAAGTATCTTGCACCAGCTCAGCCATTCCGGATCGTTCATGGAGTCTGAAACACCGTAGGTGAGCTGAAGCCATATTCCAGCCGGGGCAAGCAGACAGAATACCAGCACGCTGCATGCGATGGCGGAGAGTGCCGCTCGCGGAAAACTGCGACCGCTGCCGATATTGCCGAGCAGAAAGCCCAGCAGGCAGATGCCGGTATAGACCAGGGGAATCAGAAGCAGCGCCAGGATTACCGTGAAGGAGAGCGCATCCACTAAGCCTGCCGGGTTATGTGCTAACAGGGGTGTCATATTTTAGTGTTCTGCCGTTTCCTCGGCAGCGAGGTTGCGTGAATAATGAATAGTATTAATGCTGGTGGAAATCAACAATGGCGTATCTGTTGCTACGGCAGGAACTGGCGGATAATCTTCCTGTCCGGGGAGGCCATGGGGGTGTCATCCAGCCGGGAGAGGGGGATGAATTCTTCCCCTGGCTGGAGGGGCTCATCTTCAGCTGCGCGGAACAGGTGGCGGGTGACCTTGTAGCGCGTGATGCTGTATTTCTGGTCTGCCAGGTGGGGGAGGGTGGCACAATGCTCCGCGCTGCGGCGGGGCAGGCGGTACATGCCGGCGTGGCGTTTGTTGCCGGCCTGTTTCTCCAGGAGCAGCCCGGCTTCCGTGAGCAGGAAGATATCGTGATGCTCCATGGGGGTGATTTCCTTTTTCGTCAGCTTCACCGGCAGGTTCTCCGGCTGTTCTGCCCGGCACCACTGGCGCAGCGGGCAGAGCAGGCAATCCGGCCTGCCGCTGGTGCAGATGGTCTGCCCCAGCTCCATGATGGCGGAATTATAGGCCCGTGGATTGGTGGGGTGCACCATTTCGGCGGCCAGCTGCCAGTGCTGCTTTCTGCCTGCCGGGGAATCCACCGGGGTGGAGTCATTGAACAGTCGGGCGAATACGCGGGACACATTGGCATCCACCAGTGGTGCCGGCTGGTTAAAGGCGAAACTGAGCACCGCACCCACAGTGTAGTCGCCGATGCCCGGCAGAGTGCGGATTTCTGTCTCGGTGGTGGGGAATTGCCCTCCAAAGTTCATGCAGATGCTTTTTGCTGCGGCCTGCAGGGCGCGCACCCGGCGGTAATACCCCAGGCCTTCCCATGAGCGCAGGGCTTCCTCCTCCGTGGCGGCGGCCAGTGCGGCAGGGGTGGGAAATTGCTGCATCCAGTGTTCATAGCGGCCCAGCACTGTGGGAATGGTGGTCTGCTGTAGCATGATTTCGCTCACCAGAATGGCCCAGGGATTCGTGGTGCGTCGCCAGGGGTAGTCGCGCCCCTGTGTGGCGAACCAGTCCACCAGTGCCTGGGCCATTTCCTGCGCGTGCGGGATACTCATTTGGACTGAGTGGTGTAGATGGAGATGTCAGCCTGTCTGGTGCCGAGCACCTGCTGGGCACGCATGAGTGCCTTGCGGGTGGACATGTTCGGGTTCTTGGGCTCAATCAGGAAGATATTGCTTTCGTGCCTGCCGCAGCCTTCCTGCAGCAGGTCGAGCACACCGCTCTTGCGGAGAATGCGGAATACCTCGCGGCTGGCACCGGAAATGATGATGTGGCGTCCCTTTTCGCGGATGAAGCGGATGAGTTCCTCCAGTGCGCAGACCGAGGTGGCATCCAGGTTGCGGGCATTGCGCATGCGCAGCACCACCACGGCCAGACTGGGATCCTCTGCAATGCGGGCTACCTGGCGGCGGAACAGGTCGGCTGCGCCGAAGAAGATATCGCCTTCCACATGCACAATGGAAATCTGCGGAAGTCGGTTTTCGGTGCGGGCCAGCTCGCGTAGCGTGCCAGCATCATCAAAGGTATATTCCACCAGCTCCGGCTTGGCTGCCTTGTGCAGGAACAGAGATACGGAGATGACCACACCCACGAAAATCGCAATATGCAGTGGCAGCAGCAGGGCCGCCACAAAAGTGACGCAGAGCACCAGCGCATCCCCCGGAGTGGAGCGGAAGCAGATGCGCAGCAGCTTTTTGTCGTACAGGGAGATGGCATTGGCCAGCACCAGTGCTGCCAGCACGCTGTGCGGAATCTTGGAGATAAGCGGGAAATTGGCCAGAATGAAGGTAATGCCCAGGCAGATGAGCCCACAGAATACACCGGAGAAACGGGTGGCCGCTCCGGCTGTGTAGTTCAGCATGGAGCGGGTGAGGGAGGCAGAGCAGGGAAGCGAAGTGGTGAGGGCGGAGCCCATGTTGGCCATGCCTACGGCGAAGGTGTCCTGGTTCAGATTGAGCGGCTCGCCGGTCTTGGCTGAGAGGGTTTTACTCATCACCGTCTGCTCCAGGGTGGAGAGGAAGGCGATACCCACAATGACCGGAATGAGCTCATTGATGTACCCCGGCAGTTCCCACACCGCCGGCGGGCGGCAGGTCAGATCGCTCATGGTGAAATCGCGCAGCATGCGCACATCTGCAAAATAACCGCCGGCCCAGGGCTGGCTCAGCACCCAGTTCAGCGCGCTCATGACCAGCAGGATGACGGCAAAGGTGGGCAGGCGCATCAGGTATTTCTTCAGCGGGATGAAAAGTGCGAAACTGAGCACGCCCAGCACAATGGGCTGCCACTGCACCATGTGCAGGTTGCTCAGGATGGCACTGCTCATGGTGAAGAAGGAGCTGCCTGCATCGACATCGTTAATGCCCATGACGTAGCGGGCCTGCGAGGCGATGATGAGCGTGGCGGCGCCGGTGACATAGCCCACCAGCACGCTGCGGCTCACAAATTGCAGCATCTCCGTGGCCTTCACGAATGCGCCGATAACGCAGAGCAGGCCGGCCAGGAACACGATGAGCGGCACAAAAATGTGCGGCTGGCTCTGAATGCCGGGGGAGGATGCCAGGAAGAAGCTGGCCAGCATGAAGGCGGTGGCGTTGCTCGGCCCGCTTACTGTGAGACTGCATCGGGTGAACAGGGGCGCTATGAAGGTACCCACTGTGGCGGCCATGATGCCGTATATACTGTCCAGCCCAGCCATGGCGGCAAAGGCCATGCCCTGCGGTAGCCCTACCAATGCCACATCGGTGGCGGCTTTCAGGTCACGCCCTGCCTTTTCCAGGGAATACCCCCGCAGAGCATGCCGCACGGGCAATGGGTCAATCATCCCCTGTGCCAGAAATTGGCGCGTGTTTTTCCATCCTCGGCGCAGTCTGTTAGCCAGCATACCCATTTGTCGGCATTCTAGCACTGTTTATCCGTGCTCGCAAGCTCATTTTGACTATTACACAGCAATTTGTGCATCTGGCTAACGATTAGGCTTGATTTATTCTGTCATTTGTGCTAGTTTCCGTGTCAGCATGAAGAAGAAATACTGTTTCGTAGCCAGTGCTGCCCTGGTGCTGGCCTCTTGTAGCTCGACAGATGACACGGTTGTGAATAACCGCGCCACCGTCGTGACCCGCCCGCAGACCAATGCGCCTGCGCAGTATCTCGCGCTTCCCGGTCAGGCCGCAGTAGCCGTGGGTGGCGAGGATGTAAACGCCGCTTTTGATTCTCAGGTTGCTCAGTATACCGGGCAGCAGCCGGTTGTGGCTCCTGTGGGATATCCCGTGACCACTCCGGTGGCAGATCCCTACGCAGTTGCCCAGGGGGTGCCCACCGTGTCTGAGGCACAGACTCCTTATATTCATCAGACCGCCGTTCCCGGTCAGGCCGCTGTGGGCATGATGCCCGGCACGGGTATGGTGCCCACCATTCCCGGCGCTGCTGTGCCTATGAATTACTCCGTGCAGATTACCAACAGCACTCCCGGTAAGATTTTTGTGGAGGCTCAGGACGCAGCCGGCATGATATACCCCTGTGGTTTCATGGATGGCGGCCGCAGCTGCACCACTCCGCTGGAGCAGGCAGACCCCATCGTGGGCCCCATCACCATTGTGGTGCGTGACCCCGATAAGGATGGCGCCCCCGAGATTCGCCGTTTCAAGGTGAATCCCCCCGCCTACTATGCAGGCAAGACTGTGGGTATCAGCATTATTGCCGGTGGTAAGTACCACGCCAGCGTAGATGGCAATGTGTACGCCAGCGGCGAGGCTGTGGCTCCGCCCCCCACCGTGGTGCCGAACATGGCTGCCGTGGCTCCTATGCCCACCGCCGGTGGCGTGATGAGCTACTCTGTGAAAATCACCAACACGACTCCCGGTCGTATTCTGGTGGAAGCCCGCGATGCTGCAGGTGTGGAGTTCCCCTGCGGTGAGCTGACCGGTGGTGCCAGCGCCGTGACTCCCCGCGAGCAGGCTGCACCCATCAAGGGGCCGATTACTATCATTGTGCGTGACCCCGATAAGGAAGGCCAGCCGGAAATTCGCCGCTACAAGGTGAATCCGCCCGCCAACTATGCAGGCAAGACTCTGGGTATCAGCATTGTGCCCGGTGGTCAGTATCATGCCAGCGTGGATGGCCAGGTATACTACACCTACACGCCGCCCGAGGCTCCTCCCACCACTAACCCGCAGCCGGCTCCCGCTGCTCCTGCAGTCGCTCCTGCCGGTATCTGAAGGTAAGCCAGGCTTTCCTACACGCGGAACAGTGTTCCTCAATGGAACACTGTTCCGCCTTTTTATATGGTCTTGCAGGGAGAAGGTGGATTGGTTTATATCACAGTCATGTGTAAACCATTCCGCGACTACCTGACTCTTGCCCGCGAATACACGCGGGAAATCATCACCTTTGGCGGTTTTGCCCTGGTGTGCTTTGTATACAGCGATTTCCGCCAGCTGGCCCGGGACCAGGCAACCACTGCCGCCCAGACGGTGGAGATTCTGCGGGCTATGGATACCCGCCTTTCCGTTATTGAACACCATTCCGAGACCGCCAGATGAAGACAAGCATCCGGAGTATACAGCTGCATCTGGGGGTGACGGCCGATGGTATTATGGGGCCGCATACATTGCGTGCTATTTCATCTGCCCTGGGGGTGAAAGCGCTTCCCGTGTGGCCTGCCCAGGCAGAGGTACGCAGTGGGCGGAGTGTATTCGGTGCGGCCGGGTGTGAGGAAAACCTGCAGAGCATCGTTCCTGCCTACCAGCTCTACTATGAAGGAAAGCCCGTGCGCAGTATCAGAGTACACAGGCTGATTGCCGGGCATGTGAGGGATGCTTTTGCTGAGGTGCTGGAGCATTACGGGCTCGAGGAAATTCACCGCCTGGGGCTGGATGTGTATGGCGGCAGCTATAATAACCGCCCCACGGCTACCGGTAAGGCGCTTTCCATGCACGCCTGGGGCATTGCTCTGGATTTTGCGCCGCGTACGAATGCCTATGCCCTGAAATCTCCCCGAGCCACGCTTTCGCACCCGGATTGCAGAAAATGGTGGCAAATCTGGGAGAGCCACGGGGCTGTTTCGCTGGGGCGGGAGCGGAATTTCGACTGGATGCACCTCCAATTTGCCCGTTTGGACTAATTTTTTCAGGAAAAATTGCGAAAAAGTGTGATTTATGTCTTGACTCGAGGGGGAGGTGTGTGTATAATGAGCCCGCAGCCACGCTGCGAGCATCATAAGAAAGTCCCCATCGTCTAGGGGTTAGGACATATGATTCTCAGTCATAGAACCGCGGTTCGAATCCGCGTGGGGATGCTCAGAAAAGCCCGAGGTTAACGCCTCGGGCTTTTCGCTTGCCGGAAATAGGAAGGAGACAACATGATACGACCAGTCTGCACAGACGATGCCGCGTCCCTGGCCGGGATATATAATTACTATATTCAGGAAACCACGATTTCCTTTGAATCCAAGCCACTGAGCGTGGCAGATATGCGCGAGCGAATTGAACGGGTTGCTGCAGTCTATCCCTTTCTGGTGTGGGAGGAAGCCGGGCAGGTGCGGGGCTACGCCTATGCACACGCCTGGAAGGAACGCGCTGCCTATGCCGGCACCTGGGAAATCTCCATTTATCTGGCGCCGGAGAGCTGCGGAAAGGGTATAGGCCACAGACTGCTGGAGCAATTGGTGCAGGAATGCCGCCACGCAGGCTGTCGCGTGCTCATTGCCTGCATTACCCGGGAAAATGAGAAAAGCTGTGCGTTTCACCAGCAGCACGGCTTCCGGAAGGTTTCGCACTTCACCCAGGTGGGCTGCAAGTTCGGCCGCCTGCTGGATGTGGTGGACTACCAGCTCATGCTGTGAAATGATTAAGGATTAGTGATTAATGATTAATTGGAATTCAGACGGGCTAAAGCCCGCGGAATTTTTTACTAATCACTAATCATTAATCACTAATCATTAATCACTCCAATCAGTGTGTGCAGTCGGCGAAGCCGTGGGTGCGGAAGATGCTGCGCACCTCGTTGGTAAGCTCCTGGGCGGGCGGTTCCAGCTCCATGAGCGGGTAATCAAGCCCCAGTTCTCCCCACTTGAACTTGCCCATCTGGTGGAAGGGCAGCACATCCACTCGCTGCACATTGCCCAGCCCCGCGGCATAGCGTGCCAGGGCTGTGATGTCGTTCAGCTGGTCAGTGAGCCCTGGTACCAGCACATAGCGCAGCCACATGGGGATGCCGCGCGCGGCGAGCTTCTCAGCAAAATCCAGGGTGGGCTGCAGCGGCTGGCCGGTGACCAGCTTGTACTGCTCCGGGTTCCAGGCTTTGATATCCAGCAGCACCAGGTCGGTATCTGTCAGCATGGCGTCATCCGCATTGCAGCCGAGGTGGCCGGAAGTATCTAGGCAGGTGTGCAGCCCCATTTCCTTGCAGCCGCGCAGCAGGGCGCGGGTGAAATCCGGCTGGAAAAGCGGGTCGCCGCCGCTGATGGTCACGCCGCCCTTGGCATTTTTGAGGAAAGTGGCATAGCGGCTGATTTCCTCCAGCACATCCTCCACCGTGCGTTCCTTACCCCGCCGCTTGAATGAAGTATCCGGGTTATGGCAATACTGGCAGCGCAGACTGCATCCCGCCAGGAACACAATGAAACGGATGCCCGGCCCATCGACCGTGCCGCAGGATTCCACCGAATGAATAAGACCTGAAATTGACATGTGGTTTTTCTGATAATGATTTGGGTTACATGGCTGAGATGGGGAAGGCGTAGTGCCCGCCGCCGATAGACATCATTTCCCTGGTCGGACAGAGTACAATGCCCGGCTGTAGTTCGGATTTGCCGAGAGGCAGACCAAGCAAAGCCTTCAAATCTGAGGCTGTAGGATTGCTATTGCGCTTCACCTCCATGGGGAAGAGCTTATTTTCGTATTCCAGAATAAAATCTATCTCGGCGCCGTTGCTGTTTCTGTAATAGCTGAGCCGTGAACGCATGCTTCTGTTACCCATCGCTCGGTACAGTTGCCCGAATACCCAGGTTTCCAGTATTGCTCCACTTATGGCGCCGTTTTGCAGAGAGGCCGGGCTGTTCCAGCTGCCGAGCCATGCGCAGAATCCCGTATCCATGAAATACAACTTGGGGGTCTTGCTCAGGCGTTTGATGGTATTGACTGAGTAGGGGGGCAGTATGGTGATGATTCCGCTTGCTTCGAGGATGGACAGCCAGTTCCGGGCTGTTTTGGGGGATACCCCCGCATCTTTTGCTATATCGGCGTAGACAAGTTGCTGGCCAGTTCTCGCCGCCGCGGATTGCATGAGCGTCAGGAATGCATTTTTGTCGCCCACCTGGGTAAGTGCCTGTACATCCCGTTCCAGATAGGTCTGAAGATAGGAGTCAAAATAATGGTTCAGGTTGCGGTTCAAATCCCTGTGTAGTGCAGGGTAGCCTCCCCGCCATATTCGGGCGTAGAGTTCATTGATATCGCAGGAACGGCGATCCGGGGTCAGCTGTCGCATTCGTTCGATAGAAGGAAAGAAATCCGGCAGTTCGCTTTCATGGTTTGCTTCCTGTTGAGATAAGGAAGTCAGTTCCACCAACCCAACTCTTCCCGCAAGGCTTTCTGCTGCATCCTTCATCATGTGAAAACGCTGGGAGCCGGTCAGCCAATACAGGCCGGGCTGGTCTTTTTCATCAACAATCAGCTTGATAGCACGCAGCAATTCCGGCGCATACTGCACCTCATCAATGCAGAGCGGTGTACCCAGTTCTTCCAGAAAGCCGATTGGGTCTTCCTTGGCTCGCTTCAACTTTCGAAAATCATCCAGGGTTACATACTTCATGTCATCAGGCATTATCTGCCTGAGCATGGTGGATTTGCCGACCTGGCGCGCGCCTGTAATCATCACACACGGGAAGCTCCGGGTCATCTCGCGTACGGTTGTCAGCGCTTTTCTCGGTATGTATTCACGACTATCCATATCCACCGGTATTCTCCCCTTTTAGCCGGAAAATGTCAAGATTGAAATTATGCAAAACGGGAATCTGATTCCCGATTTGCATAAAAATAGCTCCAAAAATGCCCAAAAGTTATGCAAAACGGGAAATGGATTCCTGATTTACATAAAAACGCCGCGTTTTCAGGGCTGCTGCAGTTCGCCCCTGGCCCGGCGCTCTTTCAGAATAGAATCAGTCAGGGAGATGGCGGCAGAACAGAAGTGGCGGCGGCTCCACACCTCGCGGCAGAGAATGCGTGCTTCATCGCTGCTCTGCACGCTCCATGCCCGCTGGCGGATGCTATCAAGGTAGGCTGCTATCAGTGCTTCTCTCCGCCGTGCGCCTTCGGCCAGTTCTTCAAGCCGGCGGCGCTGGGTGAAGCGCTCGCGTTTCGTCATGGGGCGGGTGTATTTCAATTTTTTCTGGTTCATAGGGGTATTCTTATTTAATGGGGTATTGCGCGACCGGCGTATCAATCGCCGTGGTCAGCATATGGCGGGCAAAAAAGGGCGTGTGGTAAAGGTCGATTTCCGTGCCGTTCATGGAAAACGGCGCGGTGAGCGGCTGCGGGGGTGGACCATAGATACCAATAGGGGGCAGCACTGCATCCTCGCCGTTGGTTTTGTGCTCCACCAGGTATACGGCGCTTGCCAGGGACTCTGCACGCAGGCGGGAAATCAATTCCACCCATGGCGTGGAGTGCAGAAAGGCATCCATCTTCATCTGAAGCTGCGCATGCAGTCGGTAGGCGCCATGAGGCATGGCAGGCGGGGCATCCTGGGGCTCGATGCGGTAGAATGTGTTGCCATTTACCCGGTGCAGACTGTAGCGCAACCATCGCAGCAGGTAGTAGAGCTTTTTGTTGCGCTGCCGGTTTTCCTGCGTGTCTGGGTTGTTGAGCGGTACAATGATGCTGATGCTGCGGAAGGGGCGGGTTTGCTTGTTGGTCATTCGGTTCATAGAATAGGGTGGGATGGTGTTGAAATGGGCATTATTCCGCTTTGCTGAGACTGATATCTGGAAGGTTTTCTTTCCCTCTCACTGCAAGCAGCAGAGGGTTTTCCCGCATGCCGGTAATGATTTTGCTAATGCAGGGACGCTCTGTGGTCAGGCGGTACAGCCTTGGCCAGTATTCCTGCATGCAGAGGCCTTCCTCAGTTATTTCTCTGTAGGTATAGATGCGCTCGCGCTCCATCGTCAGGAACACATTGCTGATAGGTACACACTGCGGGTATTCGAGCGAATCTGCCCGTACGGCGTCTGCTTTCCCCGGCAGCAGTATCTGCGTGTCTCCTCCCAGGTAGAGATTCCAGTATTGCTCTGCATGCCAGGGAAAGTCGCGCACCTCTGGCCGGTGCGACACCCAGTTGCGGTAGGCTGCACCTTCCTCCGGGCCATACTCCCGCGTGTCCTCGCCTGAAATCCTGGGAATATAGGCAGGAATCTTCTCCTGCACTACCTGGCAGCTCAGCAGCGGCACCACCTCGCCCGATTCTGCATCCTCCACTCCGAGAATCAGCTCCGGATCCTGCTCCAGCATCTGAATGATGGCGCTGATGCTTCTGAACACCGGCTGTTCTTCCTCCACTTCTATGCGGACGCTTCTCCAGCCACCCTTCGGGGCCTGCTCCAGTACCGTGCGGTGGTACACCGGTTCCTCTTTCAAGTGGTCGCGCAGCGGGGTGTCTGATTCGCTCTTGAACCAGCTTTGTGATTTCGCATCCCACACCTGTATCGGTATCTGAACCAATCCTCCCAGGGTGAGTCCCATGCCTTCTTGTTTGTTGGTATTCATATTAGTGTAATAGTTGGTGGTTGTGAAAAACAGGTATGCCGCTGCAGACCACGGGGCACCAGCCAAGCATGCACAGCACAAGGCCGGAGCACAGCTCACGCCGGACTCAGCCGCAGCATTTTTCTCATTCACGCACCATGCACCAACTGCACAGCACAACAACACACGGGTAGCAACAATAGCGCGGCTCCTGCCGCAATAGTGGTAGTATTCATAACAGAATGATAAACAGTTTGATTGGATTTGATAGACAGTCGCACGCCGCTCATGCCGCGTACGTGATTTGTATAACACATTTTCACAGATTGTCAAGAGGCACATGGTGCCTTTTTCTGAAATAGTTTTTTTGCCGGGGTTTCTGCTTGCCATAGGTGGGGAAATGTAAGATAATAAAACAAGTAACAAAAGTTGCACGATATGATTTTTGAAAAGGGGCAGGTCTATGATTTCAAGGTAAGCCGGATGGTGTGTTATAACGGTGAACCGTATTTTGTGTTGAGCTACAATGGCTCGGAAACCATGCCTGACTATGAGGACGACGGCTGGTTGTTCCGCGTGAAGATGCTGCCGTTTCAGGAATCATGGGAAGCCTCCGAATTGCGAGACAGGGTGCTGCCGTGTTATGTGCATGGGTTCAATGTGGATTTGCGAGGCTACCCGACTACATTTCCCAAGCTGTCGCAGGACATTCACTCCATTCTCTCGGCCCGATATGCGCCGGGGCAGAGCTATGATTTTGCCGTAGCTGCGCTGCCCGGTGACCCCGGGCGCCGTGGCGAGCCTCTGCCCACCTATCAGGTGGTGGATGAGTTCGGGTTCCACCATTTCCTGAACGCAGAACCGGGCACCTATCGCAAGGGCGAAAGCCTGCAGCTGCGTGTGCGCGAGGTGGAGGGAAATCACCTGCTGTTTGAGCAGCCCCAGCTGGCTATGCTGCAGGAGCATTTCAGCGAGGGGCAGACCTATGATTTCGAAATCTGCAACGAGGCGCAGACCTCTGAAGGTCGGGGCTACTTCGTCGTGAAGGATTCGGAGGTGGGCGCGCTGCACCGCTATTACCCGCAGGGTGAGATCGAGGAGAGCGTGGGCGATTCCCTGCGCCTGCGCCTGAAAGGGTTTTCAGAGAAAGGCTGGCTGGTGCTCGAAGACCCCGCCGGCACGGTGGATTCGGCCGAGTTCCGCCGCATCGTGCGTCTGGAGGACGAAGGAACCCTGGGCCAGGAGGGGCCGAAGCTGGAATACAAGAGCTCATTTGTCTACACCCGCAATGGTGAGCTGGATATCGACCACCAGCTGGGCTTCGAGCTTATGCGCCACGTGGCCGCGTTTATGAACTCCGATGGCGGCTTACTCTGCATCGGGTATTACGATGATGGCACCATCCGCGGTATCAACGATGACCTGAAGTACATCAACGCCAGCAATGATGATGAATACCACTATGAGCTGACAGAGGATAAAATCAAGCTCAAGTTCATCAACACCATCGTGAAGCGCCTGGGGCCGCTGGCGGCGGGCAGGGTGCATATCGACCTGCAGCAGAACAGCGCCGGGCGCATCGTCTGCTTCCTGCGCGTTTCCCCTGCGCCGCGCCCGGTGTGGCTGAATGACAAGGACCTCTTTATCCGCTGCTTCAATTCGGTGCGCAAGCTGCGCGGCCCGGAGATCATGGAGTACATCCTCGAGCGCTGCGGGCTGACCCTGCCCGTGCAGGAAAGTGCCGCCACGCCTGCACCTGCGGTAGAGCTGCCCTCCACCGCCGAATCGGTGAGCCCCGTGCGTTCCGGAAACCAGCTGCTGGTGGAACCGCCCCTCACGCCGGAGGAAGAAGCCCCCATCTGGCGCTATATCTCCCTGTATGCAGATGGTACAGTCTCCCAGCAGAAGGCTCCCTCCACCGATGCTGATGTGCTTTTCAATGTTCCCGTGAGTACAGCGCACAAGAAAAAGACCTCGCGTCTGCTGCTTTGCTACTCAAACGGCTGCGTGAATGTGCTTAACCCCAGGGAGGTGATAGAGACCAAACTCACCAAGGCAGGCAAACGCTATGCCAACGGCTTCAATATGGCAGAGGGCGTTTCCCTGCTGGCCGCCTTTGTCGGCAGTGCAGAGGATTACCTCGTCATCCGCAGCCGCAAGGAATCCGGCCGCGAAATGCTGAAGGCCGTCTGCATCGCCCCCTACGCGGTGCATAATCCCCAGTCCATGCAGACCAAAGGCAACACCTTCGTGAAGGAAGAGCTCGCCCGCGTTTCCTCCCTCCGCCTTGTGCCCGCTGAGCATACCTCCTTCATCTACCGCATCATCTCCCGCACCGCCGATAAATACGGCCCCGGCCACCCCATCGACTCCCCCCTCTGCGCCGATGCCGTTGCGTATCTGGAGAGGTGAGGCAAACATTAGTTCAAGGTACAGCCTAAAAATAGGCTTGCTTTCTAAATAAATTTTGGCTCTGTCCTACCAAATGGGGGATGACTAAGCATCCCCCCAAAAAAATCACCCACTACCTCATGAGTAGTGGGTTCAAAATCTCATCTAAATTTTATCACCAATCCCCACAAACAAAAATCCCTACCATCGGCATTGACAGTGGGGATATTTGAATTTTTATACTCTCAGACGAGAATCAGTTTAGCAAGAACCCATGCTCATAAACTTTACGAGCAATTATTTTGCCCAATTTAGCATGCTCTTCTTGCAAAATATTCATGAGTTTAGTGTATTCTTCATCATTACTCCTATTGTTCATCTTACCCTTGGCATTACGACCTTGGAAGAATTCTCTTATGTCGTAATAGGAAGCATTAGGATTAGATTGGGGGTGCTTATGGTAGTAACGATACAACTCGCGGGCTGCATCCATTACCATTTGAGCATTATGACTAAGAGTCAATCCAGATAAATGATTAACAATTACATGAGATTCGTATCTATCTCTGGGCATCACTTCTGTTTCCTTGAATGGAATCCAATGATTAACGCCGTCGGCAGACTTGATTGTGTTCTGGTTATGGAAAAGCGAGAATACCATGCAATTTGACTGGAATTCATAATCAGTAGCCCAACTATCTGTTTCGGGGTTGACAAATTGGTCTCTATCGTTTGACCAATTGCTGTCAATACAATGACGAACAGCAAAATACACTCCGTTTTCCGTTATGTTGTTGCTCGTAACATAATGATAACGACAATAATCTATTACCCCTTGCGATGGAGCAAGCGTAAGGAATACAATTCTGTTATTCTGGAAGTCGGCAGCACCACGAACCATATACGCGATTCTTTCTCCTTCCTTGTCGTAGAATCGCTGAATCCACTTCATGATAACGCCTCGCTCTGGCAGAGTCCAAATTTTCTTAGTTCCTAAAAACTCACCTTTGCGGTCGTAAACGTCCGAAATTGTGTTGGCAAACTTCTCTTCTTCTGCCGTATTCCAGATAAAGAAACCTATGGGGAAACTACCTTGAACATTGTCAAATGTATTGGCGGGGACGATAAAGGAAGTGGCAATCTTCGCCCTATAACATTCACGGAACTGAGTGAAATTCTCAGACTGCAAGTGTTTCAACTTGGAGAACTGTCCTATCCAACAGCCGCTTAATTCTTCATAAATTCTCATCAGGAAGTGGGCAAAAATCTCATTGATGCCTCTACCTAATTTATTCTTAAACCTCTCATAAGTAGAGTTTTGTGATACGCCTTCCTTATGTTTGTTTTTGCTAGAAAGGATAGTCTTCGTGTTTGTTGCTTCTGCATATGGAGGATTAATGTAAATGAGCAACTTCTTTCTCTTCTCCTTATCAAAGATAATCTTCTTCAATTCGTCAGGGACTTTTGGTGAATCAAAGTCATCATTGAGGAAATCAAACTGGAACACATGAGATTCAAGTAGATTCATTCCATTGTGTATCTGGTCACGGATAACATCTACATCAGCCTTGTCCAGTGTTGAAGCAAAGACATTATAACGGTTTATTAGACCTCGTTCCATGTTGCCTGTGCCAGCGCAGCAATCCCAGATAATGTATTCGTCCTGCCAGTTTTCACCAAGAACCTTCGTCAGGTATTCCTGTGACTTTTCTACCCAGATTTGAGGAGTGAAATAAGAGCCTTTTCGTTCTCTAACATCTTGCGGAACGAGCAAGTCTCGTCTCTCCACAATGTATTGCCAGAAATCTTTTCTAGGAGGTCGTTTGTATTTTAACCAAAACGAGGTGTGAGCCTTTTGCCCGTCCTTGAAGTTGACGCTGTGAATGGTTTTCAATCCCAATTCGTTCTTTGTTTCTCTAACTATTGCATAGAGATTAGTCCGCAACAATACGAATAAAGAATCTTTAATGCTGTTATTATCATCTGATAATAAATCGGCAAGAAAGAAATCAGCGTCTATAATACCCATCTTCTTTGCCAAATCCCAGTCTATGTCAATTGTAGGTTTGACTGCTTCCAGCCACTTCAAGTAAACTGCGGTGAAGTTAGACTTGGAGACTTGAATTTGCATATGCTCCGTGTTACCCAATACGAAATTGTTCGCAATGAATGCACGAAGTTCTTTTTCATCTCTCTCATAGTAATACAATTGCGAGTCGGTCTCCAACTGTGTTCTGATAATCTCGTGCAATTCCTTGAATTCCTTGGAATTGTGGTCTGACGGAGTTACATTCCAGTTAAAGTCGCTCTTATAGAAAATGTGCGAGACGCTTGTGTATTGAATGAACGCTATCTTTTCAGCATCCAGGGCACCTAGAAACAGTGGAGGCAGATATGTTTCATAAGTCTTTGCTTTACCTATCGTCAGGATAAGTTGCACGAGGGATTCGTAAATGTCACACTTATTGCCCTTCTTTGCTTCTGCCCATAAGAAGAACTGAATGTCTTGATACTCTTCCTCAAATAGGAAAGTTTGTCCTCTTAGTGACTCTTTTCTCTTGGCAACGGAGAAATCAATTTTGCCAATAATGCCTGTTGTGTCAAAGTTGGGAAAGAACGTGGAAGCAACCTTGTTCTTTACTGCTTCTTCCAGAACGTGCTTACCTTTTCTGGGGTTGGCTAAATTTCCCGATAACTCATTACCCCCCCCCAATTTGTTTATTATCAATGCCTTGCATGACTATTCCTACTTGTTTCTCTTACTCTTCATATTATACCAATGTTCTTACTTTCTGTCAAACTACCAGCAAGAGACTGGAATTATTTTCTGAAGTTCTCACATAAACTATTAGTTGTCTTTTGCCCTTTGAAAAACAATCATCTTCAATCGGGGAATGACTCCTTTGAGTGGGGGTAACACTGCACCTATTTGGAGGAATGAGATATTATTTCGCCGCAGCCTGCTGGCTTGCAGCTAAATAAGAAGGTGGCGCCAGGTGCAATGAATACGAACTCCGGCAGGCAGGGGAAATAAGGGTGGGTGATATTTCGCCCAATGGGATGCTGGAAGTGCTGATTGACAACCTGCAGCAGGAAGCCCGGGACTGAATCAGCCCGGGCTTCCGTGATTAGCTTTAGCAGGGGACTATCTTTGCTTTCACTCCCAGCGGGCAGGAAAGGAGGGAGACGGCTACGTCGGATGGATCGAGGTTGAGGGCATCGGCCACATGTTTGCGGTAGGCGGTCATCTGTTCCTCGTATTCCGTCTTCAGCGCGTCGTACGATTTCTCCTGGTCGGGGTCGAGCTGGTTGGTCTTGAAGTCGATGATGTGGGCGGCTGTTACTTTGCCCTGGGCGTCGACGGTGAGGACGAGTCGGTCGATGGTGCCGGAGAGCCATTCGTTCTTATCAGTGATGGCTTCGAGCGGCTGCTCGTTGTAGACCTCCTTGTTGGGCTTGCCGGTGAAGAGCGCGGCGATTTCCGGCTGCTTCAGGGCGTTGTAGACCACGCTCTGGGGCTTGGTGCGGGGAGCGTCGTCTGCCATCCAGTCGGGGGGGGGCGTGGTGTCCTTCCAGATGATTTCCTCCCATGCGGCGTGTACGAGGGTGCCAAAGTCTGCGGCGGAGAGTTTGCCATAGTCTGGGTGGGTGGATTTTCTGGGCTCCTCCGGCTCCTGGGACTGCTTGTCTTCTTTCTTAGCCAGGGTGGAGGGGTTGACTCGCTTGCGAAGCGGCACCGCAGCTCCGAGGGGAGAGGCGGGTGAAGCTGGCAAAGCCGATTCGGGAGCTTCGTTTTTCAGTTCCTCGAACCAGTGGGGCGTACCCTGGGTGTAGATGACCATGTTCTGCTCGATTTTGCTGAGGGGGGATTGCGCTTCGCCATTCAGGCTGGTTGCCACCTGGCGGATGAGTCCGCCCATGGAGCGGGCGGAGGCTTTCCAGCTGGTGGAGAGGTCGCCGGTTTCCTCATCCTCTTTTGCGGAGCAGAGCTCGGCTCCATGGCAGATGATGTAGTTGGCGTGTCTGGCTCGGGTGGCTGCTACGTAGAGGAGGTTGTAGGCCTCCTTGCGCTGATTCTGCTGCCACTGGGTGGCAAGTTCCGGGAAAACGGGGCTGAGCAGCGCCCAATCGGATTTGGCGCCGGGTTTGAGCAGCATGGATTCACCGTCTTCTGTGATGAAGTAGTCGATATCGCGAGTGTCGTCCACCGCCCGGGTGGCGGCGTAGGGGAGGATGACGGCATCGAACTCCAGGCCCCTGCTCTTGTGCATGGTCATGATTTGCACGGCCCCGGAGGCACCAGCGGCCTGCATGCTGAGGTGCTGCATGTGGTTGCACCAGTCTGCCAGGGAGGAGCCTGCGGCATCGAAGGCGAGGGCGCTGTCCTGCCAGAGGCGGATGGTGGATGCATTGGCCCTGCGGTCCCGGGCATCCAGGTTTTGGAGCAGCAGGTCAAGGGTAGCGGCGTAGCCGGTGTTCTGGAGACACCCGTACCAGTGTGCGTGCTCATTCTCTGCCTTGGCTTTGAAGATGGCTCCCAGGAAGGAGGTGCGGACGATATTCAGTGCGGCGGCATCGCTGGGGTGCAGCAGCCACTTGAAGAAATAGAGCAATATCTCCCCCAGTGGGCTGGCTGCGGCGGCCTGGGTGTCTTTGACCAGCAGGCGGGGCAGCTCAGGCATCTTATCAGCCAGCCAAGCCATGATTTCATCTGCTTCTCCATTGCTGCGCACCAGGATGGCGATGCTCATGCCATGCAGCGGCTGGCCGCTGGCATCTGTGAGTCTGCGAAGCGTGTGGACGATGGCATCGTAGATGCGGGTTCTGGTGGTGGCATCATCTTCGCTTTCGTTGTCATCCTCCTGGGGTGGGGCAACAGCCATAATTTCCACATACCCGGCTTTCTTTTTTGCAGCCTGGTGCACGGTAAATTGCTTCAGGGTGGTGACGGGGGCTGCCTCAATGCAGCTGGTCAGGCCGTTTTCCGGGCATTCGATGGAATGCAGGGTGGAGAAAAGGCGGTTGATGAATCCGTCTGTTCCCATGATTTCAGGAGATGAACGGAAGCTGCGTTTCAGTTCCGATGCCTGGAGCGGGAAATTCCACCTTTCGTCTGTTTTGAGACGGTCAAAAACCTCCGTTTTGCCTGTGCGGAAGCCGTAGATGCTTTGCTTCACATCGCCCACCACGAAAATGCTTTCATTGGTGACATAGTGTTTGTGGGATTTGAGCTTGCCGCGGAGTGATTGGGGCATGTCTGATTCCCATTGGCTGGAGGCAAAGTCGAAGCTGTTGGCCCGCGCATCGTCAGCAATGGGCTGGAGCAGGGGAGTAAGGGTGGTGAACTGGTCCTCGGAGGTGTCCTGGAATTCGTCCAGCATCCAGTGGTGCAGCTCGGCTCCCATGCGGTAGGCCACGTGGTGGCGCAACAGCTTGGGGGCTGCAATGTCTTTGAGCATGAGTTCCTTTGCCATGCGGGCGATGTCGGCAAAGGAAAGTCGACCCTCTGCCAGCATGCGCTGTTCATAGCAATCGGCGTAACCTGCCAGCAGTGAGCGCAGGGCTGCGGTGCGGTCTGCAATCTGCCTCAGTTTGCAGGGGGCTGCCAGCGTGCACAGAGTCGTGGCACTGCGTTTGAAATCCCGCAGGTCGCTGCTGTTTGCCTGCTGGGTCAGCAAATCCTGAACTGCTTTTTTGAAATCCCGGGAATTAGCGGTGTGGTTCCATTTTTTAGCGGCACGCAGCTTTTTGATGACCTCATCCAGCCCCTCGCGCTGCTTGTTGGTCCAGCTGTAGAGCGTGGGTGCCGAGGAGACCATGGCTGCTTTCTGCTCCAGCTCCGGGGTCATGGGCGATTGCGTGTCAAAAGCCTCCAGCAGGGCCACAAGCTCAGGCAGGCCGGGGAAATCCGACCTCAGCCCTTCCAGCCATCTGGCGGCAGTCTTGCCGATGACCAGCTCGCCGTTTGCCAGATTATCCAGCTGGTTGCGGAGACCTTTTGTGGTGGGAAGATACTTGTAGTTGCGGAGAAGGGAGCGAAGGGTGGTTGCGGCTGCCTTGTATTCCTCCATCTCGGCATCGGAGGCAACATTCAGCAGGGTTTCATCCCCGAAAGCGGCGGCATCCCCCCATGTTGTGCCGGTGGGCAGCTCGCGGTAGAGCTTGAGGAAGTTATTGAGTTCTGCGTTGATTTGCGACTGTGTTCTGTTGCCTGCTCCACCGGTCAGGCTGCTGAAGAGGCGGAGGAATTCTTCGCGCGTGTGTTCCTCTGCGCCCTGGGAATCCAGATAATCGCGGATGGTGGAGGCCTGAACCCGGCTTTCATCTGCCGGGTCAAGCGGGGAGGCATTGTTCATGCCCAGTTCCATGCTGTTGGTAGCAACCAGCGAGGCGAAGAAGCTGTCAATCGTGGTGAGCCGGAGCTTACCGAGAACGCTGACCATTTCCCTGAGCAGGCGGGAGAAGGTTCTCGCATCGGTTCTGGGGAATCCATAGTAGCCCTGCAGTTCCGGGCTGTTATTGTACAAATCTTCCGGGTAACAGTGTTGCTCTTCGGCCAGCCTCACCAGGGCTGCCGTGGCCGGCAGCAGTGGCACCGGGTTGGAGGCTTCGGCAGCCTTGCCTGTTTCATCGATGGTGAGCCCGCTGAGAACGTCCCACACGCGCACAGCCAGTTCATTGCGTCCGGTGTTTTTGTCTCTCTTGTCGCAGGCACCCTCTGCCAGCGCGTGCAGAATACGGTTGCGGAATTCACCTGCGGCTTTGCGGGTGAAGGTCAGGGCGATGATTTCTTCCGGCCTGGCACCCAGGACCAGCAGGGTGATATAGCGCGAGGCCAGCTGGTAGGTCTTACCCGTGCCGGCAGAGGCTGCAATCAGGTTGCTGGTAATGTGGTGCCGGAGCGAGTTGGATTCGGATTGAAATGCTTGTTTGGTCATGGACAGGAAGGGCGTAAGTCGGGGTTATTTAGTGAGTCTGGGCAGGCTGAACAGGCTGCGCGGGTCGCTCTCCAGGGAGAGTGCACCGAATCGTGGTGTCTTGCTGCCCCAGGAGCCGGAGTTCAGCGCGGAGAACGGGCGGGAGGTGAATTCCAGCGCCTCGGCTGAGAAGAGACACTGGCCAGCGCGGATCATGCTGATGGCGGATTGCACTGTCTGCATGGCAGAGTCGAAAAGCGCCTCAGTGCTGAGTCCGCATGGGGCTTTGGCTGTAATGGGAATCACGGCACCATCGCGCACCAGGTAATAGCAGTTCAGCTTTTCGGTCTTGCTCTGCAGATTATAGTACACCAGGTCGGGGATGATTTCGCTCATGTCTGCCTCCCCCAGCTGCAGCTTTTCGCGGTCCTCTGTGGAGGGATGCCGCAGGCCGTATGCATACAGCGGGAGCTGCACATCGTTCCAGCGATAGAGCTTTGTGCCAAAGCTGACTGTTCCGAACTGATAGCCCTGCACATTCATGAAGCGGCTGTAGAGGGAGTCTGCACCACCATCCAGTAGGTCGAAATGCACCTTATGCGGGATTTTCTCACCGCTGGAGGTCTTGTAGTCGATGATGCGCCAGCGTCCATCCTTGTGCCGGTCGATGCGATCCGCATTCATGGAGAATCTGACGGTTGCGCCATCGGCGAGGGGAAGAGTGGACTTAAAGGTATATTCTCTGGCTATATTGCACCAGCCCTCTGCCAGGTCTTTAATGTGCTGGCGCACGAACTCGGCCAGCGTGCGTTCAATGGCCTGAAGCTGAACCTCCATGGGGAGTGTCTGGCTTTGGCGGGCAGAGGTGCTGTTGTAGACACTTTGCCATTCATCAACTGCCAATTGCCGCGCCGTGGTCATCATGAGCCTTTCGGCGGCCTGGGTATCATGTTCCGCTTCCGGGCATGCGGTGAGCAGCTTCTCCTGGCTGGAGAACTGATCAACCAGCTTATCCAGCACGGCGTGCATGACCGAACCGTATTCATTGCTTTCCAGCTCGGCTTTGTTTTCCTTGTAGGTGTCGCTCAGGTCGATGTGGAAAAGGTTTTTAATCCAGAAGGTAAGGGGGCATTGCAGGAAGCCTGCGAGAGAGGAAGGCGAATAGCTTTTCTGAACCAGCTGCCCCTCATCGTTCTGGAACCAGCGGGTAAAGGGATTCTGCTTGCCGGGGGCAATCTGGCTGATATGCTCCAGCTCGCCGGGGGATATGGATTTCCCGCAGCCGGTGGCGCGGCGCAAGGGGCATTCTGCAGGCCTGGGCAATACCTTGGGCGTCTTGCTTTCCGCAAACAGGGCGCGGGCTCGCTGCGGTAGTTCATCCCCGCAGCGCATGAGCAGGCCTGATGGGGCCAGAATGGAGCCATCCGCCTTCTGCCGCGCCAGAATGAAATCCACCCGGCCGGATTGACGCCGGCTTTCGATGAGCGCGGTGAGCAGGTAACTATCGCGTGCAGTGCGAAATTTCTCATGGCGTATGCCCAGTTCATTGCAGAGCGATTCCGGCAGAAAATCGTCCTCCGGCACAGGTTCGGGGATGCAGCCATCGTGCATGGCTGCCAGAATAACCTGGGAAGCGCTGGTGTAAGCCAGCTCGCGCCAGCCCAGCAGATCTCCCGTAGTGAGGTTTCTCTCGATAAAGACCGGTCCCTTTACGGCGTCTTCTACTCGGCGGCGGAGGAGTTCCAGCGTGCAGAGAGGGGAGGGTAGGTTGGCAGCTGCTTCAGCGCAAGTCTGCATCTGCCCGGCAATGCTGGCGGCCAGTTTCCGGTTCGGGCTTTCCTGGTGGCTTTCTTTGAGCTTGTCTGCCATCTTTGTCAGGGTTGTTGCCAGCTTGCGAGTGCAGAGGCAATCGATGAGCTTGTGAACCTGCACAGCGTAGTCGTAGTATGCCTGTTGCTGTCGGCCTTTGAGTTTTTCGATTGATTTATAACTGTCATCCACCTGCGGCGTGGTCTGCAGCATGCTTAACAGGGCATCTTCACTGCCGGGAAGCAGGAGCATGCGGATTTTTTCAACGTGCTCCTGCATGCCGATGAGGGCATCGGGGGCTTTTGCGATAGCCTGCTGCAGAGCCGTGTTGGTGAGCAGGGCGATGAAGGTATCGAGCCCACGGATATCGTTGTTGCGTACGCCTTGCTGTTTTGTATCCCACAGGGGCAGGTTTTCCCGGGCATCGCAGGCATCTGCCAGCTGGCCGGGAAGTCGCCCCAGGTCTGTGGTCATGGGATTGCGGCCTTCGGGCAGGTTGAGCTTCCAGGCTGGAGAGGCGGCGGTAAAGGCGTTGATGATGGCGGGCGAGAACTCGGAATCGCCCACTGCGAGAACAACTCCTCGTGAATCCTTCCCCCCTGCCAGCCGCAGGGCTTCCTCTGCCATGGCTTCTGCATCTGTGACCAGATGAATGGTGGATGCGGCATTGTCCACCACATTGCGGTCTGCATCGGCATAGACCAGAGCATCTGGAATCTCAATCTCTCGGTTGCCCCAGTCTGCTTCTTTCGGAAGCCCGAAGTCGTCAAACTTATAAGCCTCGGAACCTGGCGCATGCACCCAGATTTCCACTCTGCCGCCATCCTTGCCATGCAGGTTGCTCAGCAGTGTTTTAATCTGAGGTGAGAACTCCGGTACACAGGCCATGATGAGCAGCCGGCATTGCTTTGGCCAGGTGGCTTTTTTAACGAAATCTTCCTGTGCCTTTTCGATGGGGTTTCCGGAGGGGAGCAGGGCATCCACCCGGTCGAAGAGTGATTGCAGTTTGCTCCAGCGTACCTGTTCTTTGGCAGCAACCTCCCTGCGTGCCAGCAGCCCGGCTCGGACTATGTTTGCATCTTCCGGCATCTGGTCTGCTTCTGCCTGGTATGCGGCCTTGCGTTTGCCAAGCTGGTGGCTGACGGCATCCAGTGTCACCTCTTCCTGTGCAAGCCGGATTCGCAGGTCCATGAGCTTGTGGGCCACGCCTACGGCCCAGCGCTCGCGGTGTGTGTCCGGGCGTCTGGGAATGAGCGGGGCGTACTGTGCCACCGGGTCTGCATCTTCCGCAGAGAGTACCTGCAGCCATGCCGAAAGGGTTTCCATTTCGGTTGCAACTCCCGGATATTCGGAGGGAATGAGGTTGCCCGCCAGTGCAATTCTAGGCATCAGAAGGGACTTGCCATACTTTTGCATGGAAAGCTCGGTCATATATTCACGCAGTCTCTGACCACTACCTGCAGTGGGCACCACTACGGTGGCGCGGCGGTACTGGGCGGCAGTCTGCGGGGTGTTCAGACCTTCGAGAAGTTTTTCTGCAACGAGTTTGATGGCTGGCTCATCCCAGCCGAGAAATTTAATTTCGGGAGTATTCATGGGCGATGTTGCTATTGTATCACGAAAAAGCTGTTTTTCAAGGAAACAGCCACATTTTGGCAAAAACAAGCTGTCATCAACTTGTGGTTGGTGGCAGCCTGGAAGGTATTTGTGCTGTACCAGCTTTTAGCGGGTGTGGAAGGTACGGCTGATTACTTCACGCTGCTGCTCGGGGGTGAGCTTGATGAAGTTCACAGCGTAGCCGGACACACGGATGGTGAGCTGGGGATACTTCTCCGGGTGCTCCATGGCATCCATGAGGGTCTCGCGCTCCAGCACGTTCACGTTGATGTGGTGACCGGTGGCGGCGAAGTAGGCGTCCAGCAGGGAAACGAGCTTGGTCTCGCGCTCCTCCTCGTCCTTGCCCAGGGCGCCGGGCACGATGGAGAAGGTGTAGGAGATGCCGTCCTGGCTGTCGTCGTAGTTGAGCTTGGCCACGGAGAGCATGGAAGCCACTGCGCCGTTCTTGTCGCGGCCGTGCATGGGGTTGGCACCCGGGGCAAAGGGCTCGCCGGCGCGGCGGCCGTCGGGCGTGTTGCCGGTCTTCTTACCGTACACCACGTTGGAGGTGATGGTAAGCACAGACTGGGTGGGCATGGAGTCGCGATAGGTGTGCAGCTTACGCAGCTTGTTCATGAAGTTGGTCACCAGCGCCTCGGCGATTTCGTCCACGCGGGGATCGTTGTTGCCGTAGCAGGGGAACTCGCCCTCGGTCTCGAAGTCGACGATGAGGCCTTCTTCGTTGCGGATGCACTTGACCTTGGCATACTTGATGGCGGACAGGGAGTCGGCAGCCACGGAGAGACCGGCGATACCGGCAGCCATGGTGCGGAGAATCTCCGGGTCGTGCAGAGCCATCTCGATGCGCTCGTAGCAGTACTTGTCGTGCATGTAGTGGATGATGTTCAAGGCATCGATGTAGGTCTTGGCGAGCCAATCCTGCATGTTGTCGAACAGCTCCATCACCTTGTCGTACTCGAGGTATTCACCCTCGTAGCGCGGGGCGGGCGGGGTCACCTGCTTGCCCTTCACTTCGTCCATACCGCCGTTCAGGGCATAGAGCAGAGCCTTGGCCAGGTTGGCGCGGGCGCCGAAGAACTGCATCTGCTTGCCGATGCGCATAGCGGACACACAGCAGGCGATGCCGTAGTCGTCACCCCAGTACGGGCGCATCAGGTCGTCGTTCTCATACTGCACAGAGGAGGTCTCGATGGAAACCTTGGCGCAGTACTTCTTGAAGCCTTCGGGCAGGGAGGTGGACCACAGCACGGTCAGGTTCGGCTCGGGAGCCGGTCCCAGGTTGTACAGGGTCTGCAGCATGCGGAAGGAGCTGCGGGTCACCAGGGTGCGGCCGTCTTCGCCCATACCACCGATGGATTCGGTTACCCAGGTGGGGTCGCCGGAGAACAGACTGTTGTACTCGGGGGTGCGGATGAAACGCACCATGCGCAGCTTCATCACGAACTGGTCCATGAGTTCCTGGATTTCGGATTCCGTGATGGTACCGGCGGCCAGGTCGCGCTCGAAGTAGATGTCGAGGAAGGTGGAAACCCGGCCCAGGGACATAGCGGCGCCGTTCTGCTCCTTCACTGCGGCCAGGTAGCCGAGGTAGGTCCACTGCACGGCCTCGCGGGAGTTGGTGGCGGGGCGGGTCAGGTCGCAGCCGTAGCTCTTGCCCATCTCTGCC
>JAZQVE010000105.1:0-1891 GCA_045631705.1 Akkermansia sp. | reverse complement strand
GTCATCGTGGCCCACAGCAATGGCGCCAACTGGCACCGCCTCAACAACCTCCAGATTCAGGTATCTGAAACCGGCAAGGACGACGACTGGCACAACGCAGGCCAGATGACCGGCCCCTGCAAACAGCGCATCACCCGCGTGGACCTGCAGGCCGAGCAGCCCAAGGCCCTGTATGTGCGCGTCATCCGCCCCGACACGCAGGAAGTCTTCCACATTGATGGACTCTTCGTATACGGCACTCCCGCAGCCTGATTCACCTCACATTCTGCAATAACATGAAACTTGCATTTTCCTTACTGATGTGCCTGGCCGCCGCCACTCTGATGCCGGTACAGGCTGCCACCAAAGTAGCCACCTATGAGCAGGCTATCCTTCATGCGAACGATGAAGGCTATATCCTCTTCATCTATGGCGATGGCTGGGACAAGCGCGCCAAAGAGCAGACTACTGCACTGTACAACGCTCCCGAAATCGCAAAAGCCGCCGGCAAGTCTGTCATGATGCTGGTACCGCTGCCCGAAAGCCTGGATGACGCCCAGAAAGCAGCCCTGGAGAAAACCATGGGCAAGCTTGCACTGCCTCATGTGCACAGCAAGCACGCCTTCCCCGCTGTGGTCATGTACGACAAGACAGGCCGCATCTATTCCTGGATTAGCGGTCCCGCCATGGTCTACCCTGATGCCGCTCGCATTGCCCTCACCATCTCCCGCCGCAAAGCCGGGCTGCAGAAGCAGCTGCAGATTCTGGCGGCGGCCGATGAAACCAAAGGCGAGGACCGCGCCCACCTGCTCCTGCAGGCCTGCCGCGTCGAGAATCTGGAGCGCCCCGACCGCGTGCAGCAGCTTATCAAGGAAGCCGACCCCGAGGACAAGTCCGGCTGCCTCGCTGCTCTCAATTTCCACAACAACCCGCTGGGTGACAAGGTGAAGGACATGAAGCTCGCCGACATCCTGGTGGAAATGGACAAGGCCATCGCCAACCCGCTGCACACCGTGCAGCAGAAGCAGAACGCCTGCGCCTTCACCATCGGCACCATCCGCCGCCGCGTCGGCACAGGCGGTTCCGATCTCATCCGCAAATACGCCCTCCAGATGAAGCAGCTCGACCCCACCTCTGTGCTAGGCCAGTCTGCCGATATCGTCATTCGCGACTGGGCTACAGGCCTGCAGTTTGTGCGTGGCTGGTCTCCCCAGAGCCTGCCCATGCAGGGCGTGCCCACCGAGCTGCTCGGCAAGCTTCCCATTGGCCCCGCCGGCAAATACGAATTGCGCTTTGAGCCCTCCGGCGGCCGCAACCATGCCCGTGTCACCCGTGTGGCGTTGTACGATGGAGATACCCTTATCAGCGAAGATACCCGCGGCATTACCCTCACCTCCCCTGCAAGCTACTATGTAACAGCAGAGAAGGAACTCAAGGATCCCCGCATCTTCCTTACCTTCGACACCCCCGATGACACCCGCGACACCCGTGGCAAGTTCATTATCCGCAAGAGGTAAGGATACTCATTCCTGAATACCTTGAACCGCGCACCGGGAACAACTTCCGGCGCGCGGTTTATTCTACACGGTAAAAACGCTGCATGAAAGCCGGATTAGTCTCCTGATACAGCGTCTCTGCCAGGGAATCCGCTACGTCAATCAATTTCTGCTCAAGATTACACAGGAAGGGCGACACCCGGTTGATACTCCCCGTGCCGGCATAGTTGGTGCAGCCACAGGTATTCAGGCAGCGGTGGCGCAGCACGCAAAGGCGGCATTCCGGCGTGGCGTTACCGCGCGTGGCAATGAACCAGGCCTGCCGGGCGCGGTCAATGCCGCGGTATACATTGCCGAAGGTAATCTGCGGGTCATCCCCCACCCCCACCATGCGGGAACAGGGGAAGAAATGCCCG
>JAZQVE010000104.1:0-6270 GCA_045631705.1 Akkermansia sp. | reverse complement strand
GAGCCTTCATGTCGGCAATGCCGGCAATGCGGGCCAGGGCTTCTGCTTGTACGCTAGCAATCTGATTTTTCATAAGTTCGCGGGAAACTATACGCGCGTAGGCGCGATTGTCAAGCATTATGCACCTTGCAGCGTGTCAACACAGTCCGGCACCTGCATCCACTGCAAAAAAAAGCCTTCCGACTCTTGCGAGCGGAAGCTTCCGAAGCAAACTGGAAATTCCTTCCAGATTCCTCCCCGGCAGTAAAGGGGAGGAAGTGTACCACCTATGAGGTTCAGATACCGCACTCAGGGGTCGGCGGCAGCGTATTCTCCGGAGTAGGAGGCAGAGTGTTACCAACAGCGGTAAGGGCGGTCAGGCCGAGTACAATAGCGATAGTCTTCATCATTTTTCTTCTTTCCTTTCTGTTTCCCTGCCGGATGTGAAAACCGGCTGCGGCATTCTACTCCGATTTACACAGATGTCAACCCCAAAATCCGGAAAAAAGAATTCTTTTTTCATTTTTTTCAAAAAAAGAGAAAGAGAGACGGCACACACGTCGTACGCGCCCGTTTGCGCCCGCGAAAGCGCGTGTTTTGTACCCCGTTGCACACAATAGGCTTGTAAGCACAGAAACAAACTGCTAATATGTGGCGGTATGAAAAAGTTCTTTCTCTGCGCACTGACATGTCTGGCCATGCTGGCACCGGCAGCCAAGGCTATTCAGTTGAGTGATCTCTCGCCTACCATCACCCGCACTGAAGCGGACGAAAACCTGACAAAGGACTATGCTTACCGAGTGCTGAGCGATCTCAGCGTCCGCCGTATCTGGAACCTGGACGACAACCGTAAGCTCACAATTGACTTCGAAGGAAAAACAGGTAAACTCATCTGCATCGTAGTGGATTACCGCGTGCCGGTAGCGCTGGAGGATGCTGACCGCGATGCCGCCGACATCGGCAAGTTCGACAACGCCGCGTGGCGCAAGTTCGATGCCAACAAGGCCGCCAAGTACTACATGGACCGCTCCCGTGCCATGAAGTTCGACAGCGGCTACATGTTCCAGGAGCTTTCCGGCTCCAACAAGTGCCTGCGTCTCACCTTCTACCCCAAGGTTCCGAAGGAAAACCGCCGCCACCTGTCCGAAGGCAGCACCACTTCCGGCACCTCCGCCATGGGCAGCTCCCTGAGCGGCAGTGCCGTCAAAACCCTGCTGGAGGACGAGGAAACCCGCCTTTACACCCCCAATAAGACCGACAAGGCCAAGCAGGAAAAGAACAAGCCCAAGCCTGTCATCATTGACGAGCCTGAGGAAGTTGAAGGCGAACCGGAAACTGACGAGGAAATCACCGAATCTGTAGAAGAAGTAGTGGAGGAGACCCCCGAGGAGACCGGCGTGGTAGTCAAGGCCCCCGTGAAGGTGAAGCCCATCAAGACGGTGAAGAAGAAGGGTGACCGCAGCAGCGATGCCAGCAACTTCCTTGCCAAGATGGGGCTGGACGGTCTCAAACCCATCCACTGGATTCTTATCGCCGTGGGTCTGGTGGTACTCATCACCATCATCGGTGCCATCAGCCGCAGCAATGAGCGCCGCAAGCTGGAACAGCGTGCTGCCCGACTCCGCAACAGCGAGGGACTCAGCCTCGGCGGCCGCAAGGGCGACAACTCCAAGCTCCGCATCAAGTAAAAGCAGCAAAGAACTATTTCCCGCATCCCGCGCCCCATCACCCGGGCGCGGGATTTTTTTTACATTCCGGCGCTAAATACAGAAGGAAATAACATTTTTTTCTTTTCAAGACATAGAGCAGAGACTATACTACACGATAGAATTTTCCAATCCATGAAAACACGGAATTTCATCATATTATCGCTCAGTATGCTCGGATACGCCGGCTACGGCACAGAAGCAAAGAATCCCCTGCCAGACCTCATTTACCGGAGCAACGGCATCTACTCCGTACTGGAAGCGGCGGAAGCAGGCAATGACGATATACTCTCAGCCCGCATCAAAGAGGGGCGGGATGTCAACCAGAAGGACGAAAACGGCAACACAGCCCTGCACCTGGCAGCCAGAGCCAACTCGGCGAAATGCGTCAAGCTCCTGCTGAAGGCAGGTGCCGATGCCACGGTGAAGACAAGCGACGGCAAGACTGCCGACCAGCTGACCAGCTCCGAGAAAGCACGTAAGCAGATAGAGAAGGCCATCAGCGCCCGCCAGGAAGAGCTGAAGATGTGTGAACAGATTATAGCCGGAAACCTCGATTCCCTTCACAAGAAGATGAAATCAAAAGGTTTCAACCCCAACATGCTGGATGGCGAGAACAAGCTCTCCCTGCTCATGCTGGTATGCGCTCATGGTGATGCCGAAACCGTGACCAGACTCATCAAGGCCGGGGCAAACCCGAACTTCATGTCGACAGATTCCCGAGCCGTGCTGCACAAGGCAATACTCCGGAATAACGCAGATATCATCAAAGCCCTGCTGGATGGCGGAGCAGATCCGATGCTCCGTGCTGGCAACCAGGCTGTAGCCCTGCACGATGCCGTGTGGGAACGGAAGCATGAAAGCATCAAAGCCCTGCTCCCGGCGTACAAGGATATCAACTACAGCCCGTCCGGCGGCTTCAACGGCACCCCCATCAACCTGGCCATTGACCGCAACTTTGCCGATGTGGTCCAGCTTTTCATCGATGCAGGCATTGACCTGAGCGACAATAAGAACGGTGATTTGCCGCTCGTTCATGCCGCCATTGCCGGCAAGGCCGAATGCATCGACGTGCTGCTCAAGGCCGGGGCCGATAAAAACGCCCGCGACAAAAACGGCAAGACCGCCAGGGAAGCCGCCGCCGAATCCGTACGCCACCTTCTTTAATCCCCATCCCCCTTTTATGAAACTTCATACATCACTTTCTCTCCTGATGGCGGCACTCTGGCTGCTGCCTGTCTGCCAGGCAAAAACTCCGGCAGCCGCCTGGGGAGCCGACAGCGCAGAACTGGCCAGGCATCCCCTCCCCAAGTATACAGATTTCTCGAAACTCAACAGCAATCCCCGCAAACAGGAATCAAATTACCGCGTGCGTGAGTTCCGGGCCTACCTCCCCGTGGGAGAAATGGCTAAGCGGCTCAAGATTGCCAGTTACTCCACCTTCGAGAACCCGACCGGCATCGCCTACGAGAAGGGGGATACCATCAGCATTCACATACAGGGCACCCCGCGCAGCAAGGTCGAACTCATCCTCCGCGATTTCCGCCACCCGGGCGCCGAAACCCGCCACGAACTCAAAGTGGGTGAAAATACCTTTACAGCAGGTCATTTCGGCCATGCCTACATCAATTACCGCGATAACGAGCCCGCCACCGCCCCTGCCATCACCGTGCAGATTAAAGGTGGCCGCATCAATGGCGTATTCACCAACCACGACAGCGCTGAGGTGTGGAAATCCATGCTGGCCAATGCAAAAAGCGACTTCCTGGACATCATGGGCGAGCGCTGCCAGTGGGTGTTCGACCTGAAAGCCCTGCGTGAGCGCTGCCCGGAAAAGGGCCCGGAGCTCGTGGCCCTGTATGACCGCGAAATCATGATTGAGCAGCAGCTTCTCGGCTGGGAATGGGAGGGCATTCACCCCGGCAATCACATCATGGGCCGCTCCATGTGGGATACCAACCGCTACATGCATGCAGACGGCCTGGGCGGTGCCTATGTCATCACCGCCACTCCCGGTCTGGTCGATGTAGACGAGGCCCGCCGCAGCGGAGCCTGGGGAACAGCCCATGAATTCGGCCACGTGAACCAGACCCGTCCCGGCATGATGTGGGCCGGCACGCAGGAAACCACCGTGAACCTGTTCTCCATGTGCGTGAATTATGACTTCAACCCCGACGAGGTGCGTCTGGAACACGAAGGCTGCCACACCATGGAAGGCATGCACGTGCGCGGCGGCAGGTTCGACTGGTTCGTGAACAGCGCCCTGGTAAACAAGGAACTGTGGCAATTCCAGAAAGGCCCGGATGACGGCAGCCGCGAGCCCGGCGAACGCTGCGGCGACTGCTTCGTCATCCTCTGCCCCATGTGGCAGATGTACCTGTACAACACAGTAGCCCGCGGCAACGAACTCTTCTACCCCCGCATCTTCAAGAACGTGCGCGATACGGATGAGAGCCAGTGGGGCACAGGCAAAATCCGCATGGCCTATCTCGACCGCTGCTGCGATTCCGCCAAGCTCGATTTCTCTGACTATTTCCTGCAGACCGGCATGCTGGCCGTCATGAACCGCTACGTCAATGACTACTCCTCGCGCTGGGTCACCATCACCGAGGACATGTGCCGCAGCGCCATCGAACACGCAGAGCAGTATTCCAAACCGGATTCTCCCGTCATCTTCTACATCACCACCAACAGCGTGGGAATCTACAAGGACCGACTGCCCATCAACCCCAGCCCGCAGTTCAAGCCGCAGCTGGTCGAAAAACCGGTGCGCCATTTCACCGTGCCGGCCAACCAGTGGGAGAATGCCGTGGCCTTCGAGGTGTATAACGAAGATAAGAAACTCATCCGCATCTGCCTGCGCGGCCTGAACCAGAAGGATAACGCTTCGACCGATGTCATCCTGCCGGAAGGCGCCACCACGGTCATGGCCGTTTCCTGGGATGGCAAGCGCTACACCATGTACAGCACCACTGGCGAAACCATCGACAGCACCCCGGATAAATGCAGCGGCCCCGGTTTTGTCTCCAAATCCACCCCAAAAAAGAAGGGCAAGAAGAAGAAAAAGCAGAAATAAGCCCCCATTGCGACAGCATAGCGACTCTGCACTTCCCATGCCGCGGCATGTGTGTTAGGATACCGCCATGTCACGCTACAATGGAGAACAGGTGCTGGTCGTTCCGCGCGAAGCCTTTGAGGCCGTAGGCGCATTCAATGGTGTCAAGCTTAACCCGCAGGACTACCTGACTGCCTTCCTGCAGCCGGGCGTGGCCCGCTACATGGACCGCGAACTGGCCGAGCAGAGCCCCGAGTTCAAGCAGCTCATCACCTACGCCATCTTCTGCCACCAGGGCCGCATCCTGGCCTATGCCCGCACCTCCAAGGGCGGCGAATCCCGCCTGCACAACAAGATGTCCCTCGGCATCGGCGGCCATATCAACCCCATCGACGGCCTCACCGATTCCATCTCCACCTACCTGGCCGGCATGGAACGCGAAATCCGCGAGGAAATCACCTTCTCCGGCGGCGCCACGCAGGAACTCTTCGCCATCATCAACGATGACACCAACGAAGTAGGTTCAGTTCACCTCGGCTTTGTGCACCGCTTCGAGCTGGAGGATGACCAGGTAGCGCCCAACGAAAAGGCCCTGGCTGACCTCGCCTTCCGCACACTGGATGAACTGGCCGGCCCGCTCTACGAACGGCTCGAAACCTGGTCTGCCATCTGCGTGGATGCGCTCAAGGGTTAATCGGACGCTTTACAACGCACTTTTTCCCATCATACCGCCCACCACAGGGCGGTATGATTGTTGTATAGCAAGGGCAGAATACCGCATCAGTGACAGAAATATGCCCCCGGAATAAATTTTCTCATTTTAACTCAATAAATGAGCCTGGCAGAAGCGTCTACCCTGTATATGAATGCCGCCCGCAACATCTGCGCCAGCCTTTTGTTAGGAGCATCGCTTCTCTGCCTCACTTCATGGGCAGAGGAAGAGCTCACCCCGGAGCAACGGGTACTTGTCGAAAATTTCCACCGTCCGGTTTCTACCCTGGGAGAAGCCATGAACACGGCACGCACCGCATTGAAGGGAATTTCCGACACCGCCGGGGCCGATGCCGCGGCTCCAGCCGTTTCCGCTGTCATCCGGGCTGAAAAAGAGGTAAGTGAAGCCGCAGCCCGACTGACAGAAGCCGGACTGAACGTAAGCAGCCTGTACAAGAAGGGGCAGCTGGCAAAAGCCATCAGCAGCCTGCCCATTGCCGCCTACAATGCCGATATCCAAGCTACTCTGGCTAACGGATGCTGCGGCAGCGTGAAACTCTACCTGACCATCACCGGCACATCTGCCACCGATGAGCAGTTGCACAGCACGCTCAACGAGCAGGATAAGGCGGACCTGGCAGCGGTCGAACACGCGCTGAGCGCCATAGAACCCATCTGTCCGGTCTCGCACTGGCGACCTCTGGAGGATGAGTTCGTGAAGCGTTTTGATGCTTCAGTCCCCGCAGCCGAAAGGCTGCAGCAGCGGCCATTGACAGCCATGCTGCTGCACAGCCTGCTCGAAAAGCACTCCAAATGGAT
>JAZQVE010000103.1:0-34269 GCA_045631705.1 Akkermansia sp. | reverse complement strand
CATCGTGAACGAGGAACTCGTGCACGAGGGCAAGGAACCCATCGTGTTCGACCACGACTGCCGCGAAGGTATCTGCGGTATGTGCTCCCTCACCATCAACGGTGTGCCGCACGGCGGCAAGAAGGTGACCACCTGCCAGCTGCACATGCGCCAGTTCAAGGATGGTGACACCATCTGGATTGAACCCTTCCGCGCCCAGGCCTTCCCGCTGCTGCGCGACCTCATGGTGGACCGCACCGCTCTGGACAACATCATTGCTGCCGGTGGTTTCGTGGACATTCGCACCGGTTCTGCTCCGAACGCCAACAATATGCCCGTGCGCAAGAAGACGGCTGATGCCGCTTTCGACGCCGCTGCATGCGTAGGCTGCGGTGCCTGTGTGGCAAGCTGCAAGAACAGCTCCGCCATGCTCTTCACCTCTGCCAAGGCTGCTCACCTGAACCTGCTGCCCCAGGGCCAGCCGGAGAAGAACAAGCGCGTTCTTGCCATGGTGCGCCAGATGGATGCTCTTGGTTTCGGTAACTGCACCAACCAGTACGAGTGCGAAGCCGCTTGCCCGAAGGGTATCTCTGTGGATAACATCGCCAAGCTTAACCGCGACTACATGATTGCCTGCGCCGCTGAGGCTGTGGGTGTGTTCGCCTGATAGCTGGTCATTTGTACCATTAGCGTCTTATAAGGAAACCGCCGGGATGTTCGTCATCCCGGCGGTTTTCTGTTGAGCAGTGCCGATGCAAGCAAGAAGGTGGCGGCTGTCTTATCGCCGCTGGCGCAGCACCTGCAGCGCTGCCTTGATGGCACCCAGGTACCCGGCGCTCTCGATGGATACTGAGAACTTGCGGTACCCGCAGAAATGGTAATAGACGCCGAGGGCCGCGTGGGCTGCCAGTTTCATCCATTTCTTGCAAATGAACTTCGGCTTGCGGAACTGGGCTGCAAAGGTGGCTGCGTCTACATAGGTGACGGGGTAGGGTGCATTACCCAGGGCGCCCATGCCGTGCTGAATCTGGTGATGCTCGATATCGGAGTAGGAGAGACTCTGAGAACAGAGATTCGGGTAACATCCCAGGATGGTGTGTCTGGACGTGCGGCCATATTCATTGGCGTGCCATGAATCATAGGAAAGGTGCGTAGCCAGCCACGACCATACCGTTTCTTCTGTTGGCAGCAGGCGCAGGAGTTCCTCATAGGCCTGCTTGTGGATAAGCATGGCATGAGTGCAGAGTGGGCCCATGATGCGCGCCAGTGTGACCTCTCCCCTGGGGCTGTTCACCTTGTTGAGAGGGGCTGCCATAGGATAATAGGGGGTAGCGCCCAGGTATAGAATATCCCATTTTTCTGTGGCGATGCTCTGTGCCAGCATCTGTCCTATTTCTCCGGTCAGTGAGTCATGAAAATCTGCATCGTCTTCCAGAATGAGGACTCTTTCCCATTGTTTTTTACAGGCATATTCAATGCAACGGCGGTGTGAGAGCAGGCAGCCAGCTCGGCCTGCCCAGAACAGGCTTTCTTCCTCATTGCATCCCTGGAAATAGCGGCCATGGCCGTAGGAACTCAGCTTCTTTCCCCACACTGCGCTGATGCGGTGTATCTTTTCAGACGGAACGTGGGTAAGTTGCTCACTGATTTCCTGCCACCTGTCGGTCCGGTGGTCGAGATTAATAACGCAAATGCCGTCGAGCAGGTTCCAGAAGGTGTGTGTGGTGCTCATGTGAGTAACTGTTTGTAGTATGATTCCAGAGTGCTGATTCTGGCTTCCCACGTCATGTGTGTTCTGAGCCACAGGGCGCGCTCTGCGTGCCATTCCGGGCTGCGGGGAGAATCTGTCAGCTCATGTCGCATCGCGCGTGCCAGAGCTGTTTCCATGGCTTCCGAGGTGTCTTCAACTGCAACCTTGTGACAGAACTCGGCAGGAAGCCATTTCTGGCTGGGGATATCGAGGCAGACGATGCGGCTGCCCTGGGCGAGGGCTTCTAATAGAGCCATGCTGCCGCTATCCCGGTAAACACAGGAGAACATGACGGCCGCACCCTGCATGTACTGCAGCATGGTGGCACGGCTGACCTGTTCTTCCAGCTGCAGAGCCTGTGCTGGCAGATTGATTTGTCGGGCGTAGCGGAGAATAATTTCCTTGTCTGCCGGTTTGATGCCGACCATGCGGATGGGAACCTGATGCCCGCTGTGCCAGAGCCTGGACAAGGCTCGCAGGGCCAGCCAGGTGCCTTTTTGTGGCCTGGCCAGACCACCGTCAAAAAGAATATAGGAGTCCTTTGGCGTAGTGGTGGGGGCCTCTATGATTTCCTGCTGGTGAATGGCAATCGCGGGGCAGACGATGGGGTGCATCGGGAGTCTGCGCAGGCGTTCAGCGGTGGAGATGTTGCTTGCCAGCACGATACCAGGCGCCTTGTGTGCCCGGCAGTTGGTAATCAGCGGCAGGGCATCCAATGGGAAATAACGCAGACGTTCCTTGATACGCATGCGCAGGGGCATATCACCATAGGTGAACAGGGGGCCAGGGATGAGCTCTGCTCCGCCTACGGGGCCAATCAGATAGGGAATATCTGCTGAGAATACATCGTGAATATCCCGATATTGATTAAAGGTGACGTGGTGAATGAGGTCGTAGTGCTGAGCTGATGTTTCGCGGCGGATGATGCGCCCCACATTGCGCTGCCATTTCCTGTAGGATGCAGCGCTGGGGTAATGCGTAACTCCGCAATCCTCTTCCACCAGTCTGATATTCAGCTTTTCCTTTTCAATGGAATCCTTGTTGCTGCTGCTGAATTCGCGGGTGGTAATTACCGTCACCTTGTGCCCTCGGAGAGCCATTCCCCGGGCTACATTCCAGCCTACGCCAGCTTCGCTGCCGCGGCCAGCTCCAAAGGAATAGGAGGAAAGTAGGAGGTTCATGATGAATGTTATATGAGACGCCACGAGTCCAGAGCCATGGAGATGTCAGCCCCTTTAAGCCAGGTGGCCGGGCACCATACTTGTTTATCTTGTGCTGAATCACTGAGGACTGCAGCCCACCAGCTGAACGTGCTGTTGGATATAATGAAATGCTTGCAATGAGTCATCAGGCGGAGTTCCTCGTAGTCGGGGTTATCAAGATCTACGTAATGGACATTTTCTCCGAGCCTGTAGTTCTGTCGAACCCATTCCAGGTCTTCGTGACCTGTGGAGAAAACGTAGAATACTGGATTCGTCAAAGCCTTTCTGGCTTGTTCCATGGCAGTGCGGTAGTACGTCTCATCACATACCTGCAGTTGCTTGTATTGAGGAAGAAGGTAGTCTCCTCTGCGTATGTGGACGCATACTGCGTTGTCCTGCTGGATTTGTCGAAGCTGATTTTTATTTTCCGTAGATGGCGGTGTTTTTACTGTGAAGTGAGTTCTTAATTGAGCTTCGATGCCGTGAATGACCTTTTTGTTCTGAAAATTGCCATAGGCATGCTTAATGTTTCCTTCGCAGGGAGTGATATCTGGGTAGGTGAATATACCAGTTGTGCAGTATATTCCGGCCTTTCGAAGTAAGGATTGCTCTTCGTCTGAGGTGAATAGTTTTTTTCGGAGAATATTAAGGAAATTGCGGACTCCGCACGTGCGGGCCATGCCGAAAAAAAGGCGGAAAAGATATAACGCCGAATTAAATAGAGATAATTGGGTTGTTGCTGTGCTGAGTTGGAAGTGATGTAGAGCCGGCTTTCTGTTATCCGAACTCAATTGGTGGTACAGCGCGTTAATGCAGATGGGTTGTTCTCCACATATCCGCTGCATTTGCAAGGCAAATGCATATTCGAACATTTGATTTCCCAATCCTCCTTTTGTTATTACGTGAATCATTATGTGGAGTGTGAAATTAGCAGATTATCGATGGCTCCAGGGATGGTATGTGAAAAAATGTCTATTATCGCCGGATATGAAGCCAACGCAGTATGGCTTTTACCATGTTTCTTGTTGCTAATGCTGCGGCAGAAAAAATATCTTGTTTGGAGTCTTCAATCCGTATCCAATGATCTGAGTATGTATTGGGCGCCATATCGGCTGATGCAGGAGGATATATGGAAGGGCAGACTCCCAGCCTTGCTTTAGGATTCAGTATGGCACCCATGATGGAGAAAGTGCTGTTACATACGATGTTAGCATCTGTTACTGTCATCATTGCCATATCGTCAACGAGAGAGGAGTGGTATTCAAGTGCGTTGAACTCCTGTATGAAGTCTTCAATGAATCGCCTTTTCTTGTCGTATAGACATATAAATTGAGTATCTGGGTACTGCTCCAGTACTTTTTTTGCGGCCTTGTACCAATATGATTTATGTAACCGGTACCCTAATGCAAAGTAGTCGTCACCTACGCGAAAGTGAACCGTGCAGGTAATTTTGCCTTTTCTGTTCTTGTCCAGAAATTGCTCTGCTCGAGTGATTGATTCAGAAGGAAACGTAAACCACTGGCGAACATTTTCAAGGTTATGTTCGATGATGGTCGGTGTTGCGAAGACTCCATATATCAGCTGTCCGTCCTGGATGTCATTGTATAGCGTCTCCTTGTAGTTGCTTAGAACACGCTGCTTTGCAGGCTTTTCGTAATAGGTTGATGTGGTACCTGTGCCGAAATGTGTTTTTTCCTCGGGTGAGATGTTGAAAATGGTGTCTATTTCGCTACCTCTTCTGGGGTCGGTGCTATTGACAAGAGGGGTGGGTATGCGGGCGTAGCGAAAGGTTAATCCCTTGTCCTGCGCAATAGTCTTAATGGCTGCATATTGGAACATTGTGTTCCCCAATTGGCCTGATAATACAACGGTAATCATAGAACTCGAGGGATTAAATTCTAACCGCTGTAAGTATAGCTTATAAAGTAGGGTATGACAAGGGAATTGATTCGTTGTTGACACAGGTTATGGAATATGATTATATTGCTATGTACGGCATATGAAATTCTACATAGTTACTCCTACATATAATTCGCTGAAATGGTTGCCACGGTGTGTGCGATCTGTTGCTGACCAGGTGGAGGGGGAGATTGAGATTCATCATCACGTGCAGGATGGAAACTCATCGGACGGCACGGTGGAATGGTTAGCACAGTGGAGTAGCCAGAGTTCCGCTATACCAGGGTATCGTTTTACATATGAGAGCTGTAAGGATGCGGGTATGTATGATGCTATAAATGCCGCGTGGGGGCTTATGCCTGGTGATGCTGATATAACGGCGCATATCAACAGCGATGAACAGTATTTGCTGCATGCATTGTCTTCTGTTGCTGAGTGGATGAGGATACGAAAGGATGCGGATGTGTTGCTTGGTACCTACTTGGTTACCGGCCCGGAATGTGAATATCTGTGTCACCGTAGACCGGTTATTCCTGGAGCTCTTTCATCGTGGTTGAATTGTGCCTGTATTACTAATTCATCATTTTACAGAGCATCCCGGTTTCGTGAATTAAAACCGCGATTTGATTGCCGCTGGCGTTGTATAGGGGATCTTGTGTTTTATAGGGAATTGGTTTGGCGGAAGGTTCGTTTTGAGACTATACCTGTGGTGACCTCCATTTTTGTGCGAACTGGACAAAATTTAGCTTGGACAGATACGGCGCATAAGGAATGGCTTGAGCTGAAATCTGAAGCTCCTGCTGTTTTGAGGTGGGTGAATGGTTTCGTATATCGGTGGGTAAACTTCAAGCGTCGCATTGTCAATTTATTTCTGCCTGCCCCCCGTAGTTATGATGCCTATCTGGGCGACACGCCGGAGCGTACCCGATTTATCATCGAACATCCTACAGTCAGGTGGAAATGGTAAGCATTATAGTACCAGTTTATAATGTGGCGCAATATCTGGAGCGATGTCTGAATTCGCTTGCCGGTCAATCGTATCGGAATATAGAGATTATCTGTGTTGATGATGGGTCGACTGACTCCTCGCCTGCAATTCTGGATGCCTATGCAGAGCGCGAGTGCCGGCTGATTGTTGTGCATCAGAAAAATGGAGGAGTTTCCAGTGCTCGCAATGAAGGTCTCCGGCGAGCATCGGGGCGGTATGTAGCTTTTGTGGATCCGGATGATACGGTGGAGCTTAATATGGCGGAGTTGATGGTGAATGCGTTAGTTCGGACTGGTGCTGATTTTTCTGTGAGCGGTTATTGGGATTGCGATGAAAATGATGTTCCGCAGACATACCATGGTCCCACTCGTGTCGACAGGAGTCTGGAGGGATGCCAGGAGTTAACGCCCATGACGGTTGCCAGGCGCTTGCCGTATTCCTGCATGAAAATGTACAGGCGGTCGATTATTGAACAGGCCGGCTTGAGATTTGATGAAACAATCCAGATAGGCGAGGACTATATATTTGATTTGCAGTACCTCATGCACAGTCGGACTGCGTATTATATCAACGAGGGGCTGTATCATTACTGTCACCGGCAGGATTCCTGCCTTGGGCAATGTGCCACTGGCCGGTTTTCGCCGGAGCGGTACAAGGCTATGATTCGCGGCCGCAGGAGGTTGTTTGCGCAGGTGCCAGTCAGCCCTCCGGGGCTCTCCTCTGTGCAGTGGCGTACGCAGGTGTTCTGCGGCGTGCTTGAGGCGTGTAAAATTGCCTGGGCTCATAGCAGGATGCCGGCGGGCATCCCGTTGATGTTGTTTGGCGTAGTTGAGGCGTTGAGGTCGTATCTCTTGTCACCCAAAATTGCTACGCTTGCGTTTGTTTTCAGAATGCTGCGCGAAAAACGGGTATAAAAAATCTCTGCCGCGGGGGTACTCCCGGGCAGAGATGGTGAAAGAGTGGGCAGGTGCTTACATCGTCATGCCGCCGTCTACTACGAGCACCTGGCCAGTGATGTAGCGGGCGTCGTCAGAAGCGAGGAAGGTAGCGGCTGCGGCGATGTCTTCCGGCTTGCCGAGGTCTGCCAGCGGAATGCGGGAGAGCAGGGCTTCGCGTGCCTTCTCGGGGATGGCATCGGTCATATCTGTAGCGATGAAGCCGGGGGCAATGGCATTCACTGTCACCTTGCGACTGGCGATTTCCTGAGCCATGGACTTGGTGAAGCCGATGACGCCAGCCTTGGAGGCGGAGTAGTTGCTCTGGCCTACGTTGCCGGTAAGGCCCACGATGGAGGAGATGTTGATGATGCGGCCGGCGGGACTCTTCATGAGGGTACGCTGCAGGGCCTTTACAAAGAGGAATACGCTCTTGAGGTTGGTGGTGAGCACTGCATCCCAGTCGCTTTCCTTCATGCGCATGAGCAGGCCGTCCTTGGTAATGCCGGCATTGTTCACCAGAATATCGATGGCAGGGTATTCTGCCAGGATTTCCTTGATGCAGGTGTCCACCGCGGCGGCATCTGCCACGTCACAGGGGAAAGCCTTGCAACTTTCCGGGAACTCCGCATTGATGGCATCTGCTGCGCTGCCGCAGGAGCCGGGATTGCGGGAAATGAGAATGACCTTTGCACCCTCTGCAGCAAAGCTGCGGGCGATAGCCTGACCAATGCCACGGCCGGCGCCGGTCACAATAGCGGTTTTACCTGCAAGTTTGTTCATAGTACCACTATAGTATCTGAAAGCTAGAGCTAAATCAAGCAAAAACGGCGCGCTTCCGGGGGAAACGCGCCGTTGAAAGCTTACATGTTAATCTGGAACAACGGTTTATTGTTGTTCGCCGGGTTGAGGATGGCGAAGGCCTCGCGGTGGATGGAGGGGTCGCTGCGGAAGATGAGTCGGCCGGCGCACTGGCGCTCCAGCTCCATGAGGAGCTTGGCATCCTCATTCTTGAAGCGGCTCAGCACCTCGCTGTTCACCACCACAATCATGTCGCCCACATTGTCGCGGTAGCGCATGATGGTGGCTTTCAGCTGTCGCTGAATCTCCACGCTCATGGTCATTACGCTCTTCACTCGGCCTCGGCCGTGGCAGTACGGGCAGTGGTCGTTCACGTAGTCCAGCAGAGACTCGTTGATGCGCTGGCGGGTCATTTCCATGAGGCCGATGGGGGTAATCTGCATCACCTGCGTCTTGGCCTTGTCGCGCTTCAATGCCTCCTTCATGGCTTTGTACACGGCCATCTGGTCCTTGCGGTGGCGCATGTCAATGAAGTCCACCACCACCAGACCACCGATATTGCGCAGGCGCAGCTGGCGGGCGATTTCGCGGGCGGATTCCAGGTTGGTTTCCAGGATGGTTTTGTCCAGGTCCTTATTGCCCTTGTTGCGGCCGGTGTTGATATCGATGGCGATAAGCGCTTCCGTTTCATCAATGACGAGGTAACCGCCGCAGGGCAGCAGCACCTGGCGCTGGAAGGCCTCGTTAATCTGTTTCTCGATACCCAGTTCCTCGAAAATCGGCTGGCGGTACTGGTGGTACTGAATGTGGCGCTTGGAGCGGCGGGAGATTTTGCCGGCAATTTCCTGCATGCGCTGGGTTGTTTCCAGGTTGTCGCATACGATGTTGTCCACATTGTCCGTCAGGAAGTCGCGGGCCGTGCGCTCAATGAGGTCGGGCTCGCGGTACACGCACATGGGGGCAGGATTGGTGGCGAACTTCTCTTCCACCTCGCGCCACTGGGTCAGCAGCATGGCAAGATCACGCACGAAATGGCGGAAGCGCTGCCCCTGAGCCACCGTGCGCATGATGATGCCCATACCTTCCGGCACGTTGAGCTTCTGCACAATCTGGCGCAGGCGCTGGCGTTCCTTCGGGTCGTCAATCTTGCGGGAGATACCGAACTGGTCTGTGAAGGGCATGAGCACGATATAGCGCCCAGCCAGGGAGATGTTGGTGGTCACGCGCGGGCCCTTGGAAGAAATGGGGCCCTTGGTTACCTGCACCATAATCTCGGAGCCGATGGGGTAGATGTCCGGGATATCCTTGCTGGTAATCTTCTTCTGCTTCTTGCGGGGGCGGCCTTCGCGCTGAATTTCTTCCAGGGAGGAGTCCAGAGCCAGGGGCAGGGCATCCCAGAAGTGCAGGAAGGCGTTCTTCTCATAGCCGATGTCCACAAACATGGCCTTGAGACCCGGTTCGATGTTCTTGACGCGGCCTTTGAAGATGCCGCCCACGATGTTGTCTTCGCCTTCACGCTCAATGCTGTATTCCTCCAGCACGCCGTCCTCCAGCAGGGCAACACGGCGCTCCAGTTTTTCTGAGTTGATGACGATAGTAGTGCCCTCCCTCGGGTTGCACTGGCCGAACCCGAGGAAGTGTTTAACAGTGTTAATCATTTTTGAAATAAAAGACAAAGTTTTAGGTTGAGGTTGGAGTTTTCACCTGATTGAGATGGGAGAGAGTTTGCTGGTTCCTGACTCGCTTATGCCAAGCCGTGCAGCGGCCCCGCAAGTGGTGCGGTGCCGGGCCGGGGGTGGGGATGCGAGCTCAGGAGCTGCAGCGGGGCCGTTGTCTTAATCAGCGGTCGGGCTTACTCCTCTTCAAACACATCATCGTTCTCCTGAAGATACTTGCCTGTGCCTTCTGCAACAGCACTCAGCGGATCTTCAGAAATCATGATGGGCAGGCCTGTCTGCTCGTGCAGCAGGTCACTGAGCCCACGCAGCAGGGCGCCGCCGCCGGCCACGGTGATACCGCGGTCATACAGGTCACTTGCCAGTTCGGGCGGGCAGTGATCCAGTGTCTGGCGGATAGCGCACACGATGACATCGAGCTTATCCTGAAGCGCTTCGCGAATTTCTTCGGAGCGCACGGTGACGGTCTTGGGCAGACCGGTACCGCGGTCGCGGCCCTTTACCTCCATCTGCAGCTCCTGCTGCAGCGGGTGGGCAGAGCCGACACGAATCTTGATTTCTTCCGCCGTGCGGGGGCCTACCAGCAGGTTGTGGGCGGCCAGCATGTGGCGGGTAATCGTTTCATCCAGGGCATCGCCGCCGCACTTCTCGGATTGGCTGTATACGATGCCCGACAGGGAAATAATGGCTACCTCCGTGGTGCCGCCGCCGATGTCAACAATCATGCTGCCAACGGGTTCTGTCACCGGAAGGCCCACACCGATAGCAGCGGCCATGGGTTCCTCAATGAGCTGAACCTTGATGGCGCCTGCTTCGTAGGCGGATTCCTCGATGGCGTGGCGTTCCACTTCGGTAATACCGGAAGGGTGTGCAATGAGAATGCGAGGCCCGCGGAGACTGCGGCTCTGACAGGCTCGTTTGATAAAGTAGCGCAGCATGTTGTGCGCCACCTCGAAGTCGGCGATAACGCCTTCCTTGAGCGGCCGGATAGCCACTACGCTGCCGGGGGTGCGCCCCACCATGCGCTTGGCTTCCTCGCCCACGGCCTTCACCTTGTCGCCCTTCATGGCCACAACGGAAGGTTCGCGCAGCACAATGCCCTGGTCCTTAATGTAGACCAGCGTATTGGCTGTGCCCAGGTCAATCCCGATATCATACGAGAAAAGCCGGGCGATTTTCTTAAAAATTTGCATATGTGAAAAGTTATCTGGTACAGGGGTGATACGGTGCGTGCCTTTCTTTCTCCCCGGCCGGTCCTCCTTTTCAGGGGAATGAACCGTTCGCACTCCGGAAAGTCATAGGGCATCGGCGCGGAACTCGCTATAACGCACCCACGCGGAGTATAGGGGTGTGTGTCTGGTGAGTCAAGCAAATAATGGTAGAATGACAGGGATTCGCGGTGCGCGCGGAGTGCATGGAATGGAGCGTAGATTAGGCTTGACCCGGCAGGTGCTATGCGGTAGAACAATTGTGTTCATGAGCAAGCATATCATCATCGCCCTGCTGGCCTGTACGGTGTTGAGCCAGTGTCATACCCTGAAGTCGGATTGCGAGGCGCCTCGCGAACGCGAGGCCGCCATTGCGCAGGAGGAGAAGGGAGCGTATTTTGTGGGCCGGCGTTATTATATTCCCCTGTGTCGGTTCTGGGGGTATCTGCGCGAGCCTGGGCAGAGCTGGCGCACGGCCAAACTGGTGATGATGGATGAGTCTGTGGTGCATACGCCGGATCGTGGGCCGGAGGACCCTCTGCCGGATGCGACGTTCGGCAGGGACCAGAATGTGGAGTATATTGTGAAGGGGGAATACACGGGCAAAGAAGCCTATGATCCCAGTACAAATCAGGTTCTGCCTATGTTCCGTGCGGTATCCTATGAGGTTCGTAATCAGGAACCGGGCTTCCTTTTTGTGCCCTCTGAGGAATACACAGAGTCTTATGTGACGCTTCGCCCGGCAATTATGCCGCAGCCGGAGGCCTGTGCTCAGGCGCTGCAGAAGCAGCAGTGAATATGACGCGTATTTCACGCGCATGTAGAGAGCTGCTGTGTTATACTTGGCGGAAATAGTACGTTTTTCATTAATTTCAGCAACTTTTCCTTTTCTTTTATGGCTCAATCCAAAATCCTCGTAGGCCTGGAAATTGGCACCACCAAGACATGCATGGTGGTCGGTGAAATCCGCCCTGATGCCACTGCTACCATCATCGGTATTGGCGAAGCGAAGAGCGCCGGTGTGCGCAAGGGGGAAATTGTAGAGCCGTCCATGGCTCGCCAGTGTGTGTGCGATGCCTGGCAGCTTGCTCAGGATCACGCAGATGTGGACATTCTCAATGTGTATCTTTCCGTGACGGGTGAGCATATTGTCGGGCAGACCAACGTGGGCACCTTCCGTCTGCGCGACGATGAGGACATCATCGAGGATGAGCATGCAGATGCAGCCAAGGAAAAGGCAGAGAAGCTGGAGCTTTCTACTGACCGTTTCTGCGTGAACCGCGAATTGGGTGGTTTCTCCATTGATGGTGGTGAACCGACTCGTCATCCTGCCGGGTTGACTGGTCGTACCCTGGATGTGAACTGCCACATTATGCACGGTATTCGCACTCGTCTGCAGAATTCCCTTTTGTGCGTGCGTCAGGTGCCGCTGGAGGTGGAGGACCTGGTATTTGCTCCGCTGGCCACCGCGCAGATGGTGCTTACCCGCCAGCAGAAGGACAGTGGTGCTCTGCTGATTGATATCGGCGGTGGAACAACGGATTTCATCTGCTACAAGGGGGGCGATGTTGTGGCTTCCGGCTGTATTCCTCTGGGTGGCAACTACATCAATCAGGAAATCGTGCGCCTTACCGAGCAGCGCGTGAGCTTTACCGCCGCCGAGGTGCTGAAGCGTACCGAGGGTAATGCCTTCGGCGATTTCAAGGACCATTCTCTCGCTCAGTATAAGAGCGAACTCGGCATGCATGATGTATCCATCGAGCGAGGCCGTCTGAACCGTATTATCCGCGATAGCCTGGCTGCCATGCTTCTTCAGGTGCGCGACCGCCTGCCGGAGGAAATTCGCAATGCCGGTGTGGCTATATATCTGAGTGGTGGTACCAGCTTCATGCGTGGGCTGGATGGACTCTGCCGCCGCATTTTCGGTAATGTGCCCGTGCACCAGCCGGCACCGCTGCCCCCGGGGCATAACCATTCTTATCTTGCCGACCCTCGTTACTGCACCGCCATCGGCCTTATCCGCTTTGCCCAGCGGTATGATGATGATGCCCTGAATCCGCACCGTGGCGGTTCCTGGTCCCGTTTCCTGAAGTTCCTCGGAATTGGCCGTTGATTTGACTTTCAACTTTATCAGCAATCATGCTTCCCTATCAAACCACTTCTCGTAAAGAAGATGGCATTGTCATCGTCGGTCTTGGCGGTGCCGGTGCCAGTATCCTGCAGCGTTTCAGCGGCTCCAGTGCTGAGAACGTGCGCCTTTGTATCATGTCGCTGGATGAGCGTCTGGGACGCGAGTGCGGCAATGTGGAGTTTGTACAGCTTGGCGCCGGATTGAATCACGGCCTTGGTTCCGGTGGTGACCCGGAGGTAGCCCGTATGGCCATTGAGGAGAGTGGCAGGCAGGTGGATGACCTGCTGCGAGACTCGCGTCTGCTGGTTATGGTCGTGGGGCTTGGCGGTGGCACGGGGTCTGGAGTGGCGCCTGTGCTGGCCCGCAAGGCGAAGGAAGCCGGCATTTTCCTCGTATCAGTAGTGGTCATGCCCTTTGGGTTCGAAGGAGCCCGTCGCCGTCGGCAGGCTGATACAGCGTTGGAGGAAATCGCCTCCATTTCAGACATTGTGTTCTGCTTTGAGAACGACTACATGGAAGATTTGTTCCGCAGCCGTACCGGTGCTCAGGCTGTATTCGAGGAGGCGAATGCGCTGCTTTCCCAGGCAACGGCATCTGTGCCGCTGCTGGCTAATTCTCCCGGCATCATCAACATCGGCCTGGATGAGCTGGTGACGGCTCTGGATAACAATGATTCCCGCTGCATCTACGGCGCGGGCAAGGGCTACGGCCCGAAGCGTGCAGAGGATGCCGCACGTGCGGCCCTGGAGTCTCCTCTGGTGGCATATCATGGTGCGCTCAAGCACGCCCGCACGGTCATCGTGCATGTGGCCGGCGGAAACAATATGTCGCTTACCGAGCTTCGTGTCGCCATGGAGACCGTGCGTGAGGGGCTGGCCGGGGATGATGTGAATATCTTCTTTGGCGCTGCTGTGAAACCTCGTCTTGGTGAGGAGATGCGCGTGAGCCTGATTGCCTCCGTGGATTATCGCGAGATGCAGGCTGCTGTTCTGGCTGAGCAGGAGGAGCAGCCTGCTGCTGAACCTCCCTGTGAGGATACACCTGTAGAAGAGAACGAATCCGTAGAAGAGGAAGTAATCGAGGAAGAGGTGGAGGAGTACACTGAAGCCCCGGAAGATGAGCCCGAAGCGTATGCCGGGGAGCCTGAGGATGATGAGACGGAGGAATCCGGTGAGCCGCTGCTGGAGCCTGATGATGAGTTCGTTCCTGAGCCCCCGGCTCCGGTGTCTGCTCCTGCTCCGCATATCAGTCCGGAGCCTGAGCCGTTGCCCAGCTGGGAACCCATACCTGCTCCTGCGCCGGCGCCTGCATCGCCTGTTCCCGCGGTTAAGCCTGCTCGTCAGGGGGAGTTTAATCTGGACCTGAACTTTGGTTCTGCGGCAGATGCTACACCGCCGGATGTATTGGGGCGAGTGGAAGACATGTTTGGGGATGATGATGAGCTGGAGCGCATGATTGCCAGTCATAATCAGAGCCCCTCCCGACCCGCACGCAATATCAACTCTATTCCGAGACGCGAGGTGATGGAGGCTGAGGCGGAACTTTCTGAGCGTGTGCGCAGGATGTTTGAGGATGAGGATGAGGAATCTTCGTACCAGTCTGCGCCGTCTCGTGCATCACAGCCCCGGGGCCCGCTTGGATATAACGACATGAGCGACATGTTCAACCCGCCGATGCCCTGACAGGCGTAGTTGCCGGAAACAATATCAGATTCACAAAACGGGAGCCTCCGAATGAGGCTCCCGTTTTGTGTGGGACTGGTAAATCCATGCTTGTGTTAGGTTGTGTGGTATGTTATAGTGGGCGGGTATGGAAACGCAGGGTATCAGGTTCTACAATCGCTATACTGGGCAGATGGAGCAGGAAAAGGTGCTGGGTGAAGCCGCGCTTCGGTGGGTGTATGGTACCCCGCTGGGTAAGCTCAGTCTGCATCTGCTGATTAAGCGTGCCTTCTTCTCTCGCCTGATGGGGTGGATGAAGGATACCCGTAGCAGTGGCAGCCCGGAGAAGCTGCGTGCCTTTGTGGAGGAGTATAATATCCGGATGGAGGATTATGAACGCCCGGTGGATCAGTATACCAGCTTTAATGATTTCTTCTACCGTAAGTTGGCAGAAGGGGCGCGCCCGCTTTGTGGCGCGGGGCAGGTGGCTCTGCCGGCAGATGCCCGCCACAGCGGCTGGCAGGATGCTTCCCTGATGACCAGTGCCTTTGTGAAGAATCAGAAGTTTGACCTGCCGGCATTGCTGGGTAGCGCCGAACTGGCAGAGAAATATGCCCGCGGCACGGTGGTGCTGTCCCGCCTGTGCCCGGTGGATTACCACCGTTTCCATTTCCCGGTTGCAGGTGTGCCGGAGCCTGCAGTGCGTATTCCTGGCCCTCTGGCCAGCGTGTCTCCCTACTGTCTGCGTCACAACCTGGCCTGGCTCTGGACGAATAAGCGCGAGCTGACCGTGCTGCATACCGAGGAAGTGGGTGATGTACTCTGCCTTGCGGTGGGTGCCACGGGTGTGGGTGCCATATACCAGACTTATGAGCCCGGCAAGGCCGTGGAAAAGGGTGCAGAGCACGGTTATTTCGGTTTCGGTGGTTCCACCATCATGACTTTCTTCGAGCCGGGGCGTGTGAAGCTGGCAGATGATATTCTGGAGAACACGGCGAATTGCACCGAGACCTTTGCCCGCATGGGTGATGTGCTGGGCACGGTGCAGGGGGGGTGAATGTAGAATTCCAGATTTTTGCTTCCGGATGTGTAGGGTTCCCTGCGCTTTGCGCAGAGGTACTGCTCGTGTGCTGAGATTGCCGCCCCGGCCTGTAAGCAGAGCGCGCCGTAAGCGATGTTCTACGCTGAATGCTGCAGGCAACGCCTGCCGAATTCAATACATCAAAAATCCAACATCCCCCATTCAGACCATGAGCGCGTCGGTCTCGACCTCCGGCTCGGGCCAGATAGCTTCGCGCACCATGAAATCCTCCCAGCCGAGGAGGAGCTGTTCAAACGTGGCCGGGTTCACATCGAACTGGGCGATGGTATGGTCTGCTGTGGGGGAGAGAATGAGCTCCACCTTGTTCCCCAGGCGTTCCCATTCATCGCAGAACCATTGGCGCATCTCAAAATCGAGCAGGGGATCCAGCATGCCGTGGGCGCAGAACAGCGCCGGTAATTTGCGTCGGAGCAGGGCACAGGGATTCACGCTGTTCGGCTCCTGCACCTCTCCATGTATGTTCAGCTGGCGGGCCTCCGGGGCATCGGTATCCACTACACCGCGGAAGATGGCCACGCAGGCCGGCTGCAGGGGGAGAATGTCCTCCTTATTGAACTGCCACCACTTTTTTTCGTGAATCATAGGCTGCATGGCACAGTTCAGGGCCATGAGACCGCCGGCATCCGCCCCGGCCAGGGTGATGCGTGATTCATCGATACCGAGGCCGGCAGCGTTGTGGTGCAGCCATTTCCAGGCATCCAGACCGTCGCCGATGATATCGGCTGCGCTTACATTGTACCGGGCGTGGGTGCGGAATTCCGGCAGCAGGCAGACAATGCCACGGTGCGCCAGGTGCATGGCCCAGGAGACAAACTCAGTGCTGTATTCCAGTGACCACATGCCACCACAGAAGAACATGACAGCCGGTGCAAAAGCCTCCGGTTTGTGTCCCCGGGGGGCGAACATGTGCACGCGCAGGGCAACGCCATCTGCAAAGCGTTTCCAGATGAAGGATGGAGCCTGCTCCAGCATTCTGCGGTAACGGGCTTCGCCTTCGCTTCTGGCGTTGCGTGAAAAGGACGTCATAATACGCAGCTGAGTATGCAATTTTCTTGTCAGGAATGCAAGCTTGATGTAGGTTCTACTTTGTGATGAGAACAATTTTTTCTATGATTTGCCTTCTGGGGGCAGTAGTTGCATCATCTTTGCCGGCGCTGGCTGCTCCGGCTGCATCTGCTCAGTCTCGCCTTGGTTTTCCGGATCAGAAGGCCGCACGTGCCACGGCTGAGCGAGTGTACAGTACCTGGCGCATTGGTATGGTGCGCAGCGATGAAGCCGCCTGGCGTTCAGCTACCACGGCATCCCGCCAGATGAAGGTTCGCAATCTTGTCTTGTCCCAGAAGGGGAATTTCCCGCGTGATTTTTTCCGCGACCAGCCGGAGCCGCCCAGCCTGGACAAATTTGTTTACATCGGGTCTATCACCGGCTGTGGCAACCGCACGCTGGCTTCCACCTATGTGGGCAATGTGAAGCTGGGCGAATCACGGACGGCTGAAAATGCCTTTGTGCTGCTGTTCTGCTATGAGGATGGCAAATGGAAGTTTGACCAGAGCCGTATGTTTAATCTGGATAGTGTTCCCGGAGTGAAGGAACGCCTGCACAAGGGAGATTTGAGTGTGCTGACGGAGCAGGATGGTTTTCATCCGTACAGCGCGTTGCCGGCGGTGCCTCCGGTCTGTGGGCGCCCCCAGCTTATCGGCAAGGTTTTTGTGGATGCTCCCGGCCGCAGTATTGATATGAAGATAAACGGCGTCTCACTCCACCAGTTTGAGGATGAACGCCGGGCCGATGTGATTTCCGGTGGCCTGAAGCGCGGTCGGAACACCATCAGCTACACGATAAAGACCCATGAAAAGCTGGAACACCCCTCTATGGCTATCGGGCTTTTTGTGATGCCTGAGACGCCCGGTAACCATCCCGTCTGCGTGTTTGACCATATTTTGGATGCGACGGATGTGGCTCGTGGCGGCGAATTCACCTTCGAAATCCGTAATGAGAACATTGCCAGCATGAATCCGCGCTACACGGGGACTGCACCGCAGCCTTTCCACGCTGTGCCGCTTAAGAAAAAACCGGCTTCTGCGAAGTAAATATCCTTCCGCTGCTCTGAAGTGCCCCGGTCAGCCACCGGGGCGCTTTCATTTCATCTCTGTCACGCCGATGCGGTCGAGGAGGTTGAGCTGCTGCATGAGTTTTTCGGGTTTGAGACGGCCCTGCAGCAGTGCGCGGTAATTTTCGATGAGCTCTGTGGTCTTCTCTGCTGTTTCATCCAGCAGTTCGATGCGGAATTTGTTCAGACCACAGCGGCAGAGGGATTCTGCATACCGGGCTGCCGATTGTGCCTGGCCGTTGAACATGGTGTTCCGGCAGCCCTCATCGCTGCGCAGGTAGTGCATGGCATGAGCCCGGTCCATGATGCGAACCCTGTGGTGCTCGCAGGGCTGGCCGCAGTCCTTGAAGCTGTGTCCCTGGCTCAGGAAGGTGCAGAATACGCAATGCTCGGTATGGAACATGGGAATATGCTGGTGCAGAGTGAGCTCCAGCTCGCTGCCACACCCACTGGCGAGCAAATCCGCAAGCTGGGCGGCGTTCAAATCATAGGATACGGTGCTGCTTTGCATGCCGAACTGCTTCCACAGAGCCACGCTTTCCGGGTTGGCTGTGTTCAGGGAGAAGTCGCCCACCATGGGCACGCCCTTCAGCCGGAACCAGTGGGCGGCGCCCAGGTTGCGTACCAGCACGCCATCTGCCCCGGCGGCTGTGATATACTTGAAATACCCCGCCTCATGCGGTTTCATGATACGCATGGTCGCTATCCAGACCTCTGTATCAGGGTGTTTAGATTTTATGTCTTTAGACACCTCTTCGTATTGGCGGATGTTCTTGAAATCCAGGTAGATGCGTTCGATTCCTGTAGCGGCTGCCGCATAGGCTTGGTCTACCTCCCGGACTAGTACGGAAAGCTTGTATCCCCGGGCGGGCTGAAGAGGAGGGAAGGGGTGTGACCAGCCATTCCAGACTACGGACTGCCGGGGGCCCGAATCGCCTTGTGGTAACTTCTCCACAAGTTCGCGGCGCATTTTGTTAAGGATTGATACAGGGAGAATTAAACCTTCTTCCAAGGTGTAAGTACATTTACCCAGGGAAAATCCGGTTCCGCCGAGCCGGGAGAATTGTGCCTCGATACTTTCCGGAGTGAGGGGACGCTTTTCTGCCGGTTCAAGGGGCTGACCGCTGCCCACGGTGATGCCTCGGCAGGTGGCCGTGAGCTGGGAACCGATACGACCATCGAAATGGATATCGAGAAGCTGACCGGGAGTTTCAGCCGCCTTTCGTTCAAAATTGCACCAGGAAGCGTGCAGGTATTTATCCAGCGCAGGGTCGGCAGTTTTCCAGAGCAGCTGGCCAGGGCGCACGAAACGCCAGTCGATTCGGCAGGCTTTGCCGTGGAAGAACAGTCGGGTACCCTGGACCCGCCAGATACGGCCGCCCTGTTCCTCATTGCGGTCTTTGCCTGCGTCAATCACGAACCCATCTCCCGGAGAAATGGGCATGGCGGGCATGGACTCCAGCTCCACCCAGCCTTCGCCACTGCGGACAATACGGCCGGCGAGAGCTCCTCGTTTTTTGCCGAATCGCCCGTGGGTGAGCAGCGGGTGGTCGGTGCCATCGAGCCAGCCTGTAGAGAAGCCTCGGGAGAAGGCCATCTGCATGGCGTATAAATCGCGCGTGCGTCGTTCGGGCTTCATCGGCACCCCTGCCAGCGCAGCATCCACCGCGTGGCGGTAGGCTCGGGTGGTAGCGGCCACGTATTCCGGGCTCTTGAGTCGCCCTTCAATCTTGAAACTGTGCACCCCGGCAGCAATCATCTGCGGTACTCGGTCGAGTGCGCATAAATCCTGTGGGGAGAATATGTAGCGGCGCTCGCCTAAATCGCGCAGCCGGCCATCGACTTCCAGCTTGTAGGGCATGCGGCAGGCCTGGGCGCATTCGCCTCGGTTGGCGCTGCGCTGCCCCAGCGTTTCGCTGGTGAGACATTGGCCGGAGTAGGCCACGCAAAGTGCGCCGTGGCAGAATACCTCAATGGGTTTGGTTGTTGCCTTGGCGCAGGCCTCGATTTCGCGCAGGGAAAGTTCCCGGGAAAGAACAATCTGCTGTGGGTCAAAGAGTTCATCCACCAGACGGACAGCTTCCGGGCTGCTCACAGTCATCTGGGTGGAGATATGGAGTTCAAGGCTCCAGCGGCCTGCCTTGCGGTGGCTGGAAATGAGGGCGGCAAGGCCCATGTCCTGTACAATGACGCCATCTACTCCGGCGGCATCCAGTGCGTCGAGATATGCCACCGCCTGTGCAAACTCCGCGGGAAAGATGAGCACGTTCATGGTTACATATCCTCGCACGCCGTGGCTGTGCAGGAATGGCATGAGCGAGGTCAGATCCTCTCGCGTGAAGTTATCTGCCCGCATGCGGGCATTGAATTGATCCAGCCCGAAGTAGATGGCATCAGCGCCGTTGGCTACAGCGGCGCGTGCGCAGTCCCAGTTTCCTGCGGGTGCAAGTACTTCAGGTTTTCTGTTCATGGCGCTAAATCAATGAATTCAAGCCATGCTGCGTATGCGGGCGCGCTCAAAATCAGCCGGGCAGATGGTTACGTTTACCTTATCGCCAGGCTGAATGACCTCCAACAGGTGGGCTTCCTTGCTCTGCACAAAGGCTACGGTGTGCTTACCGTTGGGCAAGGTGGCGTGGTAAGCCGTGGGGGCAAAACGCTCCTTGATGGTGCAGACGCAGTCGACGTATTGAGAGGGGTATTGGTTGTTCATATCAGAAAAGGGATTGGAGGAGGGAACTGGCCGCGTTGGCTGCATCCTGAAGCGGGGTGCTGGACTTCTGTCCGGAATCCTGCTGCTCTGCAGTCTGCTTCGGCTTCTGGTTGAGCAGGAGGTCGAGCAGGTCGGATGCGGAGCCCTTGGGCACGTCCTTGATGATATTGAGCAGATTATTGCCAACCAGGGTGGAGATGCGGATGCTCAGGTCTTCCTGCGGCTGGTCGATTGTGCCGCTGAGATTCATGTTAATCCAGAGGTAGTCATCATCCTCGCCGCTGGAGGTGAAGAGTTTATCCGTGAGACCGGCCTGCGGGAGAGGCAGCGCCATGACAGTGCTGCGGGGCAGCCCTATGGTGAGGGTTCCACCCAGGCTGCGGTCGGAGCCGATAATGACATGCCCCTTCACAAGAAGAGAACCATCGCGGGAGCGGATGTTGATATTTTCAATCAGCCATGCGTTTTTAATCTTGGCTGCATTGTAGGGGAAAAGAATCTGACAGTCAGCTTTTTCCAGCTCGATGCTGCGGTAGGGATAGGTATTACCCACGGGAAGCTGAGAGAGGAAGGGAAGTCCTTCCAGTACACCGTTCTGCACGGAGAAGGCACCCGTGCCGGTGACGGTTTTACCCCCTCGCCCTGTCAGGGTGAGTCGCCCATATAAATCGCCGGTAGCGCGTTTTTTCCAGTCGTCGTTCAGCAGGCGGTGCAGGTTGCCCTTGTTGACCTGCATATCAAGGCTATAGAGCGTTTTCCTGATGTCGTAGCGACCCTTGACGCGCATTTCGCCCGGCGTGAGCATGATGCGGCATTCGGTAACATCCACCGAGTCATTATGGTACACAAGTGTGGCGGATTTGATGCTGCTGTCGCGCAGGAAAGTAAAGGGTGTGTGCAGACGGGCGTTTTCGGCATAGAGTTGCCAGGCGTCTTTGCCAATGCGCGGAGCGGGGGAGGCTGTTACATTAGCGCCAAGAAGCTGGTAGGTCTGCCCATCCATCTGTATATGCAGATCTGTATCCTTGCATTCAAACTGGTCGAGTTGGAATCCCTTCAGTGCGAATCCGGATTCTTTCTTTGCCGGTGCAGTGGTCTTGCTGCGGGATTTTTTCTTCCCCGTCCTCTTTGCGGGGGATGTAGAAGCAGCCTTCACCTTGCCGGCAGGGGCGGTGCCTGTAATGAGGGAGACACTGGCCTCCTCCACGCTCAGTTTCCGGATATTGAGGCGACGGCCAAGCAGGTCACCGCGGTTGATTTCGGCATTTGTCCGGCCGACTCTGGCTTCCCGGATGCTGCCGATACCGCAGATGGATGCGCCGTCGATGGAAATTCGATTACCATTGATAGTCAGATTACTGTTGATGGTAACGGATTCGGCATTGAGAACCTTACGGGCTCCATCGGCCATATATTGGCGGAAACTGTCTCCCTGCAGGTAGGATAAGAGCTGGGTGTAGCCGATGATAATCAGCGCAATGATGCTGGCAATGACGATGCCGGCTGCGATGAGGATACGCCGCAGGCGCGCATTCATTGCGCCTCTGCTGTGTGCGGAAAATAGTCTGCCCTTGCTGTGCCGTGCCATATGTCGGCCTTTTTATATCAGGCAGCCCCCGCTTTTTCAAGTGTTTAATCATGAAAGCCCCTATAATCATGCAAAAAGTGCCCTCACGGGGAAATTTGTATTGACTATCTTATGCAAATTTGCTTGAATACTCATCGGAATCATTTAACCATATTTGCATATGAAATTCACCACTCTCATCGTTTCCGTTGCTTGCGCCGTTGCTCTCAGCTCCTGCTGCTGCCAGACCCAGCCCATGCCCAAGCTTCGTCCCATGCCCAAGGACCTCGTACCCGTGGAGCAGCCTGTGCAGCCCGGCACTGTTGCTGAGCAGCCTGTGAAGGTGCTGGAGTCCAACAGCAAGTAAATTGTACTTTCCAGTTTTTTCTCAGGACCGCCGGAGTTTTTCTCCGGCGGTTTTTTTCTCGCTTGTGATGAGAAGGGAAATATGGTAGACTCGTCGGTATGAAATCGACTTGGATACTTGCAGCTCTGTTGTGTTTGGGGACGTGGTCGGGTGCATCTCAGCCTGATTATGCCAATAATGCTAATAACGCGCGCGCGTGCGCAAGCGTGCCTGCCCCGAAGGTGGCTCGTAATGTGGTGCTGATGATTGGTGATGGCATGGGCTCCGAGCATGTATGGGCAGCCTGGCTTTACAACGGCTCAAAATTGAATATCACCACACTTCCTGTGACTGGCTTTTCCATTACCACCTCTGCTTCCCATGGTATTACGGATTCTGCTGCCGGCGGCACGGCTATTGCCTGCGGCTGCAAGGCTATCAATGGGCAGCTGGGGCTGGATGCGAATGGTCGTGCGGTGGAATCTCTTGCCGCCCGCATGCGTAAGGCTGGTAAGTCAACCGGTATCGTGGTGACTAAATCTGTTACTGATGCTACACCTGCAGCGTTTTATGCGCATGTCAAGAGCCGTAATGCTACCGCGGATATAGCTGACGCGCTGGTAGGGGCCGGATTTGATGTGATAGCCGGTGGTGGTTCGGCTGATTTTACAAAGGAGCAGCTTGCTGAGCTGGAAAAGAAGACCCGTATGCTGGAGCTGGCGGCTCCCGGTCAATGCGAACCTCCGGACAAACGCGGTGACTGGATGCCGAAGCAGGTGGAGAAGGCGCTTCGCGTACTCGAATCGGATAAGGATGGTTTCTTCCTGATGGTGGAGGGCTCCCGGATTGATGTGGAGGCTCATTCCAATAATCTGAAGAAGGTGATTCAGGAAACGCTGGATTTTGACCGCGCTGTGGGCGTGGTGCTGGAGTGGATGAATCGTCACCCGGACACGTTGCTGGTGGTGACGGCAGACCACCAGACAGGCGGCCTGAGTATCACGGGCGCAAATCGCGAAACCGGTATGGTGAAGGGGGAGTTTACTACCCTGCGTCATAGTGGTGTATCCGTTCCTGTATATGCCGCAGGTGTGGGCGCTGAGCGCTTCACAGGCGTGCGAGAAAATACGGCTCTGGCTCCGGAAATCTACCGGGCGGCTGGTTTCAAGCAGTAACCCTACGTAGAAAAACTGAATTTTTTTCACGAAAAAACAGGGAATTTGCAATTCGTTCTTGCTATGTGGGAAGAATGTGATTAAATAAAGAGGTCAATTCTGCATATTTTAACTATGAAATCCATGATTACTCGTATCAGTGTCCGTGCGCTGTCTCTCCTGACTGCCGCAATGATTACTCTCCCCGGTATGGTTTTTGCCCAGGAGGAGGCCGAAGCTGCAGCCAAGCAGACCAACATGCTCCAGAAGTGGGTGATTGATGGTGGCTGGACCATGATTCCCCTTGTGGTTCTGTTCTTCCTCACCATCATGCTGGTTGTATACTGCGCCATGCAGCTGAACAAGAAGCACTTCGCTCCTGCTGCCCTTCGTGATGAGCTTGTGGCTCTCATGGGTGAGTGCCGCGTGCAGTCCGCCATCAAGCTTGCCACCGAAAGCCCGACCTACCTGGGCCGCCTGGTTGCTTACGCTCTGCCGAATGTTGATGCCAACCGCCCCGAAGACCTGGGCAAGGACGCTGTGTCCGACGCTGTGGCTGACTTCACTGCCAATGAGCGCCCCGCTCTGATGCGTTTCGTGGACCTGGTTGCTCTTTCCGGTTCCACCGCTCCGACCATCGGTCTGTTCGGTACCATTCAGGGTATGGTGGAAGCCTTCGCCGTGCTGGCTGAAACCGGTCAGGCTGACCCGACCACGCTTGCAGGCTCCATCTCCGTGGCACTTCTTACCACCTTCTGGGGTCTGATTATCTCCCTTATCGCTCTGCCCACCTTCTACTTCCAGAAGAAGATTGCCCAGTCCCGCGAGGCTGAGTGCATCAACGCTGTTGAGGACATGATGAATGCTGCCATCAACACGCTGAACGGCGAGGCCATGCTTGCCCGTATCCCCGAAGGCTTCGGCGGTGACGAAGAAGCCGGTGAGGAGTACGAGGAAGAGGAGGCGTACGAGGAAGAGGAGGCTTAATCCTCCCTGTATCCGGGCCGGCTCTGATGCCTGCGAGTAGCACAGAGCCGGCGTAATTAAAAACCCCCGTCTATTGTTATATGGCAAAGAAAAGACGAGAGCAAGAGGAGACGAAGGCTGAGCTGAACATGTCGTCCATGATGGATGCCTGCTTCCTGCTTATTATTTTCTTCGTGGTGAACGCCTCTCAGATTACGGTGGCCAAGGACCCCTGCGTGAAGATGCCCAATGCGGTGACCTGTTCTGAAATGAAGGAAGCCAAGGGCTGCATCGTGGTGAACGTGTTCCCCGATGTGGAGAAGATGGATTCCCGTACGGCTACCAAGTTTGGTGAGGTGTATCGTCCCGGTGTAGTCTGGAGTGTGTCCGACGGTGCCAAGACCATCGGTTACGCCCAGGAGCAGACCCAGGACCTGACGGATTACATCACCAAGCAGATTGAGATGTGGAAGGCCAAGAATATGGAGCCTGCCCAGATTCGTCTGTATGTGCGTGGTGACCAGCATGCACCGTGGGAGCGTTCCGCTGCAGTTATCCGCTGCGCCGCCGCTGCCGGGTTGAACAATATCGTATTCGGCACCCTGCCTGCCAGAGGTTAATTAAACGAAGAAAGGTTTATCGATTATGGCAAGACGCAAACAACGCGCAGTGGAGGAAGAGGGAGATCCTGAGATGAACATGTCGTCCATGATGGACGCCTGCTTCCTGCTGCTGATTTACTTCATCGTGGCTACCTCGCTGGTCAGTGAGAAGCGCCTGAGTGTTTCTCTCCCCGGTGAATCTGCCGCCAGCGGTACTCCGCCGCCCCTGGAACCTGGTCGTGTTAAGATTGATGCCAGTGGTGCTGTGTACTGGAATGGCGACATGCCCATGGGTGGCGCCATGAATCTCGGGCTCGACCCCCGCTCTCCTGAGTATCGTCAGGAGCGTGAGCTGGGTGAGCTGGTAGAAGCTCTTAAGAACCTGGCAGAAGCTGCCAAGGCTGCAGATACGAATCCCATCGTTATGGTGGAGGGTGCCCCGGCCACACCGCATCAGCGCATTGTGGACGTGATGGCTGCCCTCTCCGAGGCTGGTATCAATACTGTGGGCCTGAACACAGCTGCCCAGGAGTAACCCCGTAACCGGGCTCAGGAGGGGAGCGTGTCGGACTCTGATTCCGCGTGCTCCCCTTCTTTGTCCCTGAACCTCGACAATTTTTTAACTCAGAATAAAATTTATGAATACTTATACCACAGCCGTATCTGTGATGGCCGCCCTGGCATTCTCTATGCCGATGGTGTGTCAGGCACAGGATCCGCTGTCCTCTCTTACCAAGGTGAAGAACCTGGTGAAGGAGGGCAAGACGGACGAGGCCGTATCGCTCTGCGATGCGGTGATTAAGCGATTCGGTGGCAAGGGTGTAACTGCCAAGCAGTTCTCCTATGTGCTGCCTTTCTATGCATGGGAGCGGGCCGTAGCCTACTTCAAGGGTGGCCGCTATGAAGAGGCGTACGAAGCCTTCAAGGCGTTCAAGGATGAGCCGAAGTGGCGCGACCCTGCAACCCTGGCCAAGGCAAAGGCAAGCATTCCCGGCCAGCCGGAGGCGTATGAACCCTATTTCACCTATGCCCTTTTCCAGATGGGCAACTGCCGTTATAAGCAGGGTGTAGGGCAGTCGGGCAAGGATAATGGCGACAAGAGTAAGTTTGAAGATGCTATTACCTGCTTTGAGAAGTACCTGTCTCTGGTGAAGAGCGGCAAGGTGAGCTCCATGGAGAAGAAGCTGAAGATGGAAGGTCAGATTTGCTTCATCCTGGTTCAGGCCAACATCCTGAAGGAGAAGCCTGACTTCAAGAAGGCTGCCGAGTATCTGGAGCTGAGCCGTACCTCCAAGGGCAAGGTGCCCGATGAAATGGCCATGGATGGTCTCAACACCATCGTGAGCGTGGCTCTTGCCAATCCGGAAAACGTAGGCTGGGTGTACAAGCTTATCGAGTCCAGCCCTGCCAGTTACAACCTGGAGCCTGCCCGTGCTGCCCGCAACACCAGCAAGTTCTACAACATGGGCCAGCGTGCCTACAAGGTGATGGCAACTGCCCTGGAGGAGGGTAATGAGGAACTGGCTACGGAAGCTGCCCGCTCCGCCAACGCTCTCTTCGGTCTGGTGACAGATATGCCTGCCGCCCGCACGGCTCTGGCCGGCCAGGTAAAGGCTTTTGGTGCCTATCCCAGGGCATTGACGGACAAGGGTACCGGCGTGCGCCTGAATGGAGCCAGCAGCAAGAAGCTGCTTGAGAACTATAAGAACCTGCAGGAGAAGGGAACTGAGTTTGACGGTTTCTCCGTACTTTCCTCTTCCACGATTGCCAGAGACCTGGGCTCCAACCGCCTGGCCAAGGGTGGTTTCCAGGTGCTGTATGATCGCTATGGCAGGCTTGCCATGCCCGGCAAGGGCGATGCCGAGCCGCGTCCTCTGCGTAACTCTGTGATTATGCAGCTGGGTGCACTCAGCCGTCTGACGGGTGATGATGAGGCCGGTCTGAAGTATGAGAAGATGCTGGAAGGTGCCGACATGGGCGACCAGACCAAGGTGCTGGTGTTCCAGAAGCTGCAGCGTACTGTGGATGACAAGGACTGGGCCAACGTGATTCCCTGCGCTCAGGAAGTAATCGAGAGCTACAAGGATGACAAGCTGAACAAGCTGTACCTCGTAGCCCGCTATCTGGTTCCTGCCGCCCACTATCAGCTGGGTGCCTTCGAGGATGTGGTTGCCACCGCTCGTGAACTGATTGACAGTGGCGAGATGAAGGCTGGTGAGGGCAAGGATAACTTCACCGATAAGGAAGCAGCCTACCACGATAACTATGTGTACTACTTCCTGATGGATTCCTATGCCCGTCTGGCAGCTCAGGATGCCAGCAAGCACTCGGATGCCATCAAGGTATTCGAGGAATATTCCGCCAAGTACACCACCGGTGATCTGGAGGTGGAACATATGGCAGACAAGATGTACTACAGCGCTATTGACCAGTACATGCGCCGCTGTGACCAGGCCACCGATGAGGCTGCTGCCGAGGCTGACAAGCAGGCCGCTCTGAAGTGCTGTGACCATATCTGCAATACATGGCCGCAGAGCAGCCTGTATCCCACGGCTGAGCTTCTTGCCGGTAATATCCTGATGAGCAGCGCTGATGAGGCTGTGAAGGCTACCGCCATGCCGCGCCTGGTGCGCGCTGCTGATGCCGGCGTCAAGCTGGGCACCCAGGATGGCCGCAACACGGCTGCCAATGCTCTGTTCTGGCTTGCTTCCTATGGTCCCGAGTTCCCGGAACAGGGTGAGGATGAAGCCGCCACCGCAGCCCGCTGCCGCGGCTATGCCGAGCGATTCTGGACGGAGGGCGACTCCGAAGGCAATGCCTTCTGTCTGCAGATGGCTTCCACCTATCTTGGTATGGCAACAACCAAGGAGGAATATGACGTAGCCATCAAGCGCGCCCAGGATACCATTGCCCGTGAGGCTAACTACATGTTCAAGAATGAGAAGACCAATCCTGAACTGGAGAAGACCATCAATACCTATGTAGATACCTACGTCAATGGTAACAAGCAGTACTACGACAAGACTCTTACCCTGGAGGAGAAGACTGCTCACTTCACCAACTTCCCCGGTATTGACCCGGCAGATAAGTACACGAATGCTATCTTCCGCATGGCTCAGATTAACTCCATGAACGAGGAGCTGGCTGCCCTCAAGGAGGATAAGGCTGCTCGTGAGAAGATGGAAGGCCAGATTCAGGAGGTGTTCCGCAGCATGACCAACTCCTTCAAGCCGGCTGACCTCACCAACTACATCTGCGTGCAGGTGGGTGATTATCTCGTGAAGTATGTCGGTAAGTTCCCGGATCCCACCGCTCGTACGGAGGAACTCGGCATGGCAGAGGCATACTACTCCGCTGTGATTGAGCGCGCCAGGGACTATGTGGGTGAGGCTGAACTGGGTCTGGCTAATACCCTGGGCTACTCCAAGGATGCTACTAAGCAGGCCAAGGCTGCTGAGCTGTACACCAAGGTGGCATCTAATCCGGATCCTGCTGTGAGCGGTCCTGCTCTGGTGGGCCTTACCAGGCTGCACCTGCGCACGGGTAATGCCACGGCCGCTGTCGAGACCACCCGCAAGTATCTGTCCAATCGTCAGAATCAACGTGACCGCCTGGATATGATGCTGATGCAGGGTGAGGCCTACACCAAGGCCAACGATACGAAGAACGCACTGCTTGCCTACATGAACCTGTTCAACCAGCACAAGGGGCAGGTGGGTTACTCTGCCAGGGCCTGTATGGCCATTATGGATATCTTCTGGAAGCGCAATAACCCGACTCAGGGTGACCGTCTGCAGAAGGGCTTCCAGAACTCCGACCGCTGGATGGCCTGGAATACGGGTCAGCTGTATGTGAACCTGGTTCGCAACAGTGGCCTGGAGGCCAAGCTGACCCCCGAGGACCGCGACGAGTTCAACAAGGTAGTGAGCGCTGTTCACAACTATGGTACTGACCCGGCTGTGATGAAGGAAGATAAGGCTAACAAGGAGTTCCAGCGTAATCTCCAGAGCAGCAAGAAGAAGTAAACATAAACACTGTTTCGAGATATGAAATTATTCAAGACAATCGGATTTGCACTGGCTGCGCTTTCCTGCGTGCAGTTTGTTGAAGCTCAGGAAGCCGCCAAGCTCAGCGCCTATGTATCCATTCCGGGTGCAGGCACCGGGCTTCTGGAACTGGTGCGCAGTGATGGTAATGGCACCTTCTTCTACATGCAGAAGGGTACAGACCAGCTCATGCAGGCCAAGGCCTCTACCTGCAAGATGTTCTACATTCAGACTCCGGCAGAAATGGCCGCTGCTCTGCGTGAATACTATGGTGGTGACTTTGCCCATGCCCGCAAGGCATTTGCTTCTGTCAAGAAGAAGTATGCCGCATATGCCGGTCTGCCGGGTTCTCCCTGCACCATGGCCGCTCTGCATGAGATGACCTGTGCTGCCCGCTTGCTGGACCTTGCCGCAGTGAAGACTCTTTCCGCCGATATTCCCGGTGCGAGTGTTCTGAACGCGACAGAGCAGGCCCGTGTGGATGCAGCCCGCGTGCTGGGAATGGTGAATGACCAGCCGGATTCCTTTGCAGCCGTCAAGGCTGCAGTGGACGAGGCACTGAAGAAGCATGGGCGCAACATGGACAGCGAAAGCTATGGCTGGCTGTGCTATGCGCTTGGTCGCAGTGCTGCTGCCCAGGTGCCCGCTGAACAGCTGGAGGCTACTATCGCAGAGGATAAGGTGAAGAGCGCCAGCGAGGCTGTGGACTTCTATTGCCAGGCTGCCATGAGCATTCATGGTGCCAACAAGGAAGTACCCGTTGATGCAGTGAACCGCTCTCTGGCTCTGCTCTGGGCTATGCCGGGCGTGAAGGAGTATGCCGCCAAGGTGACTCTTCCCATGGACAAGGCCCAGTGGGGCAAGGCTCCTGCAGATCTGAAGGATGCTGCTGCCATGGCCCGTTACATCAAGACGATGTTCCCGGCTGGCAAGGAAGGTGCTGCTCCGTTGGTAGACAAGGTGGATGCCTACTACTACAACGCGAAGAAGGACTCCAAGAAGAAGAAATAAGAACCGCTTATATTTCTCAATCCGCGGGGCTGGATGCCCCGCGGATTTCTTTTTTAACCAGAAAGGGATAATTCAGCTATGGTTGATATGCTGGTAAGGTTATATGCACTGCCTGCAGGCGAACCGCTGCGCGCGACGCTGGCAGGGCAGGGGGTACTGGTGCGGCCGTGCCGCCCCTTTGAGATGCATGCTGTGGAGGAATGGATTGCACGTACGTTCAGTACTCGTTGGGTAAGTGAGTTCCAGGTGGCTATGTCGCATCAGCCATGCGGATGTATCATTGCCACGCAGGAGAGGCGTGTGGTAGGATTTGCCTGCTACGATGCTACCGCCCGAGGATTCATCGGCCCTATGGGGGTGGATCCCGAGCTTCGTCAGGGTGGGGTAGGTAAAGCTCTGCTCGTGACGGCCCTGGAACAGATGCGGGCTCTGGGCTATGCCTATGCTGTCATAGGTGGTACCGGTCCTCAGGAATTCTATGCCCGCACCGTAGGCGCCACGGTTATTGAGGGGTCTGACCCCGGCTTCTATGCAGATATACTTCCTGAGCCTGGCAGATGAGATGCACTCTCATGTCGGGAATGCCAGACCCGCGCAGGGGATGCCGAGCTGGCAAGGGCCCTTTCCTCCTGTGCAGATGTTTTGTGCAGGGGGGCAGCCGGTATCATGGTCGGGAGGTATCATTGCTTGAGTTTTCCGAACATTTGAAATCATTGCCGGGCAATCTTCCGTAAGATTGCTGTGCCTACGGGATGATTCAACGTGTGCTGGCTGATTTTCAGAGCGAAAAGCGAATTCCGACAGAGAATTCAGAAGCTGGAAGCGCTCAGGATGCGGGTTGAATTTGTCCCCGGACTGAAAAATCCATTATTTTTTCCTTAAACGCCATTCTTTACCTTGACACGCGATAGAAATCCTGCTAACTTTTGGAACGTAGATTATCTTATTCCCTCCATGAAACGTTTTCTTCTCCTCCCCTCTTGCGCCTTGCTGGCTTTCGGTATGTTCACTTCTTGCCAGAAGGAAGAAAAATCTGCCCATCAGCTGGCTGAAGAACTGACCGCTGAGCTGCAGAAGGTGACCGATTATGCTACTGCTGAGGCTGTGGCTCCCCGCGTGGAAGCTCTCAATAAGCGCTATCAGAACGCTTCTGTGCGTGTATTCAGTGGAGATGCCAATGCTCTTGCTGCCAGCGATGCCAATGCATACTCCGATGCAGTGTGCCGCCTGGTGCGCGAGATGGGCCGCGTGCAGGCCAGCAAGCCCGTGACCGAGTCCGATGGTGAGGTGGATGACGCTTCCCTGGTGTGCGCAGTTGGCGTGGGTGCTGGTGTGGCTGCTGATGCTTCTACTCAGGACCAGTTCAATAAGGGCCAGCTCTATACCTATAACTCTGAGTCTGAGAGCAACAATAATCCGCCTGCCTTTGCAGAGTACTATGGTTCTGCCAAGCTGGCATCTGCTCTTGCTTATGTGGCCACCACTGAAGACAACGGTGCCTTCAAGATGGCTTCTGAGGAAGACGTGCCCGCCATTCCTGAGGCTGTGGAAGCAGAGCGCGCTGCCGCTCCGGACATGAGCGCTCCGTCCGAGGATACTCCTGCCGCTGCAGATGATGCCGCTGACGAGGAACCTGCCGCAGTGGAGGATGAACCTGCTGCCGACGAGGAGCCTGTAGCCGACGTTGAACCCGCTGCAGACGAAGAGCCCGCCACTGCTGATGAAGAACCCGCAGCTGCAGACGAAGAACCTGCTGCTGATGAAGACGTTACCGATGATGCCGCTGCTGATGAGGAAATCTCCGATGACCTCGATGCCGGTATGGATGACGACATGGGCATGGATGACCTCGGTCTCTGAACAATTTTCACCTTGATTATCACGTTTTGATGATGCCCGCCGCAGTTCTCTGAAGAAGAGAGCTGCGGTGTTTGTTTTGTCGAAATCGTACTTGTTTACCATGCCTCGTCTGTTGTATACCTGTGCGTATGATGGCCAGCAGTACTGTGGCTGGCAGAGCCAGCGGGAAGGGGTGTCTGTGCAGGATACCATCGAGTCTGCCTTCCTACGGATACTGCGCTCTCCTCTGCGAATTGCTGCCAGTGGGCGCACAGATGCAGGCGTGCATGCTCATGAACAGAGCTTTCATGCAGATGTGCCGGCGGAGTGCCGCATGAGTGCTCAGAACTGGCTTGCTGCGCTCAATGCGCATTTGCCTGCATCTATCCGTATTCTGGCGGTGCGGCCAGTGGCAGATGATTTTCATGCCCGATTCAATGCAACTGGGAAAGAGTATGAGTATCTCATCAGCCGGTCAGCGGTGCTGTCCCCGTTCCTTTACGGTCGAGTGTGGCATGTCCCGCATGAGTTTGATGCAGATATGCTGGCGGAGGCGCTGCGCGTTTACGTGGGAACGCACGATTTTCGTCGCTTGGCGGCGAATCGGGGAAATGAACCGGCTGAGCCTCCGGCTGATTTCTATCTGCGTACCATCTATAGCGCCGTGTTGCGCGAGGAAGAGGAGTTGCTTCGCATAAGGGTGCGAGGAAATGGTTTTATGTACCGTATGGTGCGCCTGATGGTGGGAACTGCGCACCAGGTAGCCCGCCAGCGGATGAGCCTGGATGAGTTGCGAGATATGCTGGAGCATCCCCTTGGGCAGAAGACGCGCTATTGCGCGCCGGCAGATGGCCTATATCTGCGCCGCGTATTCTATGAATAAGGGGGGGAAGCTTTTAGTAGCAATTGCCTCTGAGGGACGCATTCAGCCGCTGAGACGAATGAAGTAAAAAAAGCCTCCTGCACTGAAATGCAGGAGGCCTTCTTTTGTACTGATGGATTATTAATTCGCCGGCTGGGCAGGGCAGGGGGCGTTCTGTTCTCCATCGGGGCACTTGGTGTCCTTCTGGTTGCGGCGCTCCTTGCAGATTTCCTTATACATCTTCATGTACTTCTCTGCTTTTTCGGTGTTCTTCTCTACACCTTTACCCTGCGCATACATACGCGCGAGCGCAAGACACGCGGCAGGGTGTCCCTCCTCGGCTGCTTTTTCCAGTCCGGGAAGGGACTTTGCGTACCATTCCCGGGCTTTCTCCGTATCCGGGGCTGTCTGGTCATCGCCTACCTCAGCGAGATAAGCCACTGTATATTGGGCGATGGGGTCGCCATTAGCTGCTTCTACGGTTACTGTCTCAATATCGAGCCATGCTTCCCCGCAGCAGGGTGCAGTTTTGTCCTTATCAGCGCATGTGGATTTGCAGCTGCCGTCCTCGGTGCAGCAGGCTGTTGCGCCAGAATTGGTGGCGTTGTTGGTATTCTGGGCTTCTTCTGCGAGGGCGAGCGGTGCCAGTCCAAGCAGAACGGCGGCGGTTGTGAATGCGAATTTCTTCATAGGACCTCATTCTGCACCCAACTTTTGCCTCATTCAACCTATCTTTCCATATGTTTCAATCCGAATTCGGGTGAATTTGATGGAATTTTGACCAAAAATCCACCTTTTTCACAAAAAAATAGAAATAATCGTTGACTTCTGCTGCGAGGGCGTGTATACTCCCCTCGCTTTCACGTCTCACCGAGTGGGACGCCCGGAGTCAAGTCGCTTCTGTAGCTCAGTGGTAGAGCGCATCCTTGGTAAGGATGAGGTCGCGGGTTCAAATCCCGCCAGAAGCTTTTTGATTTCTTGCAAGAATAGCAGCTCTAACTTAAATTAAAATTATGGCCAAAGAATCATTCCAGCGCACCAAGCCCCACGTGAACGTGGGTACGATCGGTCACGTTGACCATGGCAAGACTTCCCTCACCGCTGCAATTACCAAGGTTCTTGCAGATCGCGGTATGGCTGAAGCCCGTGCTTACGATCAGATCGACGGCGCCCCCGAGGAACGCGAGCGTGGTATTACCATTTCTACCGCTCACGTTGAGTACGAGACCGAGTCCCGCCACTATGCTCACGTGGACTGCCCCGGTCACGCTGACTACGTTAAGAACATGATCACTGGTGCTGCCCAGATGGACGGCGCTATCCTTGTGGTTTCCGCCGCTGACGGCCCCATGCCGCAGACTCGCGAGCACATCCTGCTTGCTCGTCAGGTGGGCGTGCCCTACATCGTGGTGTTCATGAACAAGATGGACCTTGCTGACCCCGAACTCGCCGAGCTCGTGGAGATGGAGATCCGCGAACTGCTTTCCTCCTACGACTTCCCGGGTGATGACCTGCCCATCGTGATGGGTTCCGCCGTGAAGGCTCTGGAAGGTGACGCTGAGTACACCCAGAAGATCCTCGACCTCATGGATGCTGTGGATGCCTACATCCCCACTCCTGAGCGTCCGACTGAGAAGCCCTTCCTGATGCCCGTGGAGGACGTGTTCTCCATCTCCGGCCGTGGTACTGTGGCTACCGGTCGTATCGAGCGTGGTATCATC
>JAZQVE010000102.1:0-18502 GCA_045631705.1 Akkermansia sp. | reverse complement strand
CCGCTCCCGGCTTTGCTGTGCCGGAAACCGTGGGTGGCAGCGAGGGTGGCTCCAACAGCCGCCGCAAGCGCCGCCGCAACCGTAACCGCAACCGCGAGAACGGCCAGCAGCCCCAGCAGCCCCAGGCCACCCCGCAGGTGGGCAAGGAGGGACTCGTGCGCCGCGCCTGGAAGATTTTCCTGGGCGAAGTAACCGAGGAAGGACTTGCTCTCATGGACGATCGCACCGCCGCTGAGGCCTCCCGCCGCGCTTTCCGTGTGGCCGAACTGTTCCTCATCGAGGCTGCTCGTCATCGCCCGACCACCGCTCCCGTAGCGGAGGAAGTGGTCGAGGAACCCGAGGCAGAGGACTCTGCCACCGAGGATACGGAGCAGGAATAAAGCCTGGCCGATGATTTAACAGAAAAGCCCGTGGTGCTTATGCACCGCGGGCTTTTTGTTATGCATTCAACTGTTTACGCAGCCTGGCGCATGCCTTCAGCTCCTTCTGCAGTTCCGGTGGGCAGGCGAGCAGGGATTCTGCATAGCCGTATAAGCGGGCTTCTTCAAGGTAGTGGTTGAGGTAGGTGTCGGAGTGGTAGAAAGCCTCGCAGCAATCCAGCATGCGGTGCATGGCTGCAATGGACTCGGGAGTCTCTGTGTCCATGCTGATGCAGCGAATGCTGATGATGCACCTGGTCCACTGGACGACAACTTCGAGCTCCTCGGCATCGTCGAAGTGTGTGAAAAGCCGCTCCCAGGCGGGGGCGTAGTAGGCAAATCCTACCGGCCCCATGAAGGCCAGGCTTTCCTGCAGGTACTGGTAGCCATCGATGAGTTCCTTGAAAATCTGCTCGCGTGTCTTGCCGTAGAATTCCCTTACGGCAGAGCGCTCATCGAGCGAGTCGTATACGTTGATATCTTCTTTTCTGGGGAGCATGGACAAGGGCTGAGGGTGATTACTGTTCAGGTGTGTTTTGTTCTTGCAGGTAGCGCTCAGGGGGAAGGTGATTCTTCTCGAGAAAATGAATAAATTCTTCGTGAGCAGTGTATTTTCGATGGTGTTCCTTTTGGCTGAGGATGTATTTCAGAACCTGTTCCTTGTTTGATTCGCTGACTGAGAATGCCCCGTAGCCTTCTTGCCAGGTGAAATCCTTGTATTGTGCATTCAGTCCCTTGATCCATCGGCTTGTGTTGGACTTGATTTTGCCTACAAAATCGGACAGGCTCATCGTAAGGGGAATTGACGCTAAGAGGTGGATATGGTCAGGTCGTCCTCCAACAATGAATGCGTATCCCGATAGGGTTCGTACCATGCCTCCGATATAGCGGAAGATTTCAGTCAGATCTTCTTCATTCATCACGCACATATTCTCCTTGGTATGAAAGATGATGTGCACGTTGATATTTGTATATGACCTTCCCATAGTCGAGTGGATGATGTTGCATGCTAGCATTATATTTAACGCGAGACAAGTATAAAGACAGATATTGATACCCGAAAACATACATGGCCCAAGGATTTGGCACACGTGCATTTACAATTTTGGATTTACGATTGACGAATTGGAAGTTAGCGGCTTACACCGATAGAGCCACGAATGAATGCTTACAGCCGATGGTGATGTGGGTGATACCCCCACTATGATTTTTCACACAGAACAATATGCCTTTATGTTGTTTAGGGCTATTTTTCCTTGTTTTTTGGAACATGCGTGCCCCGAAACATATGTGAACCTGAAAAGAGTTGACAAGAGGGGCTCCGCTCGTCCCCTCAGAAGCGGGTACGGCTGTGCTCCTCGATGAGGACGGGCGTAGTTGTATTGTATGCGGATAGGAGCCCGCATAAGCGGGCGGCATAAAGGTGAGATGAGAGCAAGCCTTCAGGATTCAAAGGAATGTTTGAATGAGCGGAGGGCTTGATGGACATCAGAATCCACAATTCGCATGCATTGCCTTATGCCGCCCGCAGAGCGGGCTCCTTCATTGGTATATTGTGGTTACGAGGGGCTCCGCTCGTCCCCGCAGAAGCGGGTACGGCTACGCCCCTCGCTACGATTATGTCGCCCTGACGGGCTCTGTAGAGCTGGCAAGAGGGGCGGGGTATTGCATACGTGTGCAATGCGGAACCCTCAATGGGGTGGGAAAATTTGTGTTTCTGGTGTTAGTTTTTCTCGTCCAGCCAGGCACGGAGACCGTCATCGCCACGGTGATATTTTTCACAGAAGGAGAGCATGTTTCGCAGAATTTTGCGGCATTCCGGCGGGTCATTTTTCCACCAGGCGTGGCGCCAGGTGATGATGCTCCGGGTGTATCCGGTAAATTCGTGTGTAAATTCCGGATCGGCGGTTTCGAAATCGTAGTAATCGAGCGTCTTTTCCCAGGTCTGGCCATAGTAGGCAAAGCCGGCAGAGCTCATCCACCCGAGGTGTTCGCTGTAATGGGCAAAATTCTCCAGCAGGAGTTCCATCGCTTCCTCCTGCGTCTTGCCGTAGAAGGTATCCAGCGCGCTCTGCTCATACACGCTGTTGCGCGAGTTGATATCTTTCCTGCCGGGGAGTTGCTGCATGGTGATTTAATGGATAAAAAATCCCCCGCCTGCATGATTGCGGGCGGGGGATTGGTAAATAGTTTCTTAGTTGGCCACGATGTTCACGAGGCGGCCGGGTACCACGATGACCTTGCGGACGGTCTTGCCGGTGGTGAACTCGAGCACGCGGGGCAGGGTGAGGGCGGTGGCTTCGAGCTCCTCCTTGGGAGCATCGGCGGCCACGGTCATCTTGTCGCGCAGCTTACCGTTCACCTGCACCACGATTTCCCTGGTGTTTTCCACCAGATATTCGGGGTTGAAGGTGGGCCAGGGCTGCTCGCAGAGCTGGCAGGCGGGCAGAGTGGTGAACTTATCGCGCAGGATGCTGTAGAGCTCCTCGGTGATGTGGGGAGCATAGGGATTCAGCACCTGGAGCAGGTTCACATAGTCAGCCACGCACACGGTCTCTGCGCTGGTCATGGCATTCACGCATTCCATCATCTTGGAAATGCCGGTGTTGAAGCTCATGGCCTCGATGTCCTCCGTCACCTTCTTGATGGTCTTGTGGGTTTCCTTGCGCACGGGGGTGACGGCGCCGGTGTCCTCACCGGTAATCTTGGTGCCAAGCACCCATTCGCCCTCCTGGTTTTCGACCATGGCGAGGCGCCATACGCGGGCCAGGAAGCGGCTGATGCCTTCCACACCCTTGGTCTGCCAGGGCTTCACTTCCTTCAGCGGGCCCATGAACATCTCGTACATGCGCAGGGAGTCAGCGCCGTAGGCCTTCACGATGTCGTCCGGGTTCACCACGTTGCCGCGGCTCTTGGACATCTTCTGGCTGTCCTCACCCAGGATGAGACCCTGGTTCACGAGCTTGTTGAAGGGCTCGTTGGTGCTGACCAGACCGTAATCGTAGAGCACCTTGTGCCAGAAACGGGCATAGAGCAGGTGCAGCACGGCGTGCTCGGTGCCGCCCACGTAGAGGTCCACGCCGCCGGGGTTGCCACCGCCCATCCAGTATTGCTCCACAGCGGGGTCAACGAAGGCGTTGTCGTTGGTGGGGTCGAGGTAGCGCAGGTAGTACCAGCAGGAACCGGCCCACTGGGGCATGGTGTTGGTCTCGCGGGTGAAGGTATCGGAGTACTGAATCCAGCTGGTGGCCTTCACGAGCGGGCCGCGGGGGTCGCCACTGGGCTTGAAGTCTTCCATCTCGGGCTGGAGCAGGGGCAGCTCGCTCTCGGGGATGGCGTAGTGGTTGCCGTCCTCGCTGTTCCAGACGATGGGGAAGGGTTCGCCCCAGTAGCGCTGGCGGCTGAAGAGCCAGTCGCGGAGCTTGTAGTTCACCTTGCCCTGGCCATAGCCCTTTTCCTCGAGCCAGGCAGTCATCTGCTTCTTGGCTTCGGGCACGCTCAGGCCGTTGAAGTGTTCGGAGTTCACCATGGTGCCGTCATACCCGCAGAAGTTCTGCCAGGGGGTATCGGCGGTATCCGGCTGCACTACCTGGATGATGGGCAGTTCAAACTTGGTGGCGAACTCGAAGTCGCGGCTGTCGTGGGCGGGCACGGCCATGATGGCACCGGTGCCGTAGCCGGTGAGCACGTAGTCTGCAATCCAGATGGGAATCTGCTTGCCGTTCACCGGGTTGGTGGCATAGGCGCCGGTGAAGACGCCGGTCTTTTCCTTGCTCAGCTCGGTACGCTCCAGGTCGCTCTTGGCGGCGCACTCTGCCTGGTAGGCCTCCACAGCGGCCTTCTGCTCGGCGGTGGTGATGGAGGGTACGAGCTCGTGCTCCGGGGAAAGCACCATGTAGGTGGCGCCGAACAGGGTGTCCGGGCGGGTGGTGTACACGGTGATGGTGTTGCCCTGGCAGTCGAAGTTCACTTCGGCACCGGTGGACTTGCCAATCCAGTTGCGCTGCAGAAGCTTGATGCTCTCCGGCCAGTCGAGCGGTTCGAGCTCGTCGATGAGACGCTCGGCATAGGCGGTGATGCGGAGCACCCACTGGCGGAGCTTGCGGCGCTCCACGGTGTGGCCCTTGCTCTTCCACTCTTCGGCTTCTTCGTTGGCGAGCACGGTGCCCATGTCCGGGCTCCAGTTCACCATGCCCTCGGCCACGTAGGCAAGGCGCACGTTGTCAATCTGTTCGCGGGTCCAGCCCTTGGCTTCCAGCTCGCTCACGGGGCAGGCTTTCTTGAGCTCCTCGTTGTAGTAGGAGTTGTAGAGGCGCAGGAAAATCCACTGCGTCCAGCGCACATAGCGGGGGTCGGTGGTGGCTACCTCGCGGTCCCAGTCGTAGGAGAAGCCCAGCATCTTGAGCTGGCGGCGGAAATTGTCGATGTTCTGGTAGGTCGTGATGCTCGGGTGCTGACCGGTTTTGATGGCGTACTGCTCAGCGGGGAGACCGAAGGAGTCCCAGCCCATGGGGTGCAGCACGTTGAAGCCGTTCATGCGCTTGTAGCGGCTCACGATATCGGTGGCAGTGTAGCCCTCCGGGTGACCCACATGCAGACCGGCGCCACTCGGGTAGGGGAACATATCCAGGATGTAGCACTTGGGCTTGCTGGCATCAAAACCCTCCTGGCCGGGGTTGAGCACTTTGAAGGTCTTCTCTGCGTCCCAGGTGTCCTGCCACTTGGGTTCAAAGACGTCGAAAGGATACGGATTCTTGCGTTCGGACATGTCGCGCGCGATTATGATACACGCGCGCCTGAAAATCAAGCCTTTTGTGCCGGTGGTGACGCAATACGACCGGGAAATAAGAACCGCGAGCGGATGCTCGCGGTTGAGAGTTTTTCTTACTGCAGATAGGCCTTGAGATCTGCTTCGTATAGTTCCGGTTCGAGGAGGAAGGAATCGTGCCCCTTGACGGAGTGGATGCAGGTGTAGCGCGAGTCAACTCCGTTTTTGAGGAGCTTGCGGTGGAAGCAGGAGATATCGCGTGCGGTGAAGCAGCAGTCCGTGTTGATGGAGAAGAGCATGAAGCGGATGCCGTGCTGCGCGAAGAGCTGGAAGGCTTTGTCCACACTTCCCAGGCCAGAGAATGCTGCCAGGTCGTATCCCGCCCAGAGGTTGATGATGCGGATGTAGGCATTCGCATCGTACCGCTTGGCGAACTTGGTGCCCTGGTGCAGCATGTAGCTCTCCGTGTTGCGGGTAGGGGTGTACCAGGTAAGCATGCCCTTGCGGTCCGATACGCCCTTGCGAGCGCGCTTCTCCAGACCGCGCTGGTTCACAAACAGCTTGTGGCTGATGATGCGGGCCAGCGCCAGACCGCGGCGGGGCGGGGCGCTGAGCGGGTAGCGACCCTCCCGGTAGTCGGGGTCGAGCTCGATGGCCATAATCTGCTCAAAGGCATCGAGCTTGTGTTCGATGGCGGGCTTGTATCCCGCGCCGATGATGATGATATTCTTGATGCGGGTGGGATAGATGGTGGCCAGGGAGAGCGAGAGCATGCCTCCCAGGCTGGGGCCCACCACGGTGAAGCGGTCGATGCCGAAGTAATCCAGTACCTGAATCTGCGCACGAGCCTGGTCGTTGGCATTCACCAGGGGGAAACGGCTGCCCCAGGGCTCGCCATCCGGCGCGATGGAGCAGGGGCCGCTGGAGCCATAGCAGCTGCCCAGATAGTTGATGCAGATGATGAAGTATTTCTCTGTATCCAGCGGCTTGCCGGGGCCAATCATGCGGTCCCACCATCCTTCGTAGTTCTCCGGCTGCCAGAAATCACCTGCCTCGGGCAGAGAATCATTGTGCCCGTGGGCGTGGTGGCTGCCGGTAAGCGCGTGGAAGAGCAGAATGGCGTTGCTCTTCTCTGCGTTCAGCTGGCCATAGGTCTCGTAGGCAAGCTGGATGCCCGGCAGGGTTTCGCCGTTGTCAAAGGTGAAATCACCCAGGGGGAGAATGTGTGTGCGGATGGTCTGGCTCATGGTGGTGGAATACGAAAAAAGACCGGGCTTTGCAGACTCCGGTCTTCTCTCTGTCAAATATCCCCGACGAGAAGCTGGGGATGGGGTAAAATTACTTCACGCCCTTCTTGCTGAGGCGCGTACCGGCCGTCGTGCCCTGACGAGCCTTGAACTTGGGGTTGCTCTTGCAGATCACGTAGAGAGTGCCCTTGCGCTTCACGATCTGGCAATCAGCGTGACGGCGCTTCATGGATGCGAGTGAGGAAAGAACTTTCATGATGTTTTGGTGATATGGTTATATTGTTTTTGGAGAAGCTTATGCGTCGGGACGCAGATTATAGCGATTACTCGTGATTTGTAAAGACAAATTTGCGCACTTTCTGAAAATTTGCGTATCAGAACGGGCGGAGCTTGCCGTAAAAGCCGTTGTGCAGGGCGCGGAAGAGATTGTAAATCCGTGGGATACTGATTTCGTTGCTGCGCAGCATGGCATTCAGCGAGAGGACGATGTAGAAGCCGCAGGCTGCCAGTCGGCGGGGATAGTTGTATGGATTACGCAGGCGCTGCAGCCATGCCCAGTTGCGGGTCTTGTAATACTGGCGGGAGATATGCAGGCCCGGCTCGTAGAAGAAGGAACGGTGGGCTATGCGATAGTGAATGAGCGGAATGGCGGCAGAGGGATGCTCCAGCTCAGAATTCAGTACGGTGATGAATTTGAACCCGGCTTTGCGCACCTTCCAGGGATATTCTTCGTCTTCGCCGCGGATGAACAGGGCTTCTGTGGGCAGTCCGGCCTTGAGCCATGCTTCACGGGGATACAGAGCGCCGAGCCAGCCACCACGGCTGGGTATGATGTTGCCCTCCGGTAAATCAGCGCGGTGGACTGCATTTTTCCAGTGTCCAGGTCCGTTGCCGACGATGGTGAGCGGCCAGCTGAGCTCATCTCCCTTGGTGGGGTCGATAACGGCGCTCATGCGCACGGTGTCGGTATCCACCGTTACAGATAACAGGTTCTCCAGGGTGCGGGGGCGCGGCCAGGAATCGTCATCCAGTACCCAGGTGAAATCAGCCTTGAGTGTGCCGAAGGCGTATTCCAGTCCTCGTGCGCAACCACCGGCGTTGCCCAGGTTATTTTCCATCTGCAGAATGTGCAGGGTACCTGCGGGGAAGGCGTTTTCGGAAAATTCGCGTGCGGCGGGCAGGGTGGCATCATCCGCGCTGCCGTTGTTGATGATGACGATGTGTTCCGGTCGCCGGGTTTGCTGCGCCAGACGGCTCAGGCAGGTAAGCGTACGCTCCCTGCTGTTGAAGTGGGTGAATATGGCGCAAATGACAGGCACGGCCGCTATTATGCCACTGGATTGGGGTATATGCAAGGCAAAAGCTGATTTTTGCGTGGCCATGTCGGGCTTTTATGCTGTTTTTCAGAACTTTGAGCTTGCAGGGCAGTGGTGGCTGTGCTATGGTCTCGCCTACCATGGAAGCTGATTCTCCTCACCTAAGAGGTTCATTGATTGTTTTTGAAGGCATTGACGGCACGGGCAAGTCAACGCAGGTGGAATTGTTGGCCCGTTATCTGCGCGCCCGCGGCATCGAGGTGGTGACTGGATTCGAACCAACCCGCGGTCCCTGGGGTATGCGTGTGCGCGAGGCTGCTATGGCTGGCGATCGTCTCTCCATTGAAGAGGAAATCGCTTGTTTGTTGCAGGATCGTCGCGAGCATGTGCGCGAGGTGATTGAGCCTGCATTGCAGGCGGGTAAGTGGGTGCTGCTGGATCGCTACTATCTTTCCATGATGGCTTATCAAGGGGCCAGCGGTGCCAATGTGGAGGAAATTCGTGAGTGGAACGAGGCCTTTGCCACGATTCCGGACGTGGCGCTCTGGCTGGATATTCCCATTGAGCTCTCTCAGGAGCGTATGCATGCCCGCGGCAATGGTAAGGACGCCTTTGAGAACGAGAAGTTCCTGACGGATTGTGCCGCCATTTACTCCGCCATGGAGATGCCTTGGTTGCATCATATAGAGGCTGATGGCTCCGTGCAGGAGGTGCATGAACGCATTCTCGAGGTCATCCAGGAAGAGCTGGGAGTGTGAAGCCGAATTTGTGATTTCGAATTTTTATTTTGTATAACCAGTGCGTAGCCTTGAGTTGCGCCGGATAAGAAAAACGCTCTGAGATGACTCCCAGAGCGTTTTTTGTACATTGCGAATTTGTTTTACTCTTCGTATTCGGCCCAGCTGCTTTTTTTGCATGCAGAAGATTATGGCTTGACTTGTGCGCGTGGTGGGCAGGGGTGTTGAGAAATTGATTTTACGTGTAATTTATCGGAAGCTATGACGTTAGGGTATGCTTTTGGATCTTCTTTTAAGTCAGAGCGGGAAATAAGTCCTAGGGAATCGCGGGGCGCCTCTGGGTACGGGGCTGGTAGTATGAGATGCTGTGCGCCAGCGGATTTCTGGCTGTGAATTTCTGTAAATCTCTGCTTTTCATAGGGTTTGTATATCCATGCCTCGATTCCTGCAGGAATGAGATGAATCATACATATACATGCAACAATTCCGCTTATGATTGTCAATGTGTTTTTTTGTATTTCGCAGTTCCAGTAAATATATGATATTACAGCGATAAGGGTAAATGTGGCAGGAGCGAAACTCATTGATGTGGGGATGCAGCTGTACAGGTATGCACATGCTCCCAGTAACGAGATTGAGATGCCGGTGATAATGATGTATAAATGTTGTCGCCGTGTTTTTTTCTGATTAGTTAGCAGCATGATGAGTAAAATGCCTATAGTTAATAGAATGTAAGCGCTGCAAATTGAATATTTTGTGATTAGATGAGGCAGGAAATAAACGTGTTGCCATAGAGGGATTCCGTCAAGTACGATAATGCCGCTGCTCCCCTTCAACAGGTTGATTTTTTCCAATGAAAGATTAGCAACAAATTCTTTTAACTGGTCGCAATTCATAGAAAATACATCCAATGCCCTGGCTGTCGCATCAATTTTACTGCGAGACGCGAGAGCCGGCGCAGCGAATAGCATTGTCGCTCCTGATATCGCTCCCATGTATCCGAGCCAGCATATGCCGGGGATATACAGCTTGTTTCTCATTCTGCAGGCAAACCAGACAGTTAATGAAGAAATGACAATAAAGGAAAGTGATTCTCCTCCCCAACAAACATATACGCTTAATATGATTATCAGACAATATTGTATAATCCTTCTTGCGGAACCTGCAGATTGCCAGGCGGACCATCTTCTGGGATTGTAGTATGATAATAACAGGAAGGCGAAAATCCCAGGAAAAAGATAAAAATCCCAGGAAAAAGATAATTCATACTTGCTGCGAAGCAATAAAAGATGCGCCAGCGATGCATATCTGTGGATAGCAGTAGCAGGGAAATGCAAAAAACGTAGAAAACGCGACCTCTTGGTGAACAGATGCTCTGTTCTGGTCCCGACGTTAATCTGTGCAGAAAGAATGGAGCCAGAGTTGTAACCAATGGAACCAGAATGAAGACCTGCCATCTGGTACGATCGCAGCCCAGAATATGGGCTACAAACTCCCCGCTTCTTGATACCCAGGTAAGGTATGATTGCCACCATATTCCCAGGCGTGTTCTTAATCCGCAGCCGCTATGCCAAAATGCATAATCGTCTCCCTTGAACCATGCACAATAAAGCAGAAGCAGTAATCCAGTATATGAGATTGAAACTATTATCGTAAGCTTCAGGAACTCCCCTTTATTTGTTGGATGATATGCTGTAGAGTGTTTTTCCTGATTTGGATGTGATAACCTGTATTTCCTTCCTATGACAGCTATTGCATATGCCAATGTAAATCCTGATAAGTAGAAAGGGATACGGGATAACAGACTTTTTTCTTCTGCGTTCGCTATTATTGTGTGTACCGCTGCGCAGAAAAGAATGCTCCAGAAAAGAGAGGTATATGAAAGTAGATATTTAGATAATTTTTGCCATATATATATGAAGCATTCTTCTGGCTTAGTCATGAGAAAAGACTACAGCATTCTCTATGCTTAGTCAAGATAATTACCCTATACCTGACTGTTATTAATCTAAGCTTAAATACTATACAGTCTACTTTCATAATACCAGACAAATCGAGAAGTAGGATTACCATTTCATGTATTCTCAATTAAACAATTGGCCATAAATGACAAAGAAAACTAAGCATAGAGAATGCGCAACTGCCACAATGAATCAGGAATTAGTAAAGGAGCTTATGAACGGGAGCGCTCTCGATGGCGCAGATGCAGGACGCTTGATTCTGGAATGCATGGAGGGGCTGGGTTCCCGGATTGCAGGTAAATCAAGAATAGAGGTGCTGACCATGGTGAGACGAGTCATTCATGCTGGAATTGCAGCGGTGTCTGCCTCAGAACGGACTGTATCGTTTGAGTTCGCTGCGTGGGAGAGTGTGATGGCTCGCAAGGGCAGACGTCCGTCAACGATTCGTGACCTGAGACATTATGTCCGTAGAATGCTACGCATAGAGGGAGTGGCGAATATGCCACTGAGGTCAATGACAGTAGAGCAGTGTCGTTGCTTGAATAAGGTGTTCGGGCATAGCGCTCATAGTTATCGCAAGGGTCGCGCTATACTGCATAGTGTGTTTGCTTATGGGATGCGCAGGGAGTGGTGCGAGGTAAATCCGGTTTCGCGGATAGAGGTTCCGCTCGTGAAGGAGAAGATGATAGTTCCTCTGAGTAATGAGGAGGTGGACCGGTTGATTGGAGCATCGAAGCAACGACGGTTCAGGGATATGAGATTTGCGCTGAGCCTTTTGTTGTATAGTGGAGTGCGACCTGCGGAGGTGGAGCGTTTGCAAGCGGATGATGTATGCTGGGAGGAACAGCAGGTCATTATACGCCCACAGCGGAGTAAGACTGGTGGAGGGAGGGTGGTGCCGCTAAGGATACTGCCAGGTCTGGTTCGACAAGATTGCCGTGTGCCTGAAAATTGGCGAAGCCGGTGGTTGGCGCTGCGGCGGGCTGCTGGTTTTAGCCAATGGGTTCCAGATGTGTGCCGACATACATTTGCGAGTTATCATGCTGCTTATTTCAAGGATTTACCTGCTTTGCAGCTGGAGATGGGACATCGAGATTCGATGATGTTGAGGAGCCGTTATATGTCGCCTGCTTTGCGGAGAGAAGCTGAAAAATATTGGAGGACTGTTTGTAAAAAAACAACACCTAGGTTGTCCTAGGTGTTGTATCGGCCTTGTGAGATGTACGCCGATGTTAATTCAAATGGAGTTCTATTCTTCGTATTCGGCCCAGCTGCTGCTGGTTTCCCAGACGCGGACGCGTTCGAGACGTACGCAATCGCGCACCGGGTAGGTGCTGTTGCCGGCCTGGGCGTTCTTGAGAGCTGCGGCGGCATGCTGGAACACCACGCGGGCCATGGCTTCGCTGGTGGGATCGCCCTGTTCGAAGGGAATGATGCGGTCGCCGTAGATTTCGCGGAACTTTTCGTAGTTCGGGTCACTGGCGTTCATGCAGAGCGCGTGGTCGAACTGCTCCAGGAACTCGCCCATCATTTCCTTGATGGCTTTGAAATCCATCACCATCTCGTGTGAATCCAGGGTCTCGGCGGCAAAGACCAGTTCCACGCTGCGGGTGTGGCCGTGCGGGAACTGGCAGTTACCGGGGTGCTTGGAGAGCAGGTGGCCGCTTTCCAGCTCAATGCTTTTGCAGATGCGGTACATTTAGTCGCAGATGGGGGTGACGCCCTTCTTGATGATGATGTTACCGTACTTGGCGGTCTCACCGGAGATGACACAGGCGTAGGCCTGCTTGGCGCGCTCGTAGAAAGCGTAGCGCTCCATGCGCTCGATGGTGCCTTCGTAGCCCATGGCAGCGCGGTACTTGGCCTCTACGGAGGGGTCGAGGGTATCGCCGGGTACGGCTTCCATCATGATAACGGGGGTGGCGTAGCTATCCAGCTCAAACAGGGGGATGATGCCCTTGAGCAGGGTGTCCACACCCAGACCATCGGCGCGCACTACGGTGCTGTTGAAGGTGTGGGCAGGGAAGTGAGCATCGGAAAGTACAATCTCATCACCATGGCCCATCTCGGCCAGAATCTTGAGCAGGGCGGGGGAAACAACAGGGGAAATTCCTTTTAACATAACGCGTGTATATTGCCACATGCGCGCGGGTGAGTCAATGAAAATGGTGAAGAATTCAAATGAAACGGTTTTTCCGTGTTGACCTGACGGCCGATTATGATAGAATGCACGATATGAGCACGAATGCCCAGAAAGACCTGACTCCGGTGGTGCCTCGCAAGTTCCGCTCGGTGTTCTTCATGCTGGTCAGCTGTTTTGCCCTGTGGGGCCTGCTGAATAATATGACCGACAACCTGGTGCCGGCCTTCAAGAACATCTTCACGATTCCCCAGGAGCAGGCTGCTCTGGTGCAGGTGGCTTTCTACGGTGCCTACGCTGTGCTGGCTATTTTTGCTTCTATTCTTATCGAGGAATTCTCGTATAAGAAGGGCGTATTGATTGGTCTTGGCGTATACATTGCGGGTGCTCTCTGCTACATCCCCGCCTGTATCAACCAGAGCTTTGAGATATACTTCATTGCCATCTTCGTGGTGGCCTGCGGTTGCTCGGTGCTTGAGACTACCTGCAACCCCTATGTGATTTCCCTCGGCCCGGATAAGACGGCTGTGCGTCGTCTGAACTTTGCCCAGGCTTTCAATCCGGTGGGTTCTATCGCCGGTATTCTTCTGGCTCAGCAGCTGATTCTGAGCAACCTGAACCCCGCTACGGCTGATGAGCGCGCCGCTATGCCCGCCGAGCAGCTTAAGGAAATCGTGCACAGCGAGCTGTTCTGGGTGTGCGCTCCCTATGTGGGCCTTTGCGGCATTGCTTTCCTCATCTGGGTATTCTTCCTGCGCGTAAAGGATACGCAGGAGCCCACCACTTCCGAAGCTCCCCAGCAGGGCAACGGCAGCGGTCTGCGCGTGTTTGTGGCTGCTCTGTTCGCCATTGTTCCGCTTACTGTTCTCTACTTCCTGTTCCCGGATATGGACAAGGTGCACTGGGTGCTCTACGGTACGCTGGGCCCGATTGCCTACCTGTTCCTGGTGGGTGACTACCGCAGCATGCTGTTCTCCCTGCTGAGCCAGCCCCGCTACTGGTGCGGCGTGATTGCCCAGTTCTTCTATGTGGGTGTGCAGATTGCCGCCTGGACCTACCTGAATGTATACTGCTGCAAGGAAATGGGTGTGACTCCCGCTACGGCTGCCAGCTACTACCTGATTTCCCTCATCCTCTTCATCGTGTGCCGCTGGATTGCTACTTACTACATGAAGAAGTTCAACCCCGCCAGCATGATGAGCCTGTTCGCCATTGCTGCCATTGCCTGCTGCGCCGGCACCATCTACCTGCCCAGCACGGTGCTCTTCAGCATCGGTGGTCTTGATTTCTCTGCCAACGTGCTCTGCCTCATCGCCATGTCCGGCTGCATGAGCCTTATGTTCCCCACCATTTACGGCATTGCCCTGGGTGGTCTGAACCAGCGCGACGTGAAGCTGGGTGCCGCCGGTCTCATCATGGCAATTCTGGGTGGCGCCCTCATCACGCCCTGGATGGCCGGCATCATCGGCGATGCTGATTCCTGCTGGCTGTTCCTGACCGCCGGTATGGACAATACATGGGATACGAACCTGGGCACCAGCACTGCTGCTGTGCGCGCCTCGTTCATCGTGCCCGCCATCTGCTTTGCGGTGGTGCTGCTGTACAGCCTTATCTTCCGCAAGCCCACCACTTCCTCTGATAAATAATAACCATTTAACCCCAAACTAAACGTATATGAAGTACGATACATTACCCACAATCGGTATCCGCCCGACGATTGACGGCCGCCGTCTCGGCGTTCGTGAGTCCCTGGAGGATCAGACCATGAACATGGCCAAGGCCGCCGCTGCCCTCATCGAGGCCAACGTGAAGCACGCGAACGGCCAGCCTGTGAAGTGCATCATTGCCGACACCACTATCGGTGGCCCTGCTGAGGCCGCTGCCTGCAACCAGAAGTTCGCTGAGAACAACGTGGGCTGCTCCCTTATCGTGACTCCCTGCTGGTGCTACATCACCGAAACTTTCGAGACCGATGCCACCACGCCCAAGGCTATCTGGGGCTTCAACGGCACCGAGCGCCCCGGCGCTGTGTACCTGGCCGCTGCTCTGGCCGGCTATGCCCAGAAGGGTGTACCCGCATTCTCCATCTACGGTCACGACGTGCAGGATGCTGACGATACCTCCATTCCCGAGGACGTGGCTGAGAAGATTCTGCGCTTCGCCCGCGCCGGTCTTACCGTGGCTACCCTGCGTGGCAAGGGCTACCTTTCCATCGGTGGTTGCTCCATGGGTATTGCTGGTTCCATTGTTGACCAGAACTTCTGGGAAAGCTACATGGGCATGCGCGTGCAGGCTGTCGACATGACCGAAGTGCGCCGCCGCATGGAGCTTGGCATCTACGACAAGGCCGAGTTCGACCTGGCCATGGAGTGGGCCAAGAAGTATGTGAAGATTGGTCCGGACCGCAACCGCCCCGACCTCATCCTTTCCCCCGAGGAGAAGGAGCGCACCCTGCGCGAGTCCATCCTCATGACCATCATCTTCCGCGACATGATGCACGGCAACCCCCACCTCAAGACCATCGATCGCGAGGAAGAGGGTCTGGGCTTCAACGCTATCTGCGGTGGCTTCCAGGGTCAGCGTCACTGGACGGACTTCTACCCCAACGGCGACATGGCCGAGTCCCTCCTGAACAGCACCTTCGACTGGAACGGCCCGCGTGAGGCTATTCCCTTCGCTACGGAAAACGATGCCATGAACGGCGTGTGCATGCTCCTGCTGCACCAGCTCACCGGCCGCGCTGCCTGCTTCTCCGATATCCGCACCTACTGGAGCCCCGCCGCTGTGAAGCGCGTGACCGGCTACACCATGGAAGGTCTGGCCAAGGACGGCATCATGCACCTCATCAACTCCGGTTCCACCGCTCTGGACGGCAACATGCACTCCACCGCTGAGGATGGTACTCCCATCATGAAGAAGACCGGCGAGACCACCCAGGCCGACATTGAGGCCATGATGGGTGCTTCCGAGTGGTGCCCGGCCAACCGCGAATACTTCCGCGGCGGCGGCTACAGCCTCCACTTCGTGTCCAAGGGCAATGTGCCTGTGACCATGATCCGCATGAACCTCGTGAAGGGTCAGGGCCCCGTGCTCACCATCGTGGAAGGCTGGACCTGCGACCTGCCGCAGGAGGTGAACGACAAGCTCGACCAGCGCACTGACCCGGGTTGGCCCACCACCTGGTTTGCCCCCCGCCTTACCGGCAAGGGTGGCTTCAAGGATGTGTACACCGTGATGGCCAACATGGGTGCCAACCACGGCGCCTGGACCTACGGCCACATCGGCGCCGATATCATCACCCTGGCTTCCATGCTCCGCATCCCCGTATACGCCCACAACGTGCCCGAGGATAAGGTATATCGCCCCGCAGCCTGGGATCTCTTCGGTACCGCTTGCCCCGAAAGCGCCGACTTCCGCGCCTGCGCCAACTTCGGCCCCATCTACGGTAAGTATTAATTCCGTTTCTCCACCAGCCCTGCCTAGCCGGCAGGGCTGGTGATTTCTTTTTTTTTGATGAACCCCGCGTACAAGAAAATCTACACCTGCACACCGGTGGCTTTTCACGCGAATGATGGCTTTTTCATTCGCGATACGGGGCTCATTGCATCTACCCTGCGCACCATGGGGGTGGAGAGCAAGTGCATCATGCCCCTGCCATACTACGATGATGATCAGCGCGAGCAGCTCATCCGCACCGAGTACCGGAACCTGTTTTCCGAGGAATGGTGGAAGTCGCTGGGTATAGATGCACTGGTGTTGTATTCCTGGGGAGCTCCGCGATATCGTGGCATTGCCCGAGCTGTGAAGAAAGCGGGAATACGCTTGGTGATTCATATGGATACTTCCGGCGATTTCGAGGGAGAAATCTCTGAGTCGACCCCTTGGTATGCCCGGTTGAAGCGCCGGATGCTGACTCGGATACATGATTTATTCCGCGCCCGGCATATGCGTCAGGCTGATACCATAACCATGTGCCCGGATGCAGCAGCCGCTGTAAGCCGTCGGCCTTTCTATGGTAAGTGGGTACAGGATAGATGTTTTCCCATGCCGTGTCCGGTGTCGCCGCGGTGCGCGTATACTGGTGTGGAAAAGGAAGATATTATTCTCTGCGTTGGGCGCTGGGATGATAAGTTCCAGAAGCGCCCGGAGATGCTTATGGCGACACTGGAGCAGTTCTATGCTGGTGGAGCAACGGCTGAAACCCGGATTTATGGCACGATAACTGATGAACTGCGCGCCTGGCATGAGGATTTGCCCAACGAGGTTGCAGGCAGAATCAAGCTGCTGGGGTATTTGCAGAATTCTCTCCTCTGGCAGGAATATGACCGCGCGAAGATTATCTTATGTACCTCTCGATTTGAAAGTTCCCATATTGTTTCAGCCGAGGCGCTCTGCTGCGGGTGTTCGGTGGTGACGCCCCCCTTACATAAGGGGCTTCGCGATGTTATATGGTATACAAGCCGGGATTCCGGTACTGTTGCGGCAGAGGATTCAGCCACCGCGCTGGCAGAAGCTCTGCAGCTGGAGCTGGAGCACTGGGCTGCCTCCCGCCGCAACCCACGTGATATCGCAGAGGCCTGGCAGCCTCATTTTCACGCAGATAAAGTTTTTAACAAGATATTCAAGTAACAGATTATGTCCTACGTACTTTGTTTAGACTGTGGCGCTACCAATGTGCGCGCCATCCTAGTTGATGACAAGGGGCAGCTGGTCGCTAAATCCAGCCAGCCCAATTCCACCGATGCCGGTGCAGAAAATCCGGATTTCCATGTGTGGAATGCCGACCGAATCCTCAACCAGCTGGCCACTTGCGCCCGTGAGATTTTGCCGCAGATTGATGCTGCGGAGGTGAAGGCGGTGACCATCACCACCTTTGGTGTGGATGGTGCGCTGGTGAATGAGTCAGGGGAGCTGCTGTATCCCGTCATTTCCTGGAAGTGCCCGCGCACGGCCGAGGTGATGAAGCGCGTGGCTGAGTATATGCCGCAGGCCATGCTCAACTCCATTTCCGGTGTGGGTGAGTTTGCCTTCAACACGATATACAAACTTATCTGGCTCAAGGAGAATCGTCCGGAGCTGATTGAGCAGGCTCATGCCTGGCTCTTCATCTCCAATATTCTGGCTCACCGCCTCACCGGCGTGATGGCAACTGACCGCACCATGGCCGGTACTTCCCAGATGACCGACCTGACCACCGGTGACTGGTCCACTGAGATTCTCAGCGCCATCGGTATCAGCAAGTCTCTTTTCCCGCCCATGGTGAACGCTGGCGATGCTATCGGCACCCTTACCCCCGCTGCCTGCGAGCTGCTGGGCCTGCCGAACGCTGTGCCGGTCATATCCACCGGTCACGACACGCAGTTTGCTCTTTTCGGCAGCGGTGTGCAGGAGAATCAGCCCTTCCTTTCCAGCGGCACCTGGGAAATCCTCATGCTGCGCACGGCCAAGGCAAGTCTTGAATCCGAGGACTACGCCGCCGGTGCTACCGTGGAATACGACAGCAAGACCGGCCTGCTCAACCCCGGCCTGCAGTGGATTGCCAGCGGCATCATCGAGTGGGTGAAGGCCACCTGCTACAACGGCGAGAGCTTCGATACCATGGATGCCGAGGCCGAGAAGATTGCCCCCGGCTCCGATGGCGTGAAACTCATCCCTGATTTCCTGCCCAGTGATGCCGTGCCCGGCAGCATTCAGGGCCTGGTGCTGGGCCGTACCCGCGCCCACATCTACCGCGCCGCCATGGAGGCTCTCACCCTGCGCCTCAAGCAGCGCCTCGAGAAGCTGGAGAAGGTGGGCGGCTTCAAGTCTACAGACCTGCTTCTGGTAGGCGGTGGTGCCCGCAACAAGGTGTGGACCCAGATGCGCGCCGATATCCTCGGCCTGCCCATCCGCATCTCCAACGTCTCCGAAAGCA
>JAZQVE010000101.1:0-11853 GCA_045631705.1 Akkermansia sp. | reverse complement strand
GCTCGTTGCAGCACCGGGCTTTCTGTTAAATACTTTTCAGCGCGGAAGCTCAGGCCTCCTTCACGGTAACCTTGGCGTTGCGAGCCAGGAGGTCGATGACCTTGGAGGTAATCACGCTCAGGCGGATACCCTGCACGCGGTTCTCGCGGTACATCTTGCGGATGAAGTTCTTGAGGTTCTTCTCCTTAGCCTGCTGAGCCATGCTGGCCATAGCCTCGAGGAGTTCCTGCTCGGTGGCGATGATGTTCTCCTTGCGGGCAATCTCCTGAAGGGCGAAGTACACGCGCAGATTGCGCTCGGTCTCCTTCATGGCCTCGGCGCGGAAAGCGTCCATATCCTTGGCCACATCGTAGTTACCGGCCTGGATAGCGGCGTACATCTTGCGCTGCACGGTGTTCTCGTTCTCGCGCTCCACCAGATCCTGGGGAAGGGCGAAGGAAAGCTGGTCAGCCAGCTTCTCGGAAATCTGGTCGGCTTTGGCCTCGTCGTTGGCACGGGTCTTGGAAGCCTTCAGGTTGGTACGGACGATTTCCTTGATTTCGTCCATGCTCTTTTCGGGCAGAGCACCGGCGAAGAGCTCGGGAGTAATCTCGGGCACGCGCTTCTCGCGCACTTCCTTCACGGTGCAGCTGAAGGTCACGTCCTTACCAGCCAGGTCGGAGATGGGGAAGTCTTCCTTCATGGTAAGCACCAGCTCCTTCTCCTCGCCAGCGGAAACGCCCTCCAGACCCTGGGGCAGACCGGGCATGAAGGAATCCTCCTCGATGGCCACCCAGTGACCCTCGCGGCCTTCCATGAAGCCAACGGGCTTGCCGCAGTACTCAGCAGTGGGCTTGCCTTCCACGCTGGTCTTGAAGTCGATAACAACGATGTCGCCCTTGGCGGAAGCGCGCTCCACCACCACGTGCTCGGCGGAGGACTCGGCATACTTCTGCAGGGTGTCCTGCACTTCGTCGTCGCTCACCTCATCAGTGGGAATGGACACCTCGATACCCATGTACTCCGGCAGTTCGAACTCGGGAACGATGGTCAGGGTGGTCACGAGCTTGTAGGAACCATCAGCCTCCTCGGTGGTGGTGGGGTCACCAAAGTCGAGCACTTTGAGCTCCGGATTCTGCTCCAGAGCCTGCTCCTGGGCGTTAGCCTTCACGCGGGCGTCGAGCTCATCAGCGATACCTTCGGCGAAACGCTTGGCAATCACGCTCTTGGGAGCCTTACCGGGACGGAAGCCGGGGATGCGGGCATTCTTGGCAAATGCGTTGATGGCGGCGTCCTTGATGGCGGTCACCTCAGCGGGGGTGGCAATAGCGGTAAGTGTTGCCTGGCAATCACTTGTCTTATCGATGGTAATGTCCATATTGATTATGTGTTAGAAAATTGCTATAAAAATGCGCGCGCATTCTACTACAGCCTTGCATAAAAGGCAAGCGCATAACGAGACATAAATGCAAGGATGGCATTGACAAGGAAAATAAAAGCAGATAAACTGCGCGCATGCTGACGGGTATACAGGAAAATCTGCTGCTGGGCGGGGTGCTTTCCCTGCTGGCAGGTCTGAGCACCGGCATTGGTGCAGCGCTGGCGCTTTTTGTGAAGCGCACCGATACGCGCATGCTCACCTTTGCGCTGGGTGCCAGTGCGGGCGTGATGGTGTATATTTCGTTCATGGAGCTCATGCCCTCAGCCGCCGGCATGCTGGCAGAAAATGCCAGGTGGGTGACCACGCTGGCCTTCTTCGGTGGCATGGCTCTGGCCTGCATCATCGACCGCATGATTCCCGAGGACGAGAACCCGCACGAAGTGCCCGCCCCGGGCTGTCTGGACTGCGTGCAGCCCACGGGTGAATTCTCCGGCAATGCCAAACTGCGCCGCTCCGCCCTGCTTTTCACCCTGGCCATTGCCATTCACAACTTTCCGGAGGGCATAGCCACTGTGGCCTCTGCCTTTGATAACACCGGCATTGCCACTTCTGTAGCACTGGCCGTGGCCATTCACAACGTGCCGGAAGGCATTGCCGTGGCGCTTCCCCTGCTCTACGGCACCGGCAACCGCCGGCGCGCCTTCAGCTGGGCCCTGCTTTCCGGTCTGGCCGAACCTCTGGGGGCCCTGGTGGGTATGCTCATTCTGCTGCCATTCCTGAGCCCCACCCTGCTGGCCGTGCTCTTTGCCTGCGTGGCGGGCATCATGGTCTACATATCCTTCGATGAACTCCTGCCCATGGCTGAACGCTGGGGACACCACCACCTGAGCATCTACGGTGTGGCCACCGGCATGCTTATCATGGCTCTGGTACTCTGATTCCGGCATGGCTGCCATATTCTACAGGCTTCTGCGCATTTCCAGCATGGGGCTGACGGCTGCATGGATACTGGCCAGCCTGTGGTGCTGGTGGGTACCATGTTCGTACGCCAGCTGCGGCGTGGGAACGAGGCTCGTCGGATTCCTCACCTGCGGCATTCTTCCCTCCCTGCTGCCCATTATCCTCTCTCTGCCAAGCTCAGACAAGGAACTCAATCTGCAATGGGATGCGTCCATGCCCCTGCCGGTGAACATTTTTCTCCTGGGCTGGCTGAGCTGGCTCTGCTGCTTCATCACCGACCCGCCCGGTGCCTGCATCGATGGTGCCATTCTGGCACTCTCGGGCTTACTCCTTTTCTTTTACCAGATTGTCGGGATTGCCTTACTGTGCCTTCTCTACGCCGGGCTGAGGCGACTTCTCCGCCGCAGATGAGCGGCGCCACAGGCAAAGCGGAATCAGCAGAAAAAACGTCAGGACAAGCACGCACCATTCCGCAATGCAGCAGCCATACATCCCCGCACGATTCTCCGCAGCAAAGAGGATTTCACTTGCCAGGCACCCCAGCCAGAGCACCGCTGCCGCCCAGTAGAAGCGGACGCGGAACAAGGCAAAGCGGAACATCAACCGCACTCCCAGCCGCCCCAGCAGCACCGCGGTGCAGAACAGCAGATACGCGAAGACCACACCGGGAATGGAGGCCCACATATCACCCCACGCCTTGTCAGGCACCCACACATCCGTCACATACAACAGCGCATACAGCAGGTAGTATTTCACGGCATCGCCCAGCGCTATCCCTGCCATGCCAAAAGACAGCAGAGACAACACGCAAAGCTTCAGACCGAGCATAAATTGCAGCACGCGCTTCACCATAGGCCGCATATTACATGAAACATGGCAGGAAAGTCAAATAATTTGTGATTTGGCGGAGGGGAAGTATTCGGGACCTCCGACTACACCCTGCGGGCCTGGAGCTTCCACGCTTCGACAGAGCTGCAACCTCGAGGACTCCTCATTTTTCGCTGGCGCCGGAGACACTGGCGTGATATGATGCAGGCATGGATAAGTGGGCGAATGTAGACTGGACCAGTGCAGGAGCGGTGTGGACCTTCATGAAGAGCCAGGGATGGATTGTCTTTGTGCTTACGCTGGCCGTAGGCGTCATACTGAGCGTTGTGGTAAAGCGCATCTTCCGCCCCCTGAACCACAAGCTGCCGCGCCAGGTGGGAGTGTTGCTGGAGAAATGTCTGCTCACCCTGCTCTGGGTGTTCGTGATTGTGCATGCGCTGCGTGCCCTGGGAGTGGATCTCATCAGCGTACTGGGTGCAGCAGGCGTGGCCGGTATCGCTATCGGCTTTGCAGCGCAGACCGTGCTGAGCAACCTCATCAGCGGTATCTTCATCATGAGCGAGCGCAGCATCCGGCTGGGGGACTATATCAGCACCGGCGGCATCTCCGGCACCGTGGAAAGCGTGAACCTGCTCTCCGTCACCCTGAGACAGGCAGATAATGCCACCGTACGCGTTCCCTGCGAGTCACTGGTCAAATCACCCGTCATCAACATCACCGGCGCTGCCCTGCGCCGCTGCGATTTCGACCTGGGCGTGGACTACACCAGCGACCTGGAGCAGGTGAAACAGGTGATTCTGAAGGTCATTGAAGAGCAGCCCCTGCTGGCCACAGAGCCGGCCCCCGTGGTGCAGTTTATCGGATTTGGGGATAGTTCCCTGAATCTGCACATCGGCGCCTGGTGCAAGACAGATGATTACCACCAGGCCCGCTTTGCCTTTGGCAAGGCTATTCTGCAGGCCTTTGCCAGGGAGGGCATCAACATTCCCTTCCCCGTGCGCACGATACTGAACAGCAGCAGGAACTGATGGCTCCTGCTGCTGCCTGAAAATGGAGCCGGAAACAAATTATTCGGCTGCGGACACCTTCACTGAGAAGGTCTTGGTATCTGCCGGAGCCTTACCCTTCTCCCAGGGGCGGGCATACACCACACGCACCGTGGCCTTTCCGGCCCGGCGGCCTGTGATGGTGAGCGTAGTCGGAACAGGGAATCCGCAGCAGAAGGAATCATTCTCCAGAGCGGCATTGGTCAGCTCCACCTGCACCGGCGACTTCGTAGAGATTTTTCCGTCCACCTGCCAGATATAGCCGGTGGTGGGATTTCCATTCAGCATCACCGAAATCTGCTCTCCCACCTTCAGGTTCACGGGGATGGGAGCAGGGGCAGCCTCCGCGGCCAGAACGGGCAGAGAAGCCAGGGCGGTCAGCATCACAAAACGCATGGTGTTCATGCCTTCCTTCTGTACCATCTCCCCAGGCAAATGTCAATGGCAAAACCGGGTAAAAAAGCGCTATTATATATTGAGCTACCGGGGATAGGCGCGGGTCATACCTGCATGGACCAGGAACAAATCAAGCAAGCAGAGGCAAAAGTAGAACAATGGCTGGCGGATAAGCATCACCGCCGCTGCTGCAAGGCGGCACTCGTGGCAGCCAATGCAGTCATTCTGGCCGGACTCACCTTCGGCCTGAGCATTCTCTGGATAAACGAGCTGCGCAAGGCGGGCAGTTGCCACCGGAAGGAGGAAAAGCAAGGGTAGGCCCCCTGTATCCTACCCGCCCAGGCCCTGCACGGCTGGTCCGTGCAGGGCTTTTCGCATACGCCATATGCACGAATAAGCCACGGAAAATCCTTGCACGCATAAAAAAAATGCACTACTATGCCACGCGTCATGGATTTCCGCACATATCTTCGCAATTATCCGGATGCAAATGGTTACTACGGCCGTTTCGGTGGTGCCTACCTCCCCAAGGAGCTGGAACCCGCATTCAAGGAAATTACCGATGCCTACAACGACATCTGCCAGTCTGCCCAGTTCATCAATGAGCTGCGCCGCATCCGCAAACAGTTCCAGGGACGCCCCACGCCGGTGTACCACTGTGAGCGCCTTTCCCGACTGGTGGGCGGTGCGCAGATTTACCTGAAGCGCGAGGACCTGAACCACACCGGGGCCCACAAGCTCAACCACTGCATGGGCGAAGGTCTGCTGGCCAAGTTCATGGGCAAGAAGAAGATTATTGCCGAAACCGGCGCCGGCCAGCACGGCGTGGCTCTGGCCACAGCAGCTGCCTACTTCGGGCTGGAATGCGAAATCCACATGGGTGCAGTCGACATTGCCAAACAGGCCCCCAATGTGACCCGCATGAAGATGCTGGGTGCCAACGTGGTATGCGTCACCCACGGGCTGCAGACTCTCAAGGAAGCTGTGGACAGCGCCTTCGAGGCCTACCTGCGCGACTACAAGAACGCTATTTACTGCATCGGTTCTGTGCTGGGCCCGCACCCCTTCCCCATGATGGTGCGCGACTTCCAGATGGTGATTGGCCACGAGGCCCGCGCCCAGTTCGAGGAAATGACCGGCCACCTGCCGGATGTGGTGTGCGCCTGCGTAGGCGGTGGCTCCAACGCCATGGGCATGTTCCCCGCCTTCCTTGGCGACCCGGTAGACATCTACGGTGTCGAGCCGCTGGGCCATGGTCCTGCGCTCGGGCAGCACTCTGCCTCCATCACCTACGGAACCGAAGGTATCATGCACGGTTTCAACTCCATCATGCTCAAGGATGAAAACGGCGAACCCGGCCCCGTATACTCCGTGGCCAGCGGTCTGGACTACCCCTCCGTGGGCCCGGAGCACGCCTTCCTGCACGATATCGGCCGCGTGAAGTACGACACCGTGAGCGACGACGAGGCCGTGGATGCCTTCTTCAAGCTCTGCCGCTACGAGGGTATCATCCCCGCCCTGGAAAGCTCACACGCCATTGCCTTCGCCATCCGTAAGGCCAAGGAAATGCGCCGAGGTTCCATCCTTGCCAACTGCTCCGGCCGTGGCGATAAGGACGTAGACTACATAGCCGAGCACTTCGGCTATGGAGACGAACACAAGTTCTGATTCTCCCGCCACATACCTGATTGATTTCAACAAGAGCGCCGCAGTAAAAACTGCGGCGCTCTTGTTAATGTCCCTGTAAATTTCATTGACTAAATGTTATTTTTTCTGGATAATGGCTCCGCTCTTCCGGATGAAAACACTTGTCTCTCTATTTCTCAGCACCACCTGCATACTGCTTGCATCGGCCTATGTGTACCTGTGCAGCTGCATCGGAGTAATGCCGCCGGATGAAGCCTTTGTACAGGTGACAGATTACGCTGCAGCAGATAGGATTGTCAGTTTTCACCGGGAAATGAATCATTATGCCTCCATTGTCTGTGCACTATCTGCCTTTCTCGGGGCGCTTGTAGTATTGCCCGGAATACTGACTCACCGGCGCGGAGAGAAAGTACGCCTGAGAAAATCCTACCGTTTCTTCATGGGACTTATCCTCGTTGCTGGCGCACTCCTTCTGGGGATTAAGGCATATTGTCTCCTGCAGGGCATTCCGGAAGTCTGCAAGCCCGTAGCGCCATGGATCAATACCTACTGGGGGCACAAACTGCAGATACTGCATATCCGCGGACTCCTGTTCGGAATCGTCTGCACCGGCATGGCCGCGGCAAATATCCTGCTGTATTACCTGCGATTCTCCGAGCATCTGCACGACTGGCGGCAGAACCTCCGCAGACTGTGGACCTGGTAAAGCCGTTCAACGGGAGGCGCTGTAGAAACCGTCGTACTCATCTACATTGCAATAGAATGAGGCATCTGCAGCCAGAATGAACCCGCATTCATTCCCCAGTTCCCCCCAGGGGGACACCACCCAGCGAGTGCCGCGGAATCCCTTCCAGCAGAAAAAATAGCAAAGCGTTTCCGGCGCGTAGGCAGGCTTTGTCTTCTGTCGGCAGTGAGAGGAGGGAAACAAATCCCACGGGCCATGCACCAGCTCCGATAACATGAATTCCTCGCCAGCAGCCATTCGTGCGGCTGTTTCCGCAGAAAACCACCCGTATTGCACACCCTTCTGCAGCAGTGCCCTGGGCGGTGTCACATCCGGATATTCATCCGAATCTATCATAGGCTCAGGAGTCTCACCAAAACAGAGTTGCATCAACTGCAGCTGCCCCGGAATGCGACGCTCCGCACGCTGCTGCAGCACCCCCGGCGCAGAATGTCGCCCACGCAGCAGCAGTCTCTCCAGATTCCGCATCTCTATGGCATACATCACACGCATCTGGGCAGAATCCAACAGTCCGGCCTTGCACGTCGTCCGCAATGCCGCCCGGATACTACGCGCATAGCGGGCGCCATCGCGCGGGCACAGCCACAGCTCACCCGCCACCACATTCAATGCCAGCTCAACGGCCCCGGGCTCTCCTGCCGCTACAGCAGCTACGAATTCAGCCTTACTGCGACCGCCGCAATAGTAAAATGACCCCTGCTCCTCCGCAGGCAGATCACGAGCCACCCGCGCACGCTGCTGCATGCGCGAGAAATGCGGCTGAAGACTGATGGGCTTTTTCTTCATGATTGCTGTAAACAGAACAATAACACACCCGGCCGCGAAATGAAAGCTAAATCCATTGTGCACCCCCCTCAATAGCCGGACACAAAGCGCAGGTTCTATTCGGAGCCTCGCTAAATCCCCATTGCGTGAGCTCATATAGTTTCCAGGTGTTAATTTCTGTTGACCTTCTTTTCACTTGCAAGCAGCGGAGAGTCTGCACTATAATAGACAGCATGAAAAAGATGTTCGCAGCAGCAGCACTGGCCGCCAGTCTTGCCGCCCATGGTACCCAGGAGGCCATGCAGCAAGCCCTGAATTCCTGGCAGCAGCAGGTCACAGTCTATGAGGATGCGCTTAAAGCCGCCGATAGCGATGAGGCCCGCGCGGCTCTGGTTCCCCCGAATGCCCGGGAAATCGCCCCGCAGCTGTGGCAGAGCATCAATTCCCGCACCGGCACCCGCCAGAATGACAAGGGAAAAGGCCGCGTTCCCACCTTCGAGTTTGAAAAGCCCTGGGCCCTGCCTGCCATCATCTGGATTCTGGAGCACCCTCAGGCCTTTACAGCAGCCTTCACCGATGAAGAGCAGGCCCAGCTCACCTATTTCGGCAATGCCATTGTGGATTCCATAAGCCGTGTGCATTTCAGCAATCCCGGCGTGGGAGCCGTCTGTCCCAGTCTTGCGGCCACATCCAGTGTGCGAGAGTACGAAATCCTGCAGAAAATCTACCAGCGCAATCAGAACAAGGGAGTCCGCGCCTGCGCTGCTCTGGGCATGAGTCTCATGCTCAACAATCCCTTGGTCAGCAGTGTGGAAGGAAGTGAATCCATGGCTCGGGCCAAGCGTCTCTACTACCTCAAGCAATCCATCCTGCTCTCAGATAAGGATACCCTCTTCGGCAAGCGCCCGGTAACAGAGGTAGCCATGGACCAGGTCTACTATCTGCGGCATCTGGCGGTAGGCTGCGTCGCTCCGCAAATTACGGTACGTGACCAGGAGGGAGCAGAGCACCGCTTCCCCATCACCCAGAAGCCCAATCTCCTCATCTTCTGGTCTCCCTCCGACCCCGCTGGCACCGCCATGGTGCGCGATATCGACAAGCTGAAGGCCCAGTATCCCGGCATTGAAATCTGCCCCATCATGCCCCACGCTGCACCGGAGGAACAGCAGCAGGTTCTGGAGGAACTCGGCATCCCCAGCTCCTACGCCGATACAGCCAAGGGTACAGCCGGCATCACCTACCGCATCGACGAGCTGCCTACCGTCGTACTTATCAGCAAGAACAGCACCATTCTCTACGGAGGCGCACCGGACATCAAGCTCCAGAATGCGCTGGAGTCCATTAAGGCCGAGGAAGAAGCTGCGGCCAAGGCCAGCAGACCGAAAGTCTACATCAAGGAAGCCCCCGCTCCTACCCCTGCCCCCGCCAAGGACGATGTGCCAGGGCTTCGCGATATGCCGGAGTTCTAAATGTCCGGCCCTCTTTCCCTCTCATTCCATAAAAAAGCCCCCTGCATGGACATGCAGGGGGCTTTCTGATAAAAGGAAAGAGTTCTTAGTGCTTCTTCCAACCCGGCTTATGACGGGAGGCCAGCTCCTCGATAACCTGCTCAATGCGGAGGCCCTTGGAGGTAAGCAGCACGATGAGGTGGTAGAACATGTCAGAGGCCTCGTAAATCAGGCGCTCATTGGTGCCATTGCAGGCTTCAAGGCAGGCTTCCAGAGCTTCCTCGCCCACCTTCTGGGCCATGCGGTTGATACCATCGCGGAAAAGGCTGGTGGTATAGGAGCCCTCGGGCATCTCCTCGTGGCGCTTGTTGATGAAGTCCTGCAGCTCGGTAAGGAAGAGCAGCGGGCTGGCTTCATTCTTCTCGCCCCAGCAGGTATCCGTGCCGGTGTGACACACAGGGCCATGCGGCGTGGCCTGAATGAGCAGCGTATCGTTATCGCAATCCACTTTAATGCTGACCACATCCAGATAATTGCCACTGGTCTCGCCCTTGGTCCACAGGCACTGGCGGCTGCGGCTGTAGAAGCACACGCGCCCGGTTTCCTGGGTCCTGGCAAAGGATTCAGCATTCATATACCCCATCATGAGTACCTTACCCGTAGCGGAGTCCTGAATAATGGCGGGCACCAGGCCGCCGCACTTGTCGAAGTCGATAGTCATATACGGAATTACGCGGTTGCGGGCAGAGTATACCACAAGTTCGGGGAATTGCCACCTTTTTTTACTGCTACACGAAGCGCTTACGATATTTCAGCAACATAATGCCGAAAATCAGCACGGGAAACCCGGCCTTCTGGCTGCGCATGTACTACCGGCGGGGAAGATTCTTCTCCACGTATTGAATCCAGTCTCCTTTTACCTGGAATTGCGTGCCGCCGGCAATGTTGTACAAATCGGTCAATGCCCAGTCATCATATATATTGGATGAAGGCCGGGGAACCCGGGCGAGCTTGCGGCGGCGCAGCTCCTGCTCGGATATATATGTTCTCTGCTGCACATCATAATAACGCAACGGGTCGCCATCCCGCCAGGTTGTAAGCATGAGATACCCCTCGTACTCTACAGAAACATCCACGGGAGGGCTGAAAAAACGGCAATAAATCGTCTCCCCCTGCCAGGATACAACCTCGACAATGCACTGCGAAGACGAAGAACCGGGTACGGTGATATGCCACCAACTGATACCGCCCACCCGAGCCCAGCGCGGCATGAACATCATCAGCAGCAAGCCCAGGACAAATAATATCAGTACGATTTTCTTCATAGCTCTGCTATACATGAAACACCCCTTTGAGCCTCTGACTCTCAGGGGTGTCGGTTTAATATAAAATCTACCTTTACAGTCTCACGCAGATACCTTCGTTGTGAAGGTACTGCTTGAGCTCGGGAATCTTGATTTCGCCGAAGTGGAACACGCTGGCTGCCAGTGCGGCATCGGCATGGCCGAGGCGGAAAGCGTCCGCAAAGTGCTCCCTGGCACCAGCGCCACCGCTGGCAATGACGGGAATGCTGAGTTCATCGGACAGGCGGGCAAGAGCTTCGTTCGGGAAGCCCTGCTTCACGCCGTCGTGGTCCATGCTGGTGAACAGGATTTCACCGGCGCCGCGGTCGGCCACCTCGCGAGCCCAGTCGAAGAGGGTGCGCTCCACGCGGATGCGGCCACCATTCACGTAGCAGTACCAGCCATCGGCATCGCAGCGGGCATCAATGGCGGCCACGCATACCTGAGAACCGAAGTGGTTGGCAATCTCATTCACCAGCTGAGGGTTACGGATGGCTGCAGAGTTAAGGCTCACCTTGTCGGCACCGGCTTCCAGCAGGCGGGCCACATCGGCCAGCTCATGAATACCGCCACCCACAGTGAAGGGAATGGAAATGGCAGCAGCCACGCGGGAAACCATATCGGTGAAGGTCTTGCGGCCTTCGTGTGTGGCGGCGATATCGAGGAACACGAGCTCATCAGCCCCCTGCTCGCTGTAGGCCTTGCCCAGCTCCACGGGGTCGCCTGCATCGCGCAGGTTCACGAAGTTGATACCTTTGACGGTGCGGCCGTCCTTGACATCCAGACAGGGAATGATACGCTTGGCGAGCATAAAGGGAATGATTAGTGATTAATGATTAGTGATTAATTGTTGAAGATCGATACGGCCTTCGTAGTAGGCCTTGCCGAAGACAACGGAGGGGATGCCGGCGGCATCGAGGCCGCGGATGTCCTCGGTGCAGCTCACACCGCCGCTGGCGATGAGGCGGCAGCCGGGGTGCTTGGCCATGATTTCCTGGTACAGTGCGGTATTCGGGCCGCCCAGGGTGCCATCGCGGGAAATATCGGTGCAGAGCACGCGGATGATGCCGTGGCTCATATAGAAGCTCACGAACTCATCGAGGCTCATGCCGCCGTCCTCGCGCCAGCCCTTAATCATCACGCGACCATTCAGCGCATCGGCACCCACAATGATGCGGTCGGGGCCATATTTCTCTGCCCACTTCAGCAGGCGCTGCGGGTCGGTGGCAGCCAGGCTGCCCACCGTCACCATGGCGGCACCGTGGTCAAAAGCGGCCTGCAGGTCGCTTTCCTGCTTGATACCGCCGCCAAAGTC
>JAZQVE010000100.1:0-1543 GCA_045631705.1 Akkermansia sp. | reverse complement strand
CCCGCAGGAGGCCATCGGCATCGGCTGGGATGAATATCTGGAAAGCGGTCGCATTCTCCTGGTGGAGTGGGCTGACCGCTTCGATGGCACCCTCATGCCCGCCGATACCCGCTGGCTCGTCCTCCGCCACACCGGCGAAAACACCCGCACCGTCACCCTGGTGGAATGATTAATGATTAGTGATTAATTTGAAGTCCGACGGGGCTCTGGCTACGTAGTTCTCCAACTGTCTTACCCATCTTCTCTATGAATCAAACACCCCCTACAATTCCCAATAGCGAGATTCTGCTCTACACCTCCCCCGATGGGCAGGTGCAGCTCGATGTCCGACTGCAGGAGGACACCCTGTGGATGACCCAGCAGATGATGGCCGAGTTGTTCCAGACAACGGTAGCCAACATCAACGTGCATATCAAAAATATCCTTCAAGAAGCTGAGCTTCAAGAAGAGGGAACTATTAAAGAAATTTTAATAGTTCGAAAAGAAGGCTCGCGAAACGTGCGGCGTCCGGTCAATTTCTACAACCTGGACATGATTCTTTCCGTGGGGTACCGCGTCAATACACGGCGTGGCACACAATTCCGCATCTGGGCTACTCAGCGCCTTCGCGAGTACCTGGTTCGGGGCTACGTGGTGCATGAAAAGCGGCTGCAGCAACTGGGACAGGTGGTTCAGCTGATGCGCCGGGTGGAAAACCGTCTGGATGCCCGGCAAGTGCTGGATGTCATCGAACACTACAGCACAGGGCTGAACCTGCTGGATGACTACGACCACCAGTGTCTTACCCGCCCGGCAGGCTCCACCCAGTGCTATGTACTGGAGTACGATGAATGCCGCAGACTCATCGACAGCATGAGCTTTGGCGCTGAATCTGATCTCTTCGGCCGGGAAAAAGACGATTCATTCCGCGGGGCCTTGGGTAATATCTACCAGAGCTTCGGAGGGACAGATATCTACCCCACCATGGAGGAAAAAGCTGCCCGTCTGCTCTACTTCACTGTCAAGAACCACGCATTCTTCGACGGCAACAAACGCATCGCCGCCGCCGTGTTCCTGTATTTCCTCGACCGCAATAACGCACTTTTCATCAACGGCTGCAAAAGGCTGGCCGATGCCACCCTCGTGGCGCTGGTCATCCTCATCGCAGAATCCCGCCCGGATGAGATGGAAACCATCATTTCCGTTATCCTCAACTGTATGCAGCAGGAAGCCACAGCATGAACACCAAATGCACAGCGAGAGCATGCGGAAAATACCTGTTTTCCGGCTATGCGGTACTATCCTTGTTCCTGGGAACGCTTCTGGTTCTCATTCTGGAAAACCTGGAGCTGCTCACCATGCCCCGCCCCACACACGATGACCGCTGGGGACTGCTCAGGAAGGCATACAATCTGGTTGCCACTTTTCTCGTCCCTGTAGCAACCCTGTACTCCCGCGTATTCTGCACAAACCGCCTCCTTCCCCACTTGGGAAAATGGCTGTGCCTCTGGCTCACCATCACAGCCTGGGCCAGCGTCTTTACCCATGCCTCCCCGCTGCGATT
>JAZQVE010000099.1:0-31272 GCA_045631705.1 Akkermansia sp. | reverse complement strand
TGCCTCCTGACCAAGGGCGGCAATGTAGCCGGAAGCATCGCGGATATCGGTGATATTGGCATTAATAAGGTATAGACCTACCTTGTGAAGTTCCACATCCACGCCACCGGTGATACCCTTGATAAGCTTCTCGCGGTCAGCATTGATTTCCTCGATAGTGAGAGAGGCGATGACCACACGCATCTGGCCCATGATGATTTCGGAGGCGAGGTCGCGGATATCCTGGCGAGTGCGGCCAAGCAGACGGCTGGCTGCATTCTGCATAATCTCCGGCTGGGTGCTGATACCCACAATGAAGGAAGACGGAACATCCACACGGATATTCTGGCTGGAAAGAGCCCCCTTCAGCGGAACATCGATATTAATCGGGTTCAGGTCCATGAAGGCATAGCTCTGCACGATGGGCATAATAAAGGTGGCACCACCATGTATGCACTTGGCAGAGCGTCCCGCGCCCACGTTACCATAAACAATGAGTATCTTGTCGGAGGGGCACATCTTGTAGCGGCTGAAAAGCCACACGGCTGTGCCCAGCAGGAAGGCCACAAGAATAATAATGGCCACGATATTGCTTGCCCCGGAGGAGGCCGCAGCGATCTGAATTGCGTTATCAATCATAATCGGTCATATTTGGGTTGTTGTTTATCAAGAGAGAGGTTTAACCGTCACCTGCCCCACGGCCGAGGCAACGACGGTGATGCGAGTACCGGCAGACAGAGGTTCACTACCCTGCTGCACCGCAGCAATGGTGATTAGCTGATTCGGGTGTGCCACCTGAACCTGACCACCAGGTTCCCCCTGCGGAGGGATGGTCACATACACAGTACCCGTAAGGCCAACCAGGCTGGCAGGGGCGATATTGCCATCGGAGCGGAGTCCGTATATCATACGTATGAGCATGGCTACGAGTACAAACATGAGTACACCCACCACAAGTCCTATGCCGCAAGACATGAGGATGTTTCCCATAGTCTGCTGGCAGATGTAGCCACCCCAGCCAAATCCAAGAAAGAAGCCAATTACTGCACGGAAGGAGAACACGCCGGTATCAGCGCCATCGCCAGCAGGCACATCACTATCCCCTCCATCAAAATCGGTAAAAAAGGAGATTATAAACATAAGCGCAGCCAGCAAAGTGGCTGCCCAGGCTACCGTGCAGAAAAGCGCACGGGCTGAATCGAATCCGGGCATGAGTAGTTCCATAGCACCAGCTTACCACAGCTGCCCTGCATGGCAAGCAGAAAATGAGCCAGAAGTACATGTTAGATTGTTTTTAAAAGATTTTTAAGCTTTTAGGCTTGCAAATAGCGCCATTAGTGCTATTATCCACTCACCTTGTAGGTCGATTTGCCGCAGCCACGAAAAATCAACCACTAACACAAGATACTAAAATGAGCGAAATCAACGTTAACGACTTCAAGACGAACGAGAAAGACACCGGCTCCACCGGTTTCCAGGTTGCTGTGCTGACCAAGCGCATCGCCCACCTTACCCAGCACCTCATCGCTAACAAGCACGACCACGCTTCCCGCCGTGGTCTGCTCATGATGGTGGCTCGCCGTCGTAAGATGCTCGACTATGCCAAGCGCACGAACCCGGATCTGTACAAGGATCTGCTGGTGCGCCTTTCCCTCCGCCACTAATCAACGGTGCGCGAGAGGGCTTCGCAAGAAGCCGCACGCTAAATACAGAAAAGCCGCAGAGAGGTCGAACTCTGCGGCTTTTCTGTTATAATCAAACGCCGTGCGACTCATGCTCGCGGATAAGCAGCGGCACATAATGCTTATGCAAGGCAAAGGGGATGATATACCCCTGCTCTCTACCTACGCAGTACAGCAACTTAATCATCGCTAAATAAACATATCCGCGAAAGAAGAATGGAATAGTACCTGCTGATATGTAAAACAGAGAAGGGTCACCAGCATATGGAATCAGGAAGAATATAGCCGAAAAAAACAAAGGGGTACCTTTCAATGCCATACAGACACGGAACATCATGCAGATACCATACAGATACACCATTGTAATAATCCCCAATCCCACATAACCCAGTCGGTGAATGGATGTAATAATACCATTATGCCATGTACCAGTATTTGCAAAGAAATCCTGGTCACCATATGCAACAGTACCTCGCATCATAGCAACTGTTTCACGTCGGAGATAATCTACAGACAGGCCAAAACCGTCTCCCCATACATAGTCATGAATATAACCAGTACGGGAGTCTAATGCCCACTTCCACATCTCAATACGCCAATCACTCGAATGCTCGGTATCAGCCCTGGCCTCACGGGAAATTTCTATCCCAGGAGCAACGGACAAACATCTCTGGATGCCATATGGAAATTTCTCAACAATCCCCTCTGCACTCAAATAAATCAAGCCCCCATATACGAAAGCCCCCAGCAACATGATACACCAAAGCTCGCGTTTCACCACCGACAGAGCCAGAATAATAAAGGTATTACTCATCAGCACCTCTCGCCAGCCAGACAAAAGAATACCGACCAGACACAACATGCACCCACCCAGCAAGCGAACAGATGTCAGAACCCGAATCATGGGATTACAACCATACAAGAAGAAAATACCATAAACACTAATCTTCTCGAACATGCCGAAGCGTGTATTCATGGCCGCGTCCCCGAGTTCTGTGATATCCGTCCCTCCCCTGATACCCAGAAGGCTCAAAGCAAGAGATAACAAACATGCTCCCAAGCTCAGTCTGATAGCCCATTTCAACACGGATTGTAACTGCGGACCACTGCATGGCACACAACTGACAGCAATATAATACAAAGTTGCTACAGCACACCAGACATATTCCTTACCGCCCACAGAGTCAGCATCCCAACCCAAAATAGCCATAGACACCGGGTGCAAATAGAAGGAGTGAATGAAATACAGAGCGACTACAAGAATCAGGAAATCCATCCCCAACAGTGAGCGCCATTTAAACCGGACATAGCCCATTACCCACATGACAGTCCAGTAGAACAGCACCACCACGGCCACAAGGAATGCAACCGGCAAAGTACCAATCTTACCAGGAAGAGGCAACAGGGACATCACGGGGGGAACCAGATAAAGCAACACCCAGCTGCGAGGTCCCATCCAGATAAGAAACATCACGCCCACCAAGGCGCAGATGATACCCAGAGCCGATTTCGTATTCTCGGCAGCCTCTGCACCGATAACAATACACAACACCACAAGAATAATACTAATGAGTACATTCTTGACAATTGCGTTCGGCATATCTCAAATACAAGCGGATTCAGAAAACAAGCAAGGCCGCGTGCCATACTCCAGCACGCGGCCCCATAATCTTTCAATTAAAGAGCAGAAGGAATTTCCTTGCCGAGGTCAGAGGCCTTGCGTCCCTTACCATCACCGGCAATACGTTCCAGCAACACATCCCGATATCCCATACCGCCAGGAATCATGGGCAACACGTGAACATCGTACGGAACCATCACATCCAGCACATAGGCTTCCTTGGATTCCAGCATACGCTTGATAGCACCAGGCAAATCTGCAGGGTCAACCACACGCTCGCATTTCACACCAAAACCGGCGCAGAGCACGGGGAAGTTCGGATAAAGAATTTCCTCCGTACGATGCGTACGATCGTACTCATCTGCGGGGTCTGCCAGGAAAGTCTGAGCGCGATTGGAATCGTACTTAAGGTCCTCCCACTGCACCACCATACCCAGGTGCTGATTATCCAGAATAATGCACTTGATAGGCATCTTCTCCACATGAATGGTAGCCAGCTCCTGCACATTCATGAGGAAAGAGCCATCGCCGTCAATGTTTACGACGGGCTTATCCGGATATGCCATGTGGGCGCCCATAGCAGCAGGTAAACCATAGCCCATGGAACCAAGACCACCAGAAGTAGACAGGCGGCGGGGCTGGTTAAACTTGTAGAACTGCGCAGCAAACATCTGGTGCTGTCCCACGCCAGTGCAGATGATGGCATCCTCCCCGTTAAGCTGGTTATACAGCTCCTCTATAGCCTGCTGGGGAGCAATCTCGCCCGGGCGGCTCTCATAGCACAGCGGATACTGAGCCTTCCAGGCCTCAATCATACCAAACCAATCGGGACGATTGGAAACTGAATACTCACGCGGAGCCATGCCCATTTCCTCCAGACGAGCGTTCAGATACGCCAAGGCCTCGCCGGCATCAGAGCGAATTGCATAATCGACCTTCTTGTTCTTGTTAAGTTCCGCAGCATCGAAATCGATATGAATAATGCGGGCATACTCACAGAAAGTGCGAACAGCACCCGTCACACGGTCATCGAAGCGAGCACCGATAGCGATAACCACGTCGGCTTCGTTCACTGTATTATTGGCATACACGGCACCGTGCATACCCAGCCAGCGTACAGAGAGGGGATGATCTTCCGGCATAGCACCAATACCCATAAGCGTGGTTGCCACAGGAATCTGTGTACGCTCTGCAAACTCGCGCAGCTGCTCCGCAGCATTGGAAATCACCACACCGCCACCAGCATAGATAGCAGGGCGCTTGGCAGAAAGAATCAAAGGAAGAACTTCATCCAGAGCAGCAGTATTCAGCTCCACCTTCGGCTGGTAACCAGGCAAATCCAGGGGTGCATCGAAATCCGGCACAAATTTACCCTCCTGGAAGTTCTTGGGAATATCAATCACCACAGGGCCAGGGCGACCAGTGCGAGCCACATGGAAAGCCTCACGCACAATGCGGGGAATATCCTCCAGCTGGGTTACCAGATAGCTGTGTTTCACAATAGGAGCAGTCATACCGAAAACGTCCGTTTCCTGGAAAGCGGAAGTACCGATAAGACCGCTACCCACCTGGGCAGTAATGGCCACCATCGGAATAGAATCCAGCATAGCATCAGCAATACCGGTAATCAGGTTTGTAGCACCGGGGCCAGAGGTAGACATGCAGACACCGACCTTACCAGTGACACGTCCGTAGCCCTCTGCAGCAAAGGCACCACCCTGCTCATGACGGGGAAGAATGGTGCGAATGGAAGGCTCATGACTCAACGCCTGGTGAATAGGCATGCTGGCACCACCAGGATACGCAAACACGACATCCACACCCTCACGCACTAGGCTCTGGACAAGGGCCTCGGCCCCGGTCATCATTATACCCTCAGACTCGGACTTGCATGTGGACTCGTTGTTCATGATATCTGTTCAGTTAATTGGTTATGGAGGAGTGTATTTTCAGACTCCGTATCAGGCAGGCATTGTACCAAACCAGATTCGGATTGGAAAGCATATTTTTCACTACATACACAGCTTTTATACAAGTGGCTCAGCGCGCAGGGTAAATCACCTTCACCTCATTGCCGCAATCCAGCATCATGGCAAGCTCATTCAGATCCTTCTGCTCCATGTGAAGCAGGATACCAGCCCGGGTATTCTTACCACCCACCAGACTCAGACCATTGGATAAAACGAGGGCCCGTTCCGACGCAGGAAACTGCGGAGAGCGCTGAGGAACCGCAAGTCCATCAAGAAATCCCTCCCGGGCAGCAACCTTTGTTTCTGTCGTCTTACGACGCTCAGCAGGTATCTCATCCATACTCAGAATCGGATAATCCGCCACGAGCTGCTCTCCATCCCAGACAGAGACTTCCCGCTGAAGCGGTCGTATCTCCATACGCAACCGCATGGGTACCACCACCAGCTTCTGTCCCACCTGCAAAGCAGACGGCTGAACTATGCCATTCAACATCATAATGACATCCTGGGGACACTTCTGAGTAGACGCAATGCGTGCCATATTATCCCCCTTACGCACAGTGTATACCACCGCTCCGGGATGCATACGGGACAAATAGCGAGGCACATTCACGCGCCCACATATCTGCCGGGCCTCCCGACCGGCAATTCCCTCATCTGCAACATAGGGTTGCAGCAGCAGAACAGCCTCACCACCCTTCTGTTCTCGCATCAATTGGCGAGCCTGCTCCAATTCATCTGGCCGACGAGGCCAGAGCGAATAATTATCCGCAGAATAAGAAGGCATCAGCAGACTAAATAAGCCCACGGCGACGAAAATCGAAGAAGTTGATTTCATGAGATTGCTGAATCATTTCCATCATAAAACTAAGCAGAGACACCTCCCAGGCATCATCTACCCCGGCTATAACAGCCCTGAAGGGGTCCCCTGATGACAGAGACTCCTTCACCACACGCTCCTCCACTTCCTGCAGAGAGTCATGTACAAGTTCCTCCTGCACATCTGACCGACCGAAGCGGAAGCCATATTGAAAGAGAGCCTGCATGCGTGCGCCTTGAGACTCCATCCATTCAAAGAATCGAGCAGCATCTGCTCCAAACCCTTCCGTCTCTACACCGCGCAAATCCGCCGGACGCAAAATACGAGGTCGGGCGGCCTCCACCCAGCCGCTGCGTATACGGCATACTCCGGCCTCATCCATCGGCTCAGTAATGAGCCGAAAATTAAACCTAGTGTCACCAAATGAATCAATACGCCTGTCGGGCACATACAGCACCCGGGTATGGCGCATGGCATATTCAATGGAACTCCGGTTCATATAGAAAGCAAAGGGCGGCCCCGCCTGAAATGGAGGAACCGCCCGTTCTCGAAAAAGTCACCGGGCCTATCAGGCCTTGTTTGCTTCGATGTAAGCAACAACGTCGGCCACAGACTTGAGCTTCTCAGCGTCTTCGTCGGGAACCTCTACGGAGAACTTATCCTCGAATGCCATCACGAGCTCTACGGTGTCAAGGGAGTCAGCACCAAGATCCTCGATGAACTTAGCATCGGAGGTCACTTTTTCGGGGTCAACGCTGAGCTGAGCAGCGATGATTTCTTTTACCTGGGATTCGATATTGTCGGACATAAGTTGTGACAGATTTTAGGTGCTTTCATTCTAGCGCGTTCCTTGCATTCTTGCAACAAAAAAAACTAAAGCATACTCAAAAAAACAAAAAAAGGAAAAATCACAATAAGCCAGCGGCTATCGCAAGTCCTTGAAGCGTAAGGCCTGGGCACACCTTCGACGAATGGCGCAAAAGGGGCGCAAACGCCGCTGCATCTCCGCCAGTAAGCACAACATGCAGCACCTCTCCCACTTCTCGTTCTATACCGTCGAGCAAAGAATCAAGCATACCGGCGTACCCGGCAACAACCCCGGCAGACATAGCCTCGCTCGTATTTCTACCAACAAATGGAGCATCTGCATTCCACACAACCTCCGGCAGTTGAGCAGTAGATGAAGGAAGGCATGCCGCGAAGGATTTATATCCAGGTGCAATAACACCGCCGGTAAACTGAGGGCCGCTGCTCCCCTGCACCACCACATCGAACGTAGTGGCAGTTCCCATATCTACAGCCACGAGTGGCAGCGGCACCAACGAAACAGCAGCCAGCACATTTACCACGCGATCAGCCCCCAAGGTTGCTATCCCCGGGTAACAGGAGAAGTCAACGTCTTTCACAGAAGCCGCCTTCACCCACTGCAAGGGATACCGCTCCAGAGCTGCGGAAATAACACCCCCAGCCTCCGGCACCACAGAACAGCAGCAAACACGATTGAAACACCATCCAGCAAGCAGCTGCCTTATCCCCTCAACCGTCAGATCTCTTGTAGGAAGAATGCGAATCTCCCCTACACCAGTCCGCGTTCCTAACGCAAACTTAGTCCGCGTATTTGAATTATCTATAAGCAGGCAAATATCCGTACTCATACCCCAAACCTATTCCTTATTGCTTCAGCCGCCCGGGCAGCTCCGTAAATCCGGCAAGCCTTCCTCATCGACTCGCACAATGCAGTCCATCCGGCTGCCTCATTATCCAGCAACCGTCTCATGGTCGCAATCAGGTGGGAAGTCGATTCCACATGACACCCGGCACCATCCATCAGCAGCAGGTCCAGATTACCACGCTCCTGACCGGGAAGCGTGAAATTTACAATCATCGGCACATTGACAGCATAACATTCAAACATGGTTGCTGCACCTGCCTTACCAATGTAAAAATGACTTTCAGCCAGTAAGGCATGCATGCTGCGGCTGGAGTCCACAATCACCAATCGCCCCGCTGCGCAATACCCTTCGAACCGACGGCGCAGCATTGCAGCATGTCTCCCGGCTATCACCGTAAGATGCATCTGCGGAAACGAGGACAAGAGGGCAGCCATATCCGCACACACGCCCCCCGCCTGACGATACGCCCCATACACCACACTCAACAATCCATCGTCCGGCCGCTCACGCCTCTGCGAGGGTACAAAGGCAGACCGAACCGGAAATCCGGTTGCCACCACCTCATCAGGAGCAAACGCATAACGCTCCATGACCATCCGTGTCGATTCAGCATCCGGCAGCATCACCAATGGACAACGGGAACGCATCCAAGGCCGACTGATTTCCAAAGCATCCGTAACCACCATCGCATAAGGTGGCACCTGATATCCACGCCGCTGTAGCTCGTCCAGCATGTATGCAAAGAGTGGATAGGTGCATATCACCATATCCGGAGCATAGGTATCCAGCACCTCGCGCAGACACTCCACCGTCTTCTGTAAAACAGGGCAGCGAACCAATCTGGACCAATCCGCCGTACCAGTCAGAGAGTAGGTCACTCCCCACAACCACGGGGCCCTACGGACGCAGAAATCATAAAAACACTGAGTCAGCCTGAACAAGCGGGGCCGAGCCAATGCGCATATATCCTCCACCCGCGTCTCCCAGCCCCGCGCAGCATAATGCTCTGCCACCGCGGCAGCAGCAGAATGATGCCCCTGCCCATACCCGACACTCAATAAGAGTAATTTCTGTCTGCAGCAATGCGTCACGTCCTGAACCTATAGCAATAAGCTCCGGCCTCCAGGCCAGAGCTTATTGTGTTTTTTTCAGATTTACGGGCCTATCTTATCCGGGCGTCCCTCAAAGGCGAGTCGCCGGGGCACATAAATGGAATCGCTGGGAAGCAACTTGATGGAACGGTCACGCGCACTGAAATAATCATATGTACGTGTCACCTTGCCACGGGTTACCTGAATCTTTCTAGAGCCGAAATCGGTAATATCGCCGCATTCAATCAGTGCCTGAATCAGAGTCATACCCTCGCGGTACGGCAGATTCTTCTTGCCTGCCACGTGGCCGGTCACCTGAATATAGCGGGAGTCAACAGGCGTCTCACCCTTCGGGCCGACATTGGCCATGATGATGGGGTCTGAGTAAATCTCCTGCGCAAGGTACAGCGCACGGAGCTTATTCTCCACCTGGCGAGCTGTAAGACCAGCAACACTCACGCGACCGGACAGATACGGCATCGAGATTGTACCATCTTCGCGGCTGACAGGATAATCACCATTGACGTTACTAACATCCTCAGAGGGGATATTCTTGAACTGCACAGTAACCGAACCGCCTTTGCTGGCACGAGGCTCAGTCGCAGCATCCTGTGCAAACACCGGCAACAGAAGCAGGCTCAGCACAACAAGCAACATTTGTTTCATTGTCAGATATTTCATATACATTTTTAATACAGGTCAGCATCCGACTGCGAAGCTGAAGAAGCAATCTTCACTTCCGACTTCTTGTCTTCGTTACGGTCAGAGGGCTTGGGTTCTTTTCGGTTATCTCCCTTGCTGTAATAGGAGTAGTACGTCGTGTAATACTGGTACTGCGTATCACCGCTGATATCCACATTATTCATCACCAGACCCATCAGCTGACCGCCGGCATTCTGCACCAGCATCTTGGCGCGCAGCAAGGCCTTAATCGGCATCTTACGAGGCTGCAGCACCAGCAGCGAGGCATCTGCGCGACTCACCAGCAGCGAGGCATCGCTCACACCCAGCACGGGCGGAGAGTCAATCAACACGATGTCAAAACGTCTGGAGACTTCGCTAATAAGCGTCTGCATGCGATGCGAACCAATCAAACCACTGGGGTCCACAGGAATCGGTCCACTGGGCAACATGTACAGATTGGGATGCCCCGTCTGGAACACAACATCTTTCAGCTCCAATCCCTCAGCCAGATATGAAGAAAGACCCACCTTACTCTTCAACTCAGCATAACGAGCCAGACGAGGACGACGAAGGTCAGCATCCATCATCAACGTGCTGTAACCAGCCTGTGCAAACACGTATGCCAGATTGCTCAGTGTAGTCGTCTTACCCTCACCAGCATTAGCAGAAACCACTGCGATGGTAGTAGCCTTATACAAATCCTTCTTCAATTCAATATTGGTACGCAGAATGCGGTAAGCCTCCGCATCCGGGCTGTCGCCACCCTGCAGAATCAGCAGGCCGGCATCCTGAGGAATCACGCCAAGCACCGGCAAACCAAGACTACGCTCCGCGTCTTCCAGCGTCTTGATGGATGTATCAAAGTAGTTACCAATAAAGGCCACAACAATACCAGCCAGCAGGCCGATTACAGCACCCACAATAAGATTAAGACGATAATTCGGGCTGCTGGGAGCGCCAGGCAAACCAGGGCGACTATACACCTCGAGGCTCGTACGCGGAGCCATCAGACGCATCTTATCTGCAATATAATCGTTCTCCAGCTTGTCGTAACGGGCCTTTTCTGCAGCATATTCCTGCAGAGCATTCTTCACCTTCTGGTCCTCGAGAGTCTTATCACGCAGACGATCACGAGCCTGAGCATAACGCTGCTCCACATCCTGAAGCTCAGACTTCTTTACATCCAGCTGGTCAACCATGGCGTCACGCATACCCACCAGCTCCTCATAGAGCTGATCACGTGTCGTCTTGTGTTGCTCATCCAGTCGCACCACATTGGGGTGCCGGGGACCATAGCCACTCAGCAGCATCTGAGCACGGCTATTCTCCTCCTCGGTGTAACGATTATTCAGCTCACGCACCTTGGCAGAGCAATACGATTCAGCAGTCAGCAGTCCGGTACGAGTAACATAGCTCAGCAGCTCAGCATCCTTCAAATCCTGCAGCTTGCCGATATGAACAGTCATCTGCGCAATCTCAGTCTCCATTGCCAGCTTGGAATTATTCAGCTGCTGCAGGGACTGTTCCTCTGCACCGGTGGACATAGGCACTCCATGCCCGTTATCACTCCACATGCCCTGGATATACTTACCGGAACGAATGTACTGGCGCACAACATCTGCCTTGCGCTCCAATTCATCCTGACGGGAACGCAGCACTTCATAGCGCTTATTGATAGCCTCATTAATGACACCATTCTCCTTCTCCTCACGAAGCTCCTTGTAGCAGTCCACCACAGCCTGACACACCTGCTGAGAAACACGCGGGTCATTCGACGTAACCGAAATATCCACCAGGTTCGTATTCTTACGAGGCATCACTCGAATCATCCCCATCAGAATGCCTGATGCAGCAGTCTCATCCACACTCCACTCATTCGGGAGATCCAATTTATTGGCCACTGCAATCAAATTCTGCTGAGACACCAGAATTTCAAACTGAGTCTGCATATAGGCAGCGCTGTCTGCCATCGCAGCAATCGGATTTCCCTCGCCACCCACAGCAACGTTAATCAGATCTCGGGGCTGCTTGATTTCAAAGGTCATGCCGCTCATGTACTTCGGCGTCATCATCTTAGTGATAACCGCACTACTCACGAACACGAGAAGGAATACAAGCAGAATCGTCTTCCAGCGGCCTCGCAGCACCTGCATATAGTCCTGTGCATGCAAAATTGCCTCTGTCTGAATTGAAGAATTAGCTCCCTTATCCATATATTGCTTAGCAAATGTGTAAAAAACAGGAGGAGATGTAACTACATCCCCCCCCGGTTGAAGTGTATTTTTAGAAAGTATATGTCAGACCTGTTGATATATTGTGGCGATTATAACCGTCACTTCCCTGACGATCCGTATCGTACCAGGTATACTGATAACTGATACTACCCGTTAACTGCTCAGAGAAACGGTAGGTCATGCCAAGTGTGGGATTAATCGTCGTACTTGTTTCATCCTGCAAACGTCCTGTTCCCTTTGTGTACTGAGAACGCATCACAGAAAGGCCGAAGCTAAACGACACATCCGGCGATAACCTGTAGTTACAATTCACACCCAGGCGCCATGTCACATCAGAAAGGTAATTGGCATTCGGCCCGCGGTATGTATCCACGTTTTCATTGGAAAGCGTAAGATATGCACTCATGCTCAACCCCTCTGCAACCTTACGGTTATATGCCAGATTTACATTCGGGGTCAGAATCGTATCATTGTGCACTACCTTGGTCTGCAAACCGATACTACCACTGCAGCTGGATACCGGATCAAGCGCGCGGCTGAACCCAACGCTAAACGTCAGGTTATTAGAGTTATAACCGGTATCTCGCAAATCATAGCGATAACTAAAATTCGTATTATAGCTGAGCAACTCAGAAGCACGATAGGTCAATCCTATCCCGGTATTCACATATTGACGGTCATCAGACTGATACTCTGTCTCGCTGTAAAGGTTACCACTATAACCAGCGTTCACATTCCAGCTCAGACGGCTGTCAATCGACTGACTGTACGAGTTGCTGAATGACCAATTCAGGCAATCACCCTGGCGGCGAGCTGCAGAAATACCACTCGCATAATCAGGCTCCGGACTGTACGATACGTTCAGGCTTGCAGAATACGACGAACGGGCAGTAAACGAGTGCACCAGACTGGCCGAGAGATTACAGTCAGCATACGTCTTCTCACCAGAGTTATTAGATGAAGTGAGGTACTGAGTTACACCCAAATTAAAGGTATAGGTGATTTTATCTACGGATTCAAAATCAGCATATGAGCCACCAATACCGGCACTGACGAAGGCACTACCCTCCTCGTCACCCGAACTGGCAGAATTCATATTGGTGTCATACCCCAGTCGCCCATATGCATTATACTTTACAGCATACGACTCAGGAAGCCCAACGGAAGGTGCCATATCATACAAAGAGATAGCACCAGCATTCGCTGCAGCCACAGCGGCCAGCAGCAACGATTTATAGAAATAGGATCTCATAATGACTGCAATTATCCGCAACAAACCCCTTAGTTATTAGAAGAAGTAGGCGGAGGTGTCGGAACAACCGTGTACTCAGGAGCCTCCGGAGCAGAAGGTGCTGCGGGAACATAAGCCTCAAGCAGAGACTGGGATACGCCATTACCAGCAGCTCGTCCGGATACCGTGCTACCAACCACACCCTGCACCACAGAACTAGCAACAGCCTGAGTCTGCGGCATAGTATACAGAGCATTAAGCAACTGATATGCGGTAGAATTCACAGTTGCAACATCATAGCCGCCGCTCTGGTATGCAGTTGCACTCTGCACAAACGCCCCCTCCAGAGAAGGAGAAGCAAGCAACACCGAACGAAGCACAGCATATGTATCCGTCACACTCCAGTTAGAGCGCTGGGACATCACGCCCTGAAAAATATCAGCTGCTTTATCAGGCTGAGCCTTAACAGCTTCATAAACAGCCAGACTAAGCTTATCAATAGATGCACCGGAGGCCGCAAGGGCAGCAGCACCGGAGGGTGTTGTCTCTGCCGAAAGAACCGGGCCGGCAAATACGCCAGCAAGCAGAATCATAGAAAGTACTTTTTTCATACGCGTATTACCTTTTTTTCTTCAGGCTAAGCGGGTAGCGGGAATCGAACCCGCATGATCAGCTTGGAAGGCTGGAGCTTTGCCATTAAGCTATACCCGCAAACTCGGGTGTAGAGTAGCACACCCGCCCCCACTTATCAAGCAGAATTTGCAACATACTTACATTTTTTTGGATTATGCTTGACACACCCCAATTCTCGCGCTAGAATCTGCCCGCTTCACACGCGGGCGTCGTTCAATGGTAGGACGCGTGCTTCCCAAGCATGAGACACGGGTTCGATTCCCGTCGCCCGTATTTCAACGGCAGAGTCGCCAGTCGTCTCTGCCGTTTATCGTATCATGCTGTTATCTATTAGCTTGACAAAAGCAGACGAAACCTTTAATTTTTCCGAAACATTATTCAACCGCCGGAGTTCATGAAACAGCCCCCCTCATACCGCCAGATGGAGTTGAATCCCCGGATAGCTGACGGGGAGATGCACACACCGGCGCAGATGAGGCAGCAGGTAGAGCAGGCCCGCCAGCAGGCAGAATACTACGAAGCTCAGAGGCGGGAGTTGGAGGAAAGCACCGAGCGGAAGACATTGTTTAACGACAGCCTGAACGAAATAGGCATGAAACTGCACAATGCCGTGCGTCGTCTGGACAAAGAGCTCGACTCCATGGCTAGGGAGCAGGCAGAAATAGCACAGATAAACGAATGTCTGAAGCGTCATCTGCAAATATTATCCGCCATGCGTCCCCAGACCTGGAGCACGGAGGGATTTGACGAGCGATTAAACGAGGCCATTCCCAAACTCGACCGCGCCGTCAATGACTTTGAAGAAGCCTACTCCGGGCCTGCACGTTATCGTCACACCGAGGTTTTCCGCTACAAGCCGGGGGTAGAGGAGCGCCGAGGTATCGACTGGGCAACACTTCGCGCAAGGTCCGCTCAGGGCTTCTTCTTTCATCTTCCTCTCTTTGTACTACTTCTCCTCAGCTGGGGAGCATACACTCTTATCTCTCTAATCTGATTCCATGCCGCACAACCACCCCTCCTTTGACAAACTTCGTGAACTGGAGCAGCGCCGATACATGCGTGACACAGGCCAACGTCAGCAACCGCGACGCGATTACCAGCGCCGTTATCCGGCTAACACACTTGGTCCGAACGACGAACTACTTGAGCGCCGCCGTGGGCAGCATCGCAAGCACGTCACCATCAGCGGAGCTTCACCTCAGCATCGCAACATACTGATGGAAAACATTTTCATCCTGCTGTTTCTCGCAGCATCCGTCTGGGGATTGTACTCCCTTATCATCTACCTGCTTTCACACCACTGATAACAAGCGCCATGGCTGAAAAGAATCTCATCGACGTCGCCTACATTGCCCGGCTGGCCAAGCTGGAGCTCACCGAAGAGGAGACCAACCGTTTTTCTGAAGACCTGAACCAGGTGCTGGCCTATGTGGCACAGCTGGATCAATGGGACACCGCCGGAGTGGAGCCCATGTACCATCCGTTACCCGTGTTCGACGCGCTGCGCGAGGATATCCCCGGCACCAGCCTGAGCAATGAGGCAGCCCTCAGCAATGCTCCGGCCCAGGAAGACGGCCAATTCCGCGTACCCAAGGTTGTAGAATCCGCACACTAACCCCTTTTCATTTCCGCATATGCTCAACGGAACCATTTCACACTGGCGCAAGCAGCTCACCGGCGGCGCTATCTCCCCCACCGAACTGGTGCAGGAAATCGCCCGCTCCATGGAGGAGCGCAATCCCGCCATCAACGCCTACCTTTCCTGGGATACCGAAGCCGCGCTGGCCGCTGCCGCCAAAGCAGACCTCAGCAAGCCGCTCGGCGGCATTCCCATCGCCGTGAAGGACAACATCGCCATGCTGGGACAGCCCACCCGCTGCGCCTCCCGCATGCTGGAGAACTTCGTCTCTCCGTATGATGCCACCGCCGTCACCAAACTGACCGCCGCCGGCGCCATTCCTTTCGGCCGCACGAACATGGATGAATTCGCCATGGGATCCTACGGCCAGAACTCAGCTTTCGGCGAAACCCAGAACCCCGCCGCTCCCGGCCACGTACCCGGTGGTTCCTCCAGTGGTTCGGCCGCTGCCGTAGCCGGTGGCATGGCTATCGCTGCCCTGGGTTCCGATACCGGCGGTTCCATCCGCCAGCCAGCCTCTCACTGCGGCGTGGTCGGCATCAAGCCCACATATGGCCGCGTTTCCCGTTACGGTCTGGTGGCCTTCGCCTCCTCACTGGACCAGATTGGCCCCATCACCCAGAACGTGGAAGATGCTGCCACCATCCTGAACGCCATCTGCGGACACGATGCCAAGGACTCCACTTCCTCCACCGTAGCCACAGAGGACTTCACCGCCGGCCTCGGCAAGGAAATCAAGGGCATGCGCATCGGCCTGCCCAAGGAATACCTTTCCAGCGGCAACAGCCCCGCCGTGGCAGCCGCCCTGCAGCAGGCTGTGCAGAAGCTCACCGACCTGGGCGCAGAAATCGTGGAAATCTCCCTGCCGCATGCAGAAGCCGTGGTGGCCGCCTACTACATCATCGCCTGCGCAGAAGCTTCCTCCAACCTTTCCCGCTTCGATGGCATCCGCTACGGCTACCGAGCCGCCGGCACCAACGGGCTGGATGACCTCTACAGCAAGACTCGCGAGACCGGCTTCGGCTCAGAGGTAAAGCGCCGCATCATCCTGGGCACCTATGTACTCTCCAGCGGTTTCTATGATGCCTACTACGCCAAGGCCCAGAAGGTACGCTCCCTCGTGGCCGGTGACTTTGCCGCCGCCTTTGAGCAAGTGGACCTCATCCTCGGCCCGGTGGCGCCCACCAGTGCCCCAAAGCTGAACGATGACAGCATGACCCCGCTGCAGACCTACCTGGCAGACATCTACACCATTCCGGCCAACTTGTCCGGTCTGCCCGGCATCTCCATCCCCTGCCCCATGGAGGCTGGTGTCCACCCGGTCGGCATCCAGCTTCTGGCCCCGCATTTCCAGGAGACCCGCCTGCTCCAGGCCGCCGCAGCACTCGAAAAAGCCTTCAGCTAACCCATGGAAACACCCGTCTACATCAGCATTGCCGGGTCCGACTGCTCCGCCGGTGCCGGGCTGCAGGCCGACCTCAAGACCGGCTTTGCCCTGGGATGCTATCCCCTCACCGCCGTCACCTGCGTGGTGAGCGAAGTCCCCGGCCTGGTGGAAGGCATCGTGGCCATGGAACCCACCTTCGTGGCAGATCAGGTCAGCATCTGCCTGCGCAGCTTCCCGGTCAAAGCCATCAAGACCGGCATGCTCTACTCCCCGGAGATTGTGCGTGCCACCGTCGCAGCGCTGCAGGGCTTCACAGGCCCCATCGTAGTAGACCCGGTCATGATTGCCACAGCAGGCGAGGCCCTCATCCTGCAGGAGGCCATTGCCGTGTACGAAGAAGTGCTCATTCCCCGCACCACCCTGCTCACACCGAATGGCGATGAACTCGCCAAGCTGGCCGGCACCGCCCCCATCACCACCGTGGAGGAACTGGAGGCCGCCGCCGACAAGCTGTGCGCCCGCTACAACTGCGCCATCCTGGCCAAGGGTGGCCACGTAGGCGGCAGCACCTGCACCGATATTCTGGTGCAACCCGGCAAACCCACCCTTCGCTGGAGCCACCCACGCACCGAGGGCATCTCCACCCACGGCACAGGCTGCACGCTTTCCAGCGCCATCACCGCCTTCCTGGCCAAGGGCCAGCCGCTGGAGCAGGCCGTGGAGAACGGGCTCAGCTACATCGCCAACGCCATTGCCACCTCCCACAAACTGGGTGAGCAATTTGCCGTGAATCACAGCATCTGAACATCCGCCTCAATCTGAGCGCGAAGTTCATCCACAGAGCCAAACTTCTTTTCCGGGCGCAGAAATCGCAGTAATTCCATCTGCATTCTGCGCCCGTATAAATTCCCCTGCCAATCCAGCAGGTGAGTCTCCAGGCGCACCACCTTCTGAGCCTCGTCAATGGTGGGCCGAATGCCCAGATTCGCAATACCGCGGCACAACACGCCGTCCACCAGCGTCTGCACCTCATACACGCCGGCAAGCGGCAGCACAGCCTGCGGATGCACACGCATGTTCGCCGTGGGAAAGCCCAGGCGGCGAGCCAGCTTCTGCCCCTGCTCTACCTCTCCGGCAATGCTGAAGGGATGCCCCATCATCTCCTGCGCCAGCGGCAGATTCCCCGCCGCAAGCACCTCGCGGATGCGGGAGGAGCAGATGCGCTCCCCCTCATACTCCGCCATATCCTGCACACAGGCACGCAGCCCGTGCTCGGCTGCATACTGCTCAACAAAGGCGGCATTACCCACACCGCCCTTACCGAAATGCCAGTTACGCCCCACGGAGATACCCGCCATCGGGCACGCCGCCCGCAGCACATCCAGGAACGCGCGGGGCTCCATGGCAGCCAGCTCAGCCGTAAAAGGCAGCTCCAGCAGCACCTGCACCCCGGCAGCGGCCAGCAGAGCTCGCTTCTGCTCCGCGTCCGGCGTAATCAGCTTCGGCTGTTTCTGCGGGGCCAGCACCGCCAGCGGATGCGTAGCAAAAGTCAGCACACCCCGCAGGGCACCGGGTGTATCGGCAGAGGCAATCACCTGCTGGTGCCCGTGGTGCACCCCATCAAAAAAGCCCATCGCCCAATGCACCGGCTGGCGCAAGGCGGCAAGCTCATCCATGGAATGCAGAATCAACATCATCTTCAGGCCCGGTCAGCCAGCACCTTCTCCACCGGCAGCAGACGCGCCAGCAATTCATCGCGGGATGCCGCCTTCAGCGTGGGCACATCCACCGCCTCAGCAATATCAAAATGCCCGCTCCGGATGCGTCGCAGCGCCGTCAGATGCGCGCCGCAGCCCAGGAACTGGCCGATATCGTGCGCATAGGTGCGCACATAGAAACCCTTGGTGCAGTGCACGCGGAAATCCACCTCGGCCGCAGCCAGGTCAATGCGGGTAATCTCATAATCCAGCACCGCCACATGGCGGGCCTTGCGCTCCACCTCCTTACCCTTGCGAGCCAGCTTGTAGCAGGGAACGCCGTTAATCTTGACCGCCGAATACATAGGCGGCACCTGGTCAAACTCACCGTTAAAGTGCTCGAAGGCCGCACGAACAGCATCCTCCGTCAGCGCATCCGTCGGTTTTTCCGCCACCACCTCGCCATCTGCATCCTGGCTGTTGGTCTCCACCCCCAGCTTCATCGTGGCGGTATACACCTTATCCTCGCACATCAGCAAATCCTGCATCTTCGTAGCCTTGCCAATCACCACAATCAGCATACCCGTGGCCATGGGGTCCAGCGTACCGCAGTGGCCCACCTTCTTAGTCTGCAGAATACGGCGGCACAGCGCCACGGCATTGTGCGAAGTAAAGCCGGGGTCCTTATCCACCAGCAGCACACCACTCGGAGCTTCATCACTCATGCCTGCAGCTCCTTTCTGATAGCGTTCAGCACGCGTTCGCGGCAATCCTCCAGCTGCCCGGCCATGCGGATACCGGAGGCCATGGCATGCCCACCGCCGCCGAACTGGGCAGCAATGGCCGCCACGCTGACAGACGGGTCCTTGCTGCGCAGGGATACGCGAATGCGCCCATCCTCTAAGTCCTCGAAAATCACCGCCACGCGCACCCCCTGGAGCACGCGCACCACATCCACCAGGTCCTTGGTATCCTCCAGTCCCACCCCCAGCTCAGCCTTGCGGCCTGCGGGCATGGAATAATGGGACAACATCCCCTCACACTCCACCACCATGTGGTTGAGCACCTCGCGCTGCATCAGCAGAGAGGTATACGGCACCTCCTGGTAAACGCGGCGATTCACATCCGCCACATCCACACCGGCAGCCAGCAATTCGCCGGCTGCGTGCATCACCTCCGGAGTGGTGCTGCCATACTGGAACGAGCCCGTATCCGTGCTGATGCCAACATAAAGCGCATCTGCCATAGCCTTGGTAAGCTGCACTCCCCAGGATTTCAGCACATTGAACAGCACATAGGCACAGGCAGCCGTCTCCGGCTCAATCACATGCACATGACCGTAGCGGCTGTTGGTACCGTGGTGGTCAATATTGACAATCTGCGGAAAATCGGCAAAAAGCTTCTGCGTGCGGTCCCCCAGGCGTTTCCAATCGCCCGTATCCACACAAATCAGCAATTCCAGGTCAGCGGGCACCTCCTCCGGCACAGGCACAATCTGCTCTGCTCCCTCCAGGAACGCATAGCGTGCAGGCACCCCATCCTCGCTCCACATATAAACCTTCTTGCCCATGGCCTGCAGAGCAAGGCCAAGCCCCAGAGTAGAGCCAATGGCATCACCATCCGGCCGGAAATGAGACGTGACACCGATTGTGCCACACTGTTGTATGAGGGAATAGAGATTCTCGTACATGCGGGGATATAATACCCTGTTTTATAGCACAGGTCAACCGCTTTCACCTACAACGCTGCGCCAGCAGGCATGCCATCGCACGCGGAAAGCGACGGGAAAGCAACCAACCCAGCAGCACCATCACCGGCAGAACCAACAGCGGCACCCACACATTCCAGCACAAGCTCAGCCCTTTCCATTGATACAGGGGAGAAAGCAGATACGAATGACCGGCATAGATAAAGAGCATCCAGCGACCACACCGTGCAAACAGTCCGGCCACGCGCGGCAGGTATTCGTCCAGATGGACACCCGCCAGCAGGAAGGAAGTCATGAAGGCCAGACTCTTCAGCGGCAGATTACAATGCCGCCAGGAAACATCCACCTCCTCGGCATATTCCTCCAGACACTCCGGCTGGGCAAACGCCCCCACAATGACCAGCAGCAGAATCCACTTATTCCGCACCATGTACTCCCGCACAAGCTCCAACGGTGCCTGTTTGGCCGCAAAGCCAAGCAGAAAAATCCACAGGTAGTCAAACCGCACACTCAGGTGCTGCGATGGAGCCGTGGTATAACTGCACAGCGCCAGAAACACCACTGCCACCCAGACATATCGCGGCAGCAGGCGCAGTGCCATCAGACCAGCAGCCACCAGATGGTAAGCCACCAGAGTCTTCAGAAACCACAGGGGCGTATTATACGCCGCCACCCCCCAGCCGACCACTCGTTCCCAAGAAATATCCACGTACGGCTTCACCACCAGCAGGAAAAGCACACTCATCAGCGACCAGATCCCCCAGGCAAGAGCCAGGCGCCCAGTACGCTCCAGAACCTTCCCTGCCGCGCCGGGAAGGAAATATCCGGCCAGCAAGAAAAACAGCGCAATCGCGCCACCCACAACCTTTCCTACCCAATCCGGCGCAGCATTCGCATGCAACCAGACAATGAAAAACATGGCCAATGCGCGGGCACAGTCCACCCACTCTGCTCTGCGGGTGGTGCTCATCTGCTCACGCTGCGCACCAGCGCACAGGTCAGTTCAATGCAGGACTCCAGGTCACGCTCATCCAGAATACCATTGTGCGAATGAATGTAGCGCACCGGCACACCGAACACGATAGCCGGGCAGCCGAACCAGTGCGGATAGGCGGCTGCGGCATCCGTCCCCCCCGTGCGGCGCACCGTGGGCTGGCAGGAAATACCTTCCTTTTCAGCCAGCTCCAGCACCGTGTCCACCAATGCGGGAGGTGTAATATTCGTCGGGTCAAACAGGCGGACCTGCACACCCTTGCCCAGCACACCCTGGCGGCAGATACCGCTCTGCCCGTACGTATCATCCGCAGGCGGACCTTCCAGCACAATGGCCAGGTCGGGAGTCTGTTCCAGCGCGCGGGCGCCGCGGGTACCCACCTCCTCCTGCACCGTGCCGATGGCCTGCAGCGTGCAATCCAGCTCCTCACCGGCCAGGCGGCGCATCACCTCAATCATGCAATACACACCGGCACGGTTATCGAAAGCCTTCCCCATCCAGCGGTGGGGAATCTCCAGCGGCTGCAACTCCACATCCGGAGTCACAGCACAGCCGATGCGGATACCGCATGCGACCACCTCCTCTGCACAGGAAGCGCCAATATCGATGAACAGCGAATCATTACCCATCACCTGGTTGCGCTGAGATTCCGGCAGAAGATGCGGCGGGCGCGTACCAATCTGCCCGGGAATACGACGGCCATCACGCGTGTGCACCAGCATCCGCTGACTCGGCAGGGTGTGGTTCCACCAGCCACCCAACGGTACAATCAACAGAAAACCATCAGGCGTAATCCCCTGCACCATGAAGCCGATTTCGTCCATATGCGCCAGCAGCGCCACCACCGGGCCATCTCCGCTCCCCTTCATCTGGCAGACGATATTACCAGCCACCGTTTCCGTGATATCACAGCAATCCTGCAATTCCTCGCGGATAATGGCGCGCACATCATCCTCAAAACCGGATACGCCTGCTGCATTACTGCAGCGCTCAAGCAAGTCTCTGTTCAGCATACCCCTACTTTACACCCGGTGGAGCACCGGGTCAAGCCGATACAAAGAAAAATCCCCCACCGGAACCGGTGGGGGAAGAAAGGGTTATTCCTCAGTCTCCTGACCTGCATCAGCTACAGCATTGCGCTCTGCTGCTGCCTCAGCCTCCTCAATCTCACGCTGAGCCATGATATACGCCACCGGATAATTGGGCTCAATGTCCTCAGAAATGATGACTCGCGAACCATACTCCACAATATCAAACAGCATGGTTGAAATAGTATGCGGCAAGCGGATACAGCCATGCGACAGACGCTTACCGGCCACGACCTTGCCCGTATGCATACCCACGCCATCAGAAGTCAGGCGCATCCAGTTCGGCATGGGAGACCCCTCAAAGCGTCCACCCTCCGGGATTGGCTGCGTGAAGGCGTCTGCATTACCATCAATACATTTACCCTCAGCATTATACATCTTGCCGTAGCGATTGGAAGCGTGCTCTTTCTCCTTGAAACGCACGCGGTACGGGCCCGTAGGAGTGGGATGATTATCTGCCCCGGTGGAAACCGGCCAGTCTGCCGCCACCTGGTTATCCACATACAATCGGCCACGCTGCTGCCCCAGGCAGATATGGATAATACTCTTCGCATCAGCGCGCTCCAGCAAAGAATCATCCAGATACACTTCCATCACAGTCGGATAATTCTTACTGCGATATACAAATTTCTCATAAGCGCTCAATTCCTGCACTTCTGCCACCAATGCAGGAGAAGTCTGGCTGGTGCAGGACACCAGCAGAGCTGCTCCACCCAGGAACAGGATGGGTAGTTGCTTCAATTTCATATTCATATCACTTAATCTCCACCGGTGTGCCTACCGGGGTATTATCGAAGAAAATCTTGGCCATACGCTTCGGCAGGCGAATACATCCATGGCTCTCCGGAGCAGAGGTCACCATGCCTTCGTGCATCCAGATTCCGCCCCAGGTCAACTGCATCCCGTTCGTCATGGGTGCCCCCTTGTAAATACCACCAGGCGGCATGGGCTCGCCCTTCGTGTAGTTCGCAATCAGGGTATTTCCATCAGCATCCACGACACTGCCGTAGGTAGAGGAAATGTGGTCGGCATCCTTCGAGATGATGGGGAACACCCCCTTGGGCGTATCCTTGCCCGCCTTACCAGAAGAAATGGTACTCCAGCCCACGCGGCGTCCGGCAATATAGTAGTGAGCCTGCTGCAATTCTGTATCAATCACAATGCGGCGGGGACCATCCAGACCGGCGGGCACGTCCCACTGGCCGGTACTCACCGTATCAATCACATCCACCTTGATTTTCGGACGGGCAAAAGCATACCCCGTCGCCATCTGGGCAAGATCGTTAGGGGAGTTCACACATGAGCACACCGCAATAGCGGCGGCGGCAGACGTGAATAGGATTTTTTTCATAATCAGGATGTATAGACGCGGTATTCCATTCCCGGCAGCCGGTGGCTGTGGGCTTTTCGCATTTATGCACGTATAACGGCATTTTGTCAAGCTCATTCCGACAAGCAGGAGAACATTTTACCAGAGTACAGGCGCATGATTCCCTTGCCAGAGATAGCGTCTCATGCTAGCATAACGGCATGAGACTGATTCTGGCGCCCATGCAGGATGTGACAGACCTGGCGTTCATGCGCACCCTGCAGCGTATTCATTCCCTGCCGGATGTCTTCATTACAGCCTATTTCCGCAGCACCTCCACCACCTGCGCACTGGCAGAGCACAACCTGCGCTGCATTGATGAGAACGAAACCGGCGTACCGATTCTGGCACAGCTGGCCGGCAGCGAACCGGAAGCACTGGTACGCGATGCATGCATGCTGTTGAACCGGCCCGGCGTAGCAGGTATCAACCTGAATGCAGGCTGTCCGTCCCCTCTGGTGAACCGCCACGGTGCAGGTGCCGGACTTCTGCGCGACACGCCGCGATTCCTCCGCATCATGCAGGAGCTACGCGCCTGTGTGCCGCATGGGCAGTTCAGTGTGAAATGCCGCCTGGGATGGGAAAACGCCGAGGCTGAGTTTCCCGGCATTCTGGAATGTCTGGCTGAAGCCGCTCCGGATGAGGTAGGCATTCATGCCCGCACCCGGAAACAACTCTACGGAGGCAGCCCAGACTTCCACTTTGTGCAACAAGCCGTGCGCACACTGCCCTGCCCGGTACTGGCCAACGGCGACCTGAACACACCGCAACAGGCCTGCGAATGCCTGCACCGCACCGGCGCTGCCGGGCTCATGCTCGGGCGAGGAGCAGTGCGCAATCCCTATCTCTTCCGCCAGCTTCGTGGCGGCCCAGCGCCCACCCGCGAGGAAATGCTTGAATATTATACCATTCTGACAGAGGAAACCGGGCGGGTTCTTCTGCATAAACGCACCGAGAAAGGCCACTGCAACCGCATGAAGAAATATCTGGCCTTCTGCTACCCGGATTTCACCCCGGAACAGGAATACCAGCTCCGCCGCTGTACCCAGGTGGCCGATATGCTCCGTATTCTGACAAAATCGTGAATACTCTGAAGCCTGATATGGCTGGAATATGCAGAGCGGCTGTCCGAAACACTTCGGACAGCCGCAGATTTCTATCACTGAGGAGTGAATCAGTTCTTCTTCATCACCATCTCGCCGGCACAATTGTACCAGCCGTCAAAACACTGGGCCCTGAAACGCACCTCCACCTTTCCCTTCAAAGCACGAGGCACGTTGAAGTTAACCGTCTTAGTATCCTGATCGGCGGGCACATCGGCATCGCACACGTGCTTATCATTGACATAAAGCTGGAAGCCTTTGGTACTGAAGCGACCGTTCTTGCTCCGGCTGGGAACCAGCGAGAAAGTATAGGAACCAGGACCGGATACCTGCTCACTCACGTTTACACGCCATTCCTTATCAATACCGAATGTCATCTCACCACTATCATAGTAAGGTTCATCGAATACATAGGGAACGGAATCATCCCAGAAATCAGCCCAGCGCAGAGCCCCCTTACCGTATTCACTGCCTGAATCAATTTCCACCACCTTGCGGTATGTCTCCACAAGTTTCCTGCGGAGAGCGGGCTCATTGGTTGCCTTGTACTTTTCACGGTACACATAAGCCAGGCCGGAGGTCCACTGCTGCTGCAGCTCCGTGTTCATCTTGTGCGCCTTCATTACCTTCTGCACAAACTGAATACCTTCGTCGAACTTGCGTTCATTCCCCTTAAATCTGGCATCAGCACCTTTTCCTCCGTTCAAAACGGCGTTAATCTCATCATACATGCCCATGTGGTCCATGCAGTAGAGATAGCGGTACATCGTCTCATTCTTCGGGTCCTTCCGGTTCAGTATATCCTTGAGCGGATAGTTGCGGGAAGCCTCAACATACGGCAACATGGCCAGAGCCTCACCAGCAGCCTTTGCACCTTCAATACCATCGGTCGTGCGAGCCTTTTCCACCAATTCCATATACTTGGGCATGAGCTTCAAAGACCCCTGCACAGCCTTCTCCATGGCTGCTGCACTCAGCACGGTTTTGCCCGTGTAAATACCCAGCAAGGTCTCATCGGGAGCCATGAGCAGCGCCACAGGAAGATTCATGAATTCTCCATAAGGAATCAGTTTCTTACGCTCATCCAGAGTAGGGATAGTACCCACACGTTCATCAATCTGCCCCAGCACCACAGGCAGATTCTTCTGCTGGAGTTTAGTCCACTCCTTTACCACCTTGCCGGCGTTTGGCAGCCAGTCTGAGCCATACCACACAATCAGGCAGGGACGACCTTCAGCCTTGGCCTTGGCACGAGCCTCGAGATTTTCCGGGAAGGAGAGCGGACCGGCAGCCGGCTCAGCCACCATATCCTCTTCCTCCACGGACTGAGCAGCCGCAGCTACAGCAGTCTCCGCAGCAGAATCCGCTTTCTTTGCAGCCTTGGCAGATTTCTTCTTCTTCTTACCCTTCTTCTTAGTAACCTTGGCAGGAGCATCCAGCCCGAGCAGGCCGGGGTCATAATAGTAGACACCACCGCCTACCACACCAAGCAGAACGAGCAGCACGAGAATTTTCTTCATAGATTTCAATTAATGTTAGCGGGTGAAAATGACGAAGTGAGAAATATGAGCAAAATCCGGGCTTGCGTTATCAAACTCAACCTTGACCCACTTGGCACGAGTTCCCTCGGGGAACTGGACCGCCCATTCCTTGGGCATATCCGCAATTTCCGAGCGTTTGAACCAGGTAGCACCATCCTCACTGGTGGAGACAATGGCCTTCTTCATGCGCCACTCGTTGCCATTCGTCTTGCGAATAATACAGCCTGTCGTATGTCCAGGCTTCTGGAGTTCCACAATGAAGCTGGGCATCTTTTCCTTCCCGGTGTGACACTTACCACCTTCAGTAGTCATGATGCCGGCATGAAGCACAGGTGTATCATAATTACTGGTAGTGGAAATACGGAACAGCGCGGCCTTGGCAGGCTTGCCCTGCATCTCACCCATCTTCTGCAGCGGGTCAGCCTTGTAATCCGGTGTAGAAAGAGCCAGCGCTCCCTTGGTGAGCGCCATGAAGGCAGGGCCGGAGCGGGCCTGCTCTGCAGCCACGATAGCCTTCTTGTAAGCATCCGCCATCTTCTTATTACGCTCCTCGACGGATTCACCACCGGCAGCAGCGCCACTGCCTGCTTTCTCAGCAGCCTTGGCAAAAGCCTTATTGAATATCTTGCTACCTTCCTCCGTAGCCACGTAGGTCTTGACCGCCCATTCCAGCAACTGACCGAAAGTGGTACCATCGCCGTTCTTGATATGAGCCACGAACATATCCTCCAGGAATTTCTGTCGGCCTGAGTCAGATTTCAGAGATTCCTGCTGCTTCTGTACCAGCTCATCAAGCTTTACAGCCCAGCTGGAAGGGGTAGTAGCCAGAGCCTCATGCTCCATCTTGTAAATACTAAGCTGGTCTGCCTCCTCCATGCCGGCAATCACATCGGCCAGATCGGCGGTGGCATCAATGGCGGCCACACCATGGCCATCATACTTGGGAAGCATCTCCTTTGTCAGGTACTCGTAGCACTCCGGTGCCGAGATTCCACGCTTCTTCATCTGAGCATGCAACGCTGCGCGGAAGAAGGGATGCAGAGGAGAATCCTTCAGCGCAGAACGCCACATCTTCTCAGCCTCGGCATCCTTGCCAGCGGCCTCCAGGCCACGGGCGCAAAGGCTCTTGCGGTATGCCTTCGCCACCTTGTCATCATCACCGAACACAGCCTCCATCAGATTATAGGAAGTCGGGGCTCGGAAGCCGAAAATCATGTTGTGCATGTAGCCATCCGGGCCACCAAAGCCGCCCACCCAGTTACCGCGCTCAGTGCGCACGGCATAGGCACAATGACCAGGCTGGCCCACCGAATATGAGGGAATACCATGAGCCATGGCAGCCACTGCTCCCAGGTGGGACATAGCGCCACACACACCACCATTGCGATGCGTCGCCTCGGCCTGGCTCTCATCGTTGTAGGGCAGATTGTAGGCACCGCCCTGCACAGTATCACCAAATTTGGAAGTTCCTGTATAGGTGGCAGCCCAGCAGGCCAGGCCATATTTATCCCAGGGCATATTAATAGCCTTGGCGGCATACTCATAGGAGGCATCATCCCAGTCCTGACCAGGGTTAGCCACCACAAAACGGAGTTCCCAGGCCTTCAGGTTCTTATAATTGGGATGAAGCAATCCTTTTTCTTCCTGTTTCTGGAAGAACTTATAACGACGCACAGGATTGAATTTATTGGGCAACATGTTAGCCAGAGGCGGCTCCTCCCAGGTCTCGCCGCCACCCCAGCAGGAAGCCAGCGCCACGGCCAGCGCCTTATTCCTCACCTCATGCTTTTCCTCAGCCCAGATGCGGTAGAGAATCTGCACGCCCAGGTCCTTCTGGTAAGGCACCAGACCACAGGTCAGGTACAATTCCAGCCACTCCGTATCCTTCATGAATTCCTGAATGAATCCGGCCTTATCCTTGCTTTCTGCAGCCATCCCGGTAAGGAACTCTGCACCCGTCACCCGAATGAACTCGTGCATCATGGAGCAATGCAGAGCCGTTGCATCCTTCGGGGAAATCTCCATCGTCTTCAACGCCTCAGCCAATGCAGTCTGGACATTGGCGTAATCCCCTTTCTTCATGGCAATCTGCACACCAGTGGGCAATTTCTTAGCCTTCACCGGAGCCAGCGCCAGCTTACTGCTGCCATCCTCTGCCGCCATCACCGATACCATCGGCGAAAAGCCCAGAGCGAGCATTCCAAGCATCAAAGTGCATGTACGTGTACGCATGATGAGAGGATGCTACACTGCTAAACCAAAGTCAAGCATAAAGAAACGACCACCGCTACTATTGCATTTTCTTTGCATTTATGTTAGGATACTCCCCGTGAATATTTACTGCCGCACAGCCATACTCCTCATAGCCGCGGGCATCATGCTCCCGGGTACTGGCTGCGCCTGGCGCCATAAATCCCACACCGCCGTTGACACCCGGCCGGAACCCAAACTCAAGAAAAGCCCCTACACGGTAAACGGTAAGCGATACCACCCCATGAACATTGAACAGGCGCTGCAGTACCGAGAGGTGGGCGAGGCGTCGCTTTATGAAGGAGCCAACACCCGCGGCGCACTGGGCGAGAAACTCCCTTACGGCGGCATGTACGCCGCACACCGCACCCTGCCACTGCCCAGCACGGTGCGTATCACCAGCATCTCCACCGGCAAGAGCTGCCTGGTGCGAGTAAATGACCGCGGCCCCTTCCACCGCCGCCGCATCATCGATATCAGCCCCGCCGTGGCGCGGGCCATCGGATTTCACCAGTGGGGCGTGCACCAGGTGGAGGTAGAAACAGTCTCCGTGGGCGATGGTCCAAACCAGCGCCGCAAGGAAGATTAAGTCTCGCCGCAACGAAAAAGGCGACACCCTGAACCAGGTGTCGCCTTAAAATTGATTCGTTTTCTTCTTATCTCAGCGAGAAGAAATCCCGGATACGGGGATTATCGCTGGCGGCAATGACGCTGGGCGGAGCATCCACCACCAGCTTGCCATCGGCCAGGAACACGATGCGGTCGGCCAGTTCCATGGCAAAATCCGTGTCGTGGGAAACCACCAGCATGGTCATGCCATCCTTGGCGAGCTCGCGCATCAGATTCTCCACTTCGCCCACCATTTCGGGGTCCAGTGCGGAGGTCGGCTCATCGAAAAGCAGCACCTCGGGATTCATGGCCAGGGCGCGCACAATGGCAACACGCTGCTTCTGACCACCGGAGAGCTGGGAGGGATACGCATTGGCCTTATCATGCAGACCAATGCGGTGCAGCAGGTGCAGGGCCTGGTTCTCAGCCTCCATGCGGCTCATGAGGCCGCACTTCACGGGAGCCAGGGTAATATTATCCAGAATGGTCAGGTTGGCAAAGAGGTTGAAATGCTGGAACACCATGCCCACCTTGGCGCGGTAGTGGTTCAGGCCGTCCTCACTGCGGTCCACCGACTTGCCGTGGAACAGCACCTCGCCGCCCGTGGGCGTCTCCAGGAAGTTCATGCAGCGCATCACCGTGCTCTTGCCGGCGCCGGAGGGGCCGAGCAGGAACACTACCTCGCCCTTCTTCACCCCTACGGAAACTTCATCAATCACGCGGTGGTCGCCGAATTCCTTGACCAGATCGCGCACTTCCAAAATGTTATCAGCGTTCATTCTTCTTCAGACGGTTTTCAAGTTTCTTGAGGAGCTGGCTCAGGCACACCACCACAATCAGGTAAATGAGAGCCACAGCAATCAGCGGCAGGAAGGCATCGTAGGTCTGGCTTCGGATGATATCGCCACCCTTGGTGAGGTCCTGCAGGGCGATGTAACCACACACGGAAGTCTCCTTCAGCAGCACGATGAACTCATTACCCAGTGCCGGCAGCACATTCTTGAAGGCCTGCGGCAGAATCACCGAGCGCATGGTGGTACCATAGCTCATGCCCAGGCTGCGGCCGGCCTCCATCTGGCCACTGTCCACCGCCATGATACCGGAGCGGATAATCTCGGCCACATAGGCACCGGAGTTCACACCGAAAGCCACAATGGCCACGAGCACCTTGCTCACATCCACCGAGCCGAATATCACAAAGTAGATGATAAGCAGCTGCACCACCACAGGCGTGCCGCGCACCACGGTCAGGTACACATGGCACAGGAAGTTCAGCACCTTGTAGCGGCCGGTCTGGTCGTGAGCACTGCGCACCACAGCCACCAGGAAGCCGATGCACAGGCCCATGAGCACCGCGCAGAAGGAAATCTCAATGGTAATCAGGAAACCGTTTACCAGATAATTCCAGCGGTTATCCTTTACAAAATTAGTGTGGAACGAATCCTGCATACGCTGCCAGAGCCCCTTCTCCTCCGTCTGCACCGCAGGAACGGCGAGCGGCTTGCCATCCTTATCCAGATAGCGGGCCCAGATTTCATCCATAGTGCCATCGGCCTTCATTTCAGCCATGGTCTTATTGAACATAGCGAGCAGCTCCGGGCGGTTCTTGCTGATGGCCATGGCGTATTCCTCCGACACCAGCGCCACGGGCAGAATGCGAATACCCTTATTGCGGGCCACATGCTCCTCAGAGGGTGCACTATCCAGCACCACGGCATCAATCTTGCCCGTCACCAGGGAAGCCACAGCCAGCGCACCATCCTGGAAACGCTCAGGCTCCTGGATATTCTCGGTCATATACATATCGCCCGTGGTGCCGTGCTGCACACCAACGCGCTTGCCCTTCAGGGCTTCCGGGCTGGTGATATCCGAGCCCTCGCGCACGATAATCACCTGGTCAGCCTTCACATAGCTGGTCGTGAAATCAATCTGCTTCTTGCGGTCTTCCGTCACCGTGATACCGGAGGCGGCCACATCGCCCTTCCCCGTCTGCACAGCGGCAATCACGGAATCGAAGGACATGTCCTCAATCACCAGCTCATAGTTATTGCGGCGGGCAATCTCGCGCACCATATCGGCATCGATACCCACAATGCGGTCCCCCTGGTAGAATTCATACGGGGGGAAGGTCGCATTGGTCACCATTATCAGCTTGCTGCGTTCCTCCTGTTTCTCGCCACAGGCAGTCAGAAACAGAGCCATGAACGCCAGCATCACTGCCAGCCATTTCTTATATAATATACCGGGCATGCGCGTGGAGCTTATCACA
>JAZQVE010000098.1:0-4428 GCA_045631705.1 Akkermansia sp. | reverse complement strand
CGCATTGGTCACCATTATCAGCTTGCTGCGTTCCTCCTGTTTCTCGCCACAGGCAGTCAGAAACAGAGCCATGAACGCCAGCATCACTGCCAGCCATTTCTTATATAATATACCGGGCATGCGCGTGGAGCTTATCACAACACGCCCCAAATGGAAAGGTAAAAAACAAAGAATGTTGATTTTAGCGGCATTCCAGCTCTATATAGACCCGGTTCTGCTGGCTGACCCACGCAAAACGATTCAGGCGACATGGTTGCAATTCTTTATCACCGCGTTCCTGCATCTGTGCCCTCAGCAGCTCCAGCATGGCTGCACTTTCCAGTGCGTTAAAAGCAACGCCCTCAAATTGCACCGAAACCGGCCGGGCATCCTCCACCGCTGCAAACATATCAGCCACCGCCGGCACTTCTGCAAGCCCGGCGATGACGATATAGTTATCCTGCACAGGGGGCCCCCACCCATGATCATACCGCTGCCGGGCACGCCACTGCGCGCTGCTGATGCCGCCATCCAACACCAGCCGCCGCTGCAGCGGCTCCACATCCGTGCGCATCGGCGGCTCTGCCTCCGGCCAGAGGACATACCCTATCCATCCCAGCACCAGCAGAGCTATAAGATATCTCAATTTCGCCTTCTTCATCTTCTCATCCGGTCTAACACACTTTTCATTCATTATCAATAGCAATTTGCAGGAGTAGGACGTTTTTTTCGAAATTCTGCCACGAGAACGAGGCTTTCTGCTCACTTCCCGGAGTCTCTGTTTTCCGGCCCGTTCACTCACCCCTATTCGAATTTTACTCACAATACAGCACTTACTCATTGACAAACCAATCATTACCATCCCAGGCGGGATATTTTCCTCAACCCTGCGCTTCAGACAATATAATATTGTAATTTAAACTATTGGCTTTTTTCTGTACATCGCACACAAAATACGATACACTCCCAGCGCTGGGGGATATATCCCCATCTATATCGACTCTAATCACTCAATCAACCAAACTCTATAGAAACATGAAAGCCAGGTTACCCAAAGCTCTGCTCTCTGCAATCATGTGCGCTTTCGCATATGCGGCCACAAGTACGGCTCAGGCCGGTTATGTCACCCCGACCACCATCTGGACAGAAGCCGGCGAAATGCAGTTAGGCAACAACCCTGACGGCATCCCCGGATACACCCTCGATGTGAAGGATGGTGACACAGAGGCTACCATTTCGAAAAACACCGAAACAACTTCCGGTCTGTTTGTGCGCGACGGCAAACTGACCATCGGCGGCACGGAAGAACACATCACCTTGACCATTAATCCCAACGGTGAAGGTCAGCTGAATGACTTTAAACTTAACGCCACCGGCACCGTTCTCAACGTTGCTGGCAAAGATGCCGTTGCAGTAATTGATAACGCTACGGTTACCACTATTAAAGAAACCGTCACATCAATTGGTGGTCCGGATGGAAACGGAACTCTCATTATTCAGAATGGCGGCATCTACGATGGCAGCAAGCAGCTCCATCTCATGATTGGTTATAAATCATACAGATTAGAAGGGGAGAATCCAAACGTAACAAAAGGAGAACATAACGGCGAGCCTATTAAGCAACAGCTTCTTCTCGCCACGACCAATAATGTCAATGACATCAGGGAAGATAAAGATGGCAACGCTGATTTCAGCAACCGTTACGAAGGCTCATATACTCCGGGCATTGGAGGCACCGAGTTTGGTAAGGGGGTAGTTACCGTTACAGGCGAAGGCTCTCTGCTGAAAAGCGGTCGCCTCGGTTTCCAAATGGCCGAAGGCGAGGTAAATATTCTGGACAACGCTACGTTCCATATAATTTACGTAGCTCCTCGACATGACAAAGAAAGTTGCATTACTGCTATCGGGTACGGAAATGGATGCACTTCCGTTGTGAATGTCAAGGATGGAGCCGTATGGAATATCGACAATCAGTTTCAGACGGGCGAGGGTAATAATTCCAAAACCATCATCAATGTTGAAAATGCCACGGTTAACCTGAATAATCTGAAGGGAGCCTTCCTTGGAATGGGATCAGACCCTGACCGTGATTGGGAATACGTAGAGAACGGAAGCACGACGGAATTCAACCTTCTGGACGGTGCAACACTGAACGTTTCTGAAGAATTGTACGTTGGTTATGTCTCCAGTGCAAAAATGACGATTGCAGAAACAGCATCAATCAAGGATTTCGGCAATATTCATGATGGAACAACCGGGTATGAGGATTCGTATCTGGGTACTCCTCACGATCGCCTGATTGTTAATACCAACGGCACGGTCGTCAACCACGGCACGATGGATATCTCCACAATGCTGGCGGGCGGCACGCTCACCAACACCGGCACCATGGTGTGCGACTTGTTGCAGATGGATGGCGGCACGCTGAGCCACAGCGGCAGCCTGACGGTAAATAACACTCTTACCCTGAACTCCGGTGTTCTGGAAATTATCCTGACGGAAGCCAACCAGAGCAAGGAAGCCATCACCCTGGCAGATGGTGCCACCGTCACCATTGGCCAGCAGGCCACTACGTTCAAAACTCGCGCCACACCGAGCGGAATGCTTATCCGCGTCGTCGGCGGGCAGAACATCCAGGCCGGTGCCAAGTTCATTATCTTTAATCAGGAGGTGGACCTTAGCGGTGCAACCATTGAAGGCGCGGATGTCGGCCTGACGATTGAGAACGGTGAGACCATTATCACCCTGATGGAAGATCTCTACGTAGGCCGTGATTCGCAGGCAGATGTGCTGGGTGCTGCCGCCTGGGGCGTGCAGAAGAGCAGCCAGGCATTCACCGGCACCCTGTGGGGTGGCCGCACCAATGCCGTCGTGCTCAATACTCCCGCCACCAGGGACAACAAGGGTAACGAGGCAAAGGGCGCGGGCCAGACCATCGCCTGGGGTACAGCCTATGGTTCTTTCGACCGCCTGAGCAGCTGTGGCAACAAGGCCGGCGCTGATTACAACATCCATGGCGGAGCCCTGGGTGTGGAGCGCCAGTACATGAGCGGTCGCAGCATCGGCGCAGCCATCGGCTACGACTGGGGAAAGGTTTCCCCCTTCAACACTGCCAAGTTTGACCAGGAAAGCGTGCATGCCGCCGTGTACGGTCGTGCCGGCCAGTGGAAGATGGGACAGAACGCCGCTGTGGCGCTCGACCTCTCCGCAGCCGTGGGTAACACTGAAAGCAGGCTTCACGTGGGCAGCATCGACCAGAACAACGTGCAGCTCGACGCCCGCGTGAGCTACATCCGCAGCCTCACCAACAGGCTCAGCACCTCTGTCTTTGCCGGAGTGCAGTATTACGCCCAGGAAGATGCCTCCACAGCCAACGTGGACGTCTCCTCCATGAAGAACCTGCGCACCATGGTGGGCGCCGGCATCACCTATGCCGCTACAGCCAAGACCACTCTCTTTGCAGAAGTCGGCGTACACAACGATGCCATGCGTCACAATCCGGTAGCCAAGGTCGACGGTTTCTCCGAACATGTAGCCAACCCGGGTCGTATGGGTGGCAGCATCACCGCAGGTGCTGCCTACCAGCTGAACGAAAACTGGACGCTGCGCGGCAGCTACAGCTTCGAAGGGGCCAAGCACAACACGGAGCACAATGTAAACGCCGGCGCCGTGTACCGCTTCTGATAATCTCTTTCCGGTAGAATCAGAATCAAACAGCGGGTGGGGAGCCACAGCTCCCCACCCGCATTATTTTCAGGCCCTGTTAAACGGTACGCTTACTTGCGATTTAGCGAGCTGTTTACAGCCCGCCTCTGCCGCAGGCAGATTTCGATGCTGCTCAACAAGAGCTGCAATAAAGGTGAAATAAGTTCCTGCGGGCATTTTGCCCGCACTAATTTAAATCACTTGCATTGCAGCGCTGAACGCTCTGCATCGAAATTTTGCGCGTACGTACGAACGGAAATCCGATTATCACCGGTCTAAATACCCTCGCTACGCTCAGGTACGTTGTGGAGCTCTGCGAGCCCCACAAATCACAAATTGCCGCGCGAAAAGGCGTATCACCGGAACAGGCATTATACCTCCGCAGTTACATAAAAAAGCGGCCGGAGATGAATTATCTCCGGCCGCTGAAGGGAATATCTGGCGAGCTTTAGCGGAACTTGAGCTCCTTCACCTTGGCAGCGAGGGCATCGAGCACCGTCTTGTGGGCGGCGTCCACCTCAGCGGCGGTAAGGGTCTTCTTCGCATCGCGGTAAAGGAAGGTGTAGGTCATGGCCTTGCGGTCGGCGGCGAGTTTCTCGCCGGTCGGGTCGCAGAACACATCCTTGAGCGCACAGGAAACCAGCAGCTTCTGCTTGGCACCTTCCACCACCTTCATGATATCGGCATGGCGGGTAGCGGCGGGCACATCGAGGGAGGCATCGCGGCTGGAGCCGGGGAACTGGG
>JAZQVE010000097.1:0-22911 GCA_045631705.1 Akkermansia sp. | reverse complement strand
GGGGGGGGGGGGGGGGGGGGGGGGGGGGGAGGGGGGGGGGGGGGGGATACAGCCCCGCCAGGGGGATTCCTGCCAGAAGCGGAAGAAATCCTGCTCCAGTGCATTGCGGGGGCCGGTGAGGATGTTCGGCTTGGTGGCAGCGAAGTGAATGATGGCGGGGTGGGCATAGGCTGCCCTGGCTTCGGGGGATTCCTCCTCCAGCTGTTCGGAGAAGAGGGGGATGACGTTGAACTCCTGCGGCAGCGGGGTAATCTGGCCGCGCAGGGCGGCATTGAGGGCATCCTGGTCCGGCCAGATGAGCTTTTCTGCCGGGGTGTGGCGAGCGGTTTCGATGATGCGCGCGGTGGTGCCGTTTCGGCGCATGGCGGCCAGGTCCATGACCAGGAGGGAGGAGTAGAAGTAGGGGGTGTCATCCGGCGGCAGCCCGAAGCGGGCGGGGAAGCTGCGGAGGTGCCGACCGTATTCCTCGCGGAAGTGGCCGAGGATAATCCAGGGCACGGCGGCGATGCAGTTGCCCTGCAAATCCCACTGGCAGAGGGCAGAGAGGTCCTGGCGGACGAGGGTGTCGCAATCCAGGTAGATGGCCCGCTCCACTTCCTGCGGCAGGAGGGAGGGCAGCAGGAAGCGGTGGTACGCCGCAGTGGGGAAGCGGTTAGTGGTGGGCAGGTCTCGCATTTTCTCCGCCACATTGTACCAGGTGAGGTTAGTGAATTTCCCCCGCTCGATGAGTTTGCGGTTGACTCCGCTGTCGAGCACATGGAAGTGGTAGCGGGTCTGCGGCGCGGCGCTTTCCATGAGCGAACGCAGACACAGCCCGAGCGGCACGGTGAAGGCGGCATCGGCGCTCAGGGCTATGTGGATGGTCGGATGCATGCGCTTATTTCTTGCGGCGGAAGGCGGCGGGCAGGGCGGTGGCGAGCACCAGCAGCGCGCAGAGCACGACGGCCCAGTCGCCCAGCAGGGCATAGAGGGTGAAGCCGGCGTTCCTGTCGACCGGGAGCACGGCGTAGCTGTGGCCGGGCAGGTGGGGGGAGCCATCGGCCTTCTGGAGGATGTCCATGAAGGCGCCGTTGGGGGCGATGGCGCAGGTGTAGCCCATATTGGCTGCACGCACCATGGGGCGGCGGAGCTCGATGCAGCGGAAGGCGGCGTTGCGGGCTTGCTGCTCGCCGCAGCAAGAGTCGCGGAACCAGCCGTCGTTGGAGATGTTGACGATGACCTGCGGTCCCTTGCGCACGTATTTGGTGAGCAGGCGGCCCACGGTGTCCTCGTAGCAGATGGCGGGGATGACACCTACGGTCTCCTGGGTGCCGGGCACGGGGACGGCGATGGGGTCATCGCCGCTGCCGGGGATGATGCCTTCGCCCACCTGGGTGCCGGTGAGTTCGGTGTAGAGTTTACCCAGCCACTCGAGGTGCTCCACAAAGGGGAGGTACTCGCCAAAGGGCATGAGGTGCTGCTTGGAGACGGTGGTGATGGAACCGAACCCGCCGGGGATGATGGCCATGGAGTTGTACATGCCGCGGGGGCGGCGGCGGCCGGTGAGGGCGTCTGTCTCCCAGCGCCACTGGTCTATACCGGTGAAGAGTACGAAATCCTGGCCGCCCATTTCGCGCACTTTGCTGCGCACCAGGGGCAGCCCTTCATCCCCGAAGAAGACTTCTGTGGTGTATTTGTCTTCGTCGATGAGCTTGTTGGTGGAGACATCGAGGTGAATCGGACAGCCCATGGCGCTTTCCGGCCACACGACCCATGCGGGGAGCTGCTGGGTGATGGCCAGCTCCGGGTTCTCCATGGCCTGGCGGATGGTGGCCTGCTGCACCTCGCCGAAGGCCTGGTGGGTGGTGCGCAGGAATTCGCCGTAGAGGCGGGGCTGGATGGCGCCGTCCTCGATGCGTTCGACCTGGTCCAGGTTGAGCTGCACACCCATGACCGGCAGCTGCAGCACGTTTTCCTGCTTCAGCATGACCAGCGGGGAGTACTTCTTGGAGAGGGCCAGGCCTCCCGTGAACATGAGGAAGAGGATGACGATGAAGGCGAGGAAGTCCCAGGGGCGGTTGCCGCGGCCGGTGGCGCGGTATTGCAGCCAGGTGCGGCGGGTGGCGCACCAGAGGATGACGGCCCCGGCTGTGGGGAAGAAGGAGAGGGCGGCAGTGCCGATGAATTCGGCCCACTGCACAAGGGAGAGCCCGTTGTACAGGGCCATGCCCATGCTGTTCCAGCTGAAGCCGAGTGTGCCGTTGGCTCGCAGCCATTCGATGCAGACCCACATGGCGCCGCAGCCGATGGCGCTGCGCAGGGTGCTGAGCAGGTCTGCCGTGACCCACTGGCTCCAGGCCTGCTTCTTCTGCTCAGGGCGGGTGAGGGCTGCGGTGTCCGGTATGTCTGCCAGCCTGGGGCGCAGCAGGGTGTTGGCCAGGCCGCTCCAGAGGCCCACCAGACAGGAGTATACCGTCATGAGCGGCAGGAAGGCGATACCCAGGAATACGGGCAGCGGAATCCGGAACACGTAGCCTACGTTGTGAATCCACCAGAAGCTCACGCAGTACCAGCCCATGCCGTACAGCCAGCCGTAGCCGAAGCCGCGGCGGAATCCGGCCGGGCCGTTCCAGAGCACACAGAGCAGGGGGATGAGCCCTACCCACACCAGGTTGCCCCAGTCATAGGGCGGGAAGGCCAGCGCCATGAAGGCACCACCCAGCAGGCTCACCAGCATGCGCAGGAGCCTGCCCTTCCATTTCTTCTTGGCTTCAGAGGTCATTGGGAAGGATGCTGAGGTAACCCAGGGGCTGCAAATCACCGCCGTCCGGGCGGCATTCTACGTAGACACGCCAGAGCGGGCTGTCCTGGTTGAACTGGTGCAGGGTGTATTCATCGCTGCTCAGGAAGCCGTCCTCCAGGCGCACAGTCGCCTCTGTTTCCGTGACTTGCATGCTGTTGTTCTGGCGCGGCTGGAACTTGCCGTTCTCGTAGTAAAGGTTGATTCGGTCACCCATCTGCACGCCCTGGGCGTTCATGAAGCGAACGGCAATGGCGCCGCTGCCTTCAGCTTTGTCCAGCTCCAGGCGACACACCGGGAAACAGAAGGCGCGCAGCTCCATGCGTTCATCACCGGCAGAGGCTTTCCAATAAGCTTCAGCGTGGTCGATACAGACACCGGCTGCTTTCCAGGAAAGTGGTTTGAACTCATTGCGCCATTCGGCATGGGGCAGTTTCTGGATGGTGCACCAGAAGGAGATAATGCCCACGGCGAGGATGAGCAGGGCAACGCCGGCCCATATGTGATTCTTCCATCCTGATTTTTTCGGTTTTTCCGCTTCCTGGTCGTGCATGACCTTATTTTGTACCGAAAAATGCCGCGTTGCAATAAAAAAGGATTGCATTCCGGCAAAAATAGGTCATAAATGTCTATGGGTACAACCCCCACATACACGACAATGGCCGATATCGACGATAAGACTGAGAAGAATGTTCCCGGCAAGTTCTATGTAGACTGCAACTGCATCGACTGCGACCTGTGCCGCGAGACCGCCGCTGATTTCTTTGCCCGCGACGACGACGAGGGCCTTTCCTACGTTTGCAAGCAGCCCGTGACCGACGAGGAGATTGCTCTCTGCACCGAGGCCATGGAAGGTTGCCCCGTGCAGGCCATCGGCGACGACGGCGAGTAAAGCACCGCAGGTTTCAAACATTCATTGGGGCAGTCCGGGGTGCCGGGCTGCCCGCTTTTTCCTCCGCATGGCTGCACGCAGAAAGAAAGACGAGACGGTTCCTGTGCCGGCGGCTCCGCTGCCGGTTGCGAAACCGCGCAGGCGATTCTACATGCAGAAAGTGGCGGATGGTGTGGGGGAACGTGCGGTGCGGGTGCGCAGCGCACGCAAGGGGGCCCGGGACCAGGCGATGTCTGATTTCTTCTGCTGCGGCACCGAGCAGACCATCGGTGGCCAGCGCAGTATGGAATCTCTGCTGGGGGAATTGCTCAGTAGTCTGCAGCTGGAGGAGGAGAGCATGGGACCGGAGCTCCTGGCAGAGGCCTGGAGGGAGGCTGTGGGCGGAGCCCTGGCGGCGGTTTCCTCGCTGCAGAGTGTGGTGCGAGGCTCTGCCCGCATCGCGGTGAGCCACCCGACGGTGCGTTACGAGATAACGCGCCTTAAGCCGCAGATTATGAAGGCTCTGAACCGCACCTTCGGCGCAGGTAGCGTGAAGAAGATGGTGATTACATCTGTATAAGCCTTTGCTTCGCTTCCTGTGTTCCCAGGCGGGGAATGCGGGGGCTTTGCTGCCTTTCTTTCTCTCTGAACAGCACTGCTGCTAATGCGCGTGACTGTGAAATTTCGCCCGTCTACGATTATGCCATTCCCATAAATCTCCATTCATGGGGAGTGTGTGGTACGTTCGTCCGAGGGCAAGCAATTTTCTTTACTTGCTCGGGGAAACCCGGTAAAATGGAGGCGGAATGAAGATACGTACCCTGTTTTCCCTTTCTGTTGCCCTATTGGTATTTCCACTGTATGCAGGAGAGCCCTCCACTCCGATGGAACTTCTGCAGTTGATGGCATCTTCTCCCGATTCCGGAGTATCGGTGAGAAAACGCGCCCGGCAGTTTCCTGCACTTGGGGGCTTGCCCGCAGATACCGACTCGTTCTTTGCCGTGTCGCGCCTGGGCGAGTTAGTTTCCCGCGCGCATCAGGTGGATGCAGCCGTGGCTCCTGCAATGTCGATGGCGACGGAGCTCGATAGCTTTGCCGTGGGCTTATCTGCAGGCGGGGTGAAGGACCTGGTGCGATTGGAACCGCTTTTCCAGGCTCTTTCTGCTGCTCAATTGCAGGATAAGGCTGATTCCTGGGCGGCAGATGCGAATGACTCTGCGGCGCGGGCCATTGTTGCGGTACAGCGTGAGCGTAATGCCGCGGATAGTGACAAGCTGGTGCAGGCAACGCAGGATTTCCACGTTGCTCCAATTTATTTTGTCCTGTCGGCAAAGGAGGGTGGCCAGGGGCTCCTGCAGCAGCTTTCCGTGCTGCCGTTGATGGCGCCCATGGCCAGTGAATCTCCATTGGAGATTACGGTGCGCGGTGAGTGGCGTGGCTTCTGTATTCACGGCAATCGCCTGGACCTTTCATCTGCCGGTCTTTCACCTGAGCAGGAGTCTGCTGTTCTGCAAAATCTGCAGAAGGCTCGTCTGTATGTGGTTGCCAGCATGGTGGGTAAGCGGCTCGTGTTGGTCATCTGCAGTAATCTGGACGAGGTGAAGACTCCGGCCAGATATGCGGATTCACTGCTGGCTGCGCCGGTGATGCGGAACTTTGATTCCTGCATGAATCGCAAGCCCTGGGCGGTCGGCTACAGCAGTCCTGCGGTGGTAGCGCTGCGAGAGCAGGGAAACCTGATTGATATTAACCACGTTGCAGGTTTTATGGAGGCTGTGTTCTCCCGCCTTGGTTCAGAGGATTCAACCTGTGGCAGGGCTTCGGCTGCCATTAAGTCCCTGCAGAGCCTGTGCAGTCAGATGCTGCCCCGCCAACATGGGGAGGAGCGTATGATGGTATGGGGGGAAGATGACCTTTACCTGCACCTCGCCTGTGCTGCCGGGGAGCAGCGCCTTGCTCCCGGAGCTGTTCGTTATGCGGAGCTGTCCACTGCTGAGGACACGGCTGTGTATGTTGAGTCGACCCGGGTGCAGGGACTTCCTGCCCTGAATGCGGCCACCCTTCTTGAGGATGTGGAGGCAGTGCAGAAGGGGTATCTGGCTACGTTAAAGCCGGAACTCCAGGATGAAAAGTCTGCTTCCCTGAAGGAATTTCAAAGGAATCGTCCCCTTCTGGAGCAGATTATCAGCGTTGCTCAGGATTTGAACAACAAGATGACGGGAAGCTGTGCCTTCCTGCTTTCTGCCAATAAGGGTATGTCGCTCCGCGCGGAGGTGGCCGATGCTCCGGAAATGGCTGCTCGTCTGCAAGGATTTTGTTCCAATCTGCCGGGAACTCAGGATGAGAAAGGCGCTGTTGTGGTCAATGGCAATGAGGTGGCGGTGGCTTATGGCTCGGAGACCGCTGCCCCGGCTCCCAAGTCTGTTCCTGTTTCGGGAGCCTCGCTTTTTTCGGTCAATTTCGAGGCCCTGGGGCGCTTGACGGATAATGCAGAGGTGAAGGATTTTTCGACGATGGTGCAGCGGGTGGATGGAGCAAGCTGCACATCGGGAGGTGAATGCCACACCCTGCTGCGTGTGAGATTTGGAGAGAATCAGTAAATAGGTATTATGTCTTTTCTGCGTATTGCTGTACTTGCTTCTGCATTCCTGTTCGCGAATGCTCCCTTGTGGGGCAGTTCGCTGGATATGGCTCGCCGTATTACTGGTCATTATGCGGCAGATAGTCCCATTGCCCGGCTCGAGGCACCGGAGTGGAACCCTTCATCTCAGGAATCCTGCAATTATCTGGGCCCCATGGAGAGCGCTCCCAGCCGAGTGTTCAGAAGTACCGGGTTTCCGGACGAGTTGGACAGTCTGGAGGATTTGGAGGATACCATTTATCACATGCACCGGGTGCTTCAACCTACCCTGGATATACATTTCCGTTCGAGGCAGGCACATCCGGAATTGGAAAATTGGATCAGGCAGGTTAACACGCTGTATTCCATTCGTTGCCGGCTGGTGAAGAAGAAGGGAGAATACCAGATTCAGGTGGCATATGGCTCCGATGCCCGCGTATTTGCGGCTTTCCGGAATCCGGAATTGGAATCCATGCTGACCCGTGAGGAACGGGATCTGCTTGATGTGTGCGGCCAGTGGATTAGCCGGAATATTCAGCCGGGTATGCCCAATATGCTGAAGATTCGCAAGATTCATGATGCCCTGGTGGATAATTCGAAGTACACGGAGGGGCATTATTCCACTGCAGGAATCGTATTGAATGGTAAAGGTGTGTGCGCCGCATATACTAGTGCAGCCCAGTTGTTGCTGCATATGGTCATGATTGATTGTCGTTCCGTTATGAGTACCGAGAAGATGAACCACATCTGGAACATTGTGGATGTGAACGGCGAATGGTACCACACCGATGTAACCTGGAACGACCCGATTACCCCGAATGGCCAGGATATGAAGGTGTTCGACTACTATCTTCTGACCAAGGCCGAAATGGAGATGGATCACGAGTGGCCTGAGCAGGATATATACCCGCAGACTCCGGAAATCAACCGTGTCGGCATTTTCAAACGGCATGCGCATCGTGATAGTACCGGGGGCGCAGAAAATGTGGCAACCAGAAAACCGCGGGAGGAGCAATCCATTTTCGAAATCATGGACGAAAGGTTCAGAGCTGATATTGAGACACAAAGTGATAAAGTGGCCGATGCTCTGGAACCTGTGCACTCACCGGTAAGCGACCAGGCTGCTAAAGCTACTGAATCAGTTGTGGCGCCGATAGAATCCCTGGGGGATGCTTTGATTCCTAAGAAACGCCCATTATCCGAGCCGGAATACAAGACCATCAAAACCGTTGAGGACTTGTACGAGAATTTGAAAATCTGCCAGGATTTTCTGGATGGCCCCACTGTGGAATTCAAGGTGGAACCGACATGCCCCAATATGTCGCATCTTCTGGCCTGTGCGAATTATCACCAATACATCAAATACTGGAACTACCGGTTTGACGAAGAAAAGAATGTTCTTTATCTGGATGTAGTGCATTGGCCGCATATCCGTCTGCTGCGTTCGGTGGATAACAAGGAAAACAGGGAGAAACTTACCCCGGAGGAAAAGAGAACCCTGGAGCGCTGTCAGTCATTGGCTTATCAGTATGGCACCGCCTGGAAGACAGATAAGCAGAAGATGCGCGATATCTATGCTGCGCTTATCCGGGATATCAGCTGGGAGCCGGGTGAGTCTGATATTACCGATGCTGTGCTTGAACGTAAAAGTGGAAGCCTGGGGTATAGTGAGACTCTGCATACGGTGCTGGCCCTCATGAAGATTCCGTGCATTATGGTGCATGGACGCAATCATACCGATGTGCATGCATGGAATCAGGTGCGCCGTGCCAGTGGTAAGTGGTATCACGCATCGGCCGCTTCCGATGATGCAGCGGGAAACCGCAGTGAGCACAAGTTCAAGTATTTTCTGCGTGCGGATGATGAGGTGGCTGATACTCTGGTGTGGGATGTGGATGAAACCTATCCTACACCGGTGAAGAGCAAGAAGAAGTCCGCAGAATACGGATTCCAGAACCGCGAGAAGCAACCGAAACATGCTCCGAAACCGGAGATTACGAAAAATTCTCTGTTGCCCGTTCGTTAAGCAAAAGCCCCCGACAGTTATGCTGCCGGGGGCTTTTCTCATATTGCGAGTGTCAACTATTTACTGGCTATTACAGGCTGCGCTTCCAGATGGCTTTCGGCTGCATTCTTGAATCGTTCGAACACGCCTCGCGGGTCATCGGGGGTCTGCTTCAGTGCATCAAAGATCTGATCTCTCATTTCCACTGCTGCCTTGAATGCAGCTTCTTCGCTGCCATATTGCCGGTCGGAAAAGTATTTGGTGAACTGATTCCACTTGCGGCAGATGCTGAGTCTCCATCCCTGGAAGGAGGTGGTCTCGTATGTGTATCGGGTAATGTTGCGTTGGGTCATATTGTAGTTGCCGGGTTGAGTACCGGATGTGCCTATACTGCCATATCCGGATAAATGAGACAATCTAATTTGCTATATGTTCGAGAAAATATTCCAACTTGTAGCAATTACTTAAAACATAATTGAATATTATCCATTATCCGAGTGCCGGTGGGGCACATGGGCATCTGTTATTAACAGTTGAAACTTTGCATACGCTGTGATATCATTCTCCTTGTGAAGACGATAATGGAATATCTGAGTTATGGCGCTGTGGGCCTGGCTCTCACGGTGGGTGCATGCTTGTGGTTTGCTGAGTCCGGGTTTGATTTCCGGCAGGTGTTGATGTTTATTCTGGGGCCGACATTCATGCTGGCATCGGTTTGGCTGCTTCGGCGCGATGGAAAGGCTGAGCTGAAGCGCAGCCGGAATGCGAACAAGGAGAAAAAGGAATGGAGCAAGGCCGCCCGCATCCGCACCGAATTGCCCTTTGACATGCTGACGGGCAATTTCAAGGCCCTTGCCAAGGCTACGGATGAAGCCGTAGCGGAGAAGGAATACCTCTCATGGAACAGCGGCTCCTTTGGCGATATCCGTATTCAGCAACTCGATGGCGATGCCTGGATTGCTTTGTTCTGGGTGCAGTCAGACTGGTCGCTGACGGACAGACAGGTGGAGGGCATCTGCCGCCGCGAGTCTGTGGACTTTCCCGCTCATTTCCGCAAGATGCAGGCCCACGGCGTGACGGTGTACCAGCAGGGCATCCTGACCCTGTATCCGAGTGTTCACAAGGCTGATTTCGAGGATGCTTTCCTCGGGTCCGTCCTTCAGGATACCGAGGCATTCAACTCCTGGTTTGCTGATTATACAGAAGAATAACACGTATGGAACTTTCCCAGTTGATATTTACCGGTCTCATGCTTGTATGCATGTTTGTGGCTTTGTATTGGCTGAAGCCCGGCAAACGTGAGGCTGCCCGCTATGGCATGATTCTGGTACCGTATGGCGGCCTGCTGTGCCTTTTCCATATCGCAGCTCAGGAAATGGGCATTGCCGGGTATTACCTCCGCCACCATCTGCTTTGTTCTGCAGTGCTGCTGGTGTTTCTGCTGGGGGTATTCATGCTCAGATGCCACTGGAAACGCGTGCTGTTGAGCTGTGGTGTCTATGCTCTTGTTCATGCGCCCTTGTATGTACTGAGTATCCTGTATATTAATGATTTCTCTGTGGATTTGCTGCTCCAGCTGTTTAGCGGCCCCCCCGGCCAGATTCTGTTGACCTGGTTTTTTGTATGGCTCTGCGCACGTACCCTTTCTGCAAAGCAGGGACTGCTGGCTGCCTGCTCCATCGAGGCCTGCCAGGGGCTGGTCAGCTCCAATGTGCTGGGGTACATACCTCTCCTGTTCGGACTGGATGAGATGTCAACCCTTGTGCTGGGCAGCTACCTGAATTTGATCATCTGGATGCTTGTTTTTGTGCTTATCATGCATTACCTGCACGAGAAGAGCTGGCTGCGCTCTGTTGCTATTTCATTCATCCCCTTTCTCCTGGCAGTGTTTTTATCGTTTATTGCGGCTTTTATCCTCAGTGGAAATGCCCATTAGAAATGCCCAGATATGAATATGACGCTCCTGTTTTATCTGTTTGGTATGCTGGCAGCGTTTTTCTGGCTGCAACCGGGGGTGCGTATTGCTATATGCTGTGCCGTACTCATGCTGGCCGGTGCGGCAGGCCTGCACATGTTGCCTCCAGACTGTTGTCTGGGGCTGGCAGAACTGAACCTTCGTTTTATCCTGCCTCTGGTTGTCTTGCTGGTGGGGCGATTTGCAGGGAAGTGTGAATGGCAGCGCGTGGTGCAGGGTATTGGTATTTGTGGACTGCTGGGGATTGTTCCCGGCTCATTTCTGAGTGGCGATGAGCCTGTGTTATTTCGCTTCGTTGGTTGCGGCGCTGGCGATATTATTCTCCTGTGGCTGCTGGTATGTGTATGCGCCAGGCTCCGCGGCGCTGCGGTCATGCAAGGACTGTTTCTTGCTGCGGCCATAGTTGTGAGTGGTTCTGCCGGGGTCTTGCTAGTTATCAATTTCGTACTTTTTGAGGTGTTTCTCAGCTCCATCCTGGCTTATACATTCGGGTGTGATGTGATATTTGCCATCTGTTTCATCCTGGCGATGCGCTGCTGGTACAACCAGCCCTTGAAGCGGGCTCTGGGATTTGCCTTGATACCGATTGCGTTCGGAATAGTAGGCCGCCACCTCCTGTTTACTGCTCTTCTGTGGAATTGAATATGGAAAACCCCGCCACTGATTAACAGCGACGGGGTTTTGTGTAAACGGTTAAAGCTCTGTCAGCGCTTGCCGTAGCGGCGTTCGCGGCGGGCGTATTCGGCCAGGGCGGCTTCGAATTCCTCGCGCCCGAAATCCGGCCAGAGCACATCGGTCACATACAGCTCGGCATAGCTGATCTGCCAGAGCAGGTAGTTGGAGATGCGCATTTCGCCGCTGGTGCGGATGAGGAGGTCGGGGTCCGGCATGCCGGCTGTGTAGAGATTGCCGGAAATCAGCTCCGGGGTGATATCCTGCGGGGCCAGGGTGCCGTTTTGTACCTGTTCGGCCAGGCTGCGCACAGCTGCGGTGATTTCCTGACGGGAACCGTAGGAAAGCGCAAGCACGAGGTGCAGACCGTCGTTGTCTTTTGTGGCATCCATGCTGGCCTGGAGCTGCTTGCGGCAGTTTTCCGGCAGCATGTAAAGTTCGCCGATGGCATGGAGACGCACGTTCTTCTCCATCATTTCCGGCGTGCGCTCCTTCAGGTACTTGTCCAGCAGGTGCATGAGGGCACTTACCTCCAGTTTGGAGCGCCCCCAGTTCTCCGTGGAGAAGGCGTAGAGCGTGAGCCATTTCACGCCGTGCTCCAGGCAGAGATCCAGCGCACGCTGAACCGAGCGCCCGCCTTCCTCGTGCCCCTTGGCACGAAGAATACCCTTCTGCTTGGCCCAGCGGCCGTTGCCATCCATGATGATGGCGATATGTTGCGGAATTGCGCTCATGAATGCATTAGAGCTCGTACTCGCCGTATTCTGCAAGAATAGCCTCTACGCGGGCAACGTCCTCGGGGGAGTCCACGCCGCTGGTGGTCTTGCGACCGCGGTAGTTCACCTCCACCATCTTCACGCGGAGTCCGTTGTAGAGGAAACGCATCTGCTCCAGCCCTTCCACGCAACCCTTCTCGTAGTCGCCTTCCGGCAGCTCAAAGTAGTTCTTGAGGGCGGAGTATGTGTAGGCGTACAGACCCACGTGGCGGCGCACCGGGCTCTTCTCCATGGTTTCGCGGGCCTTTTCGGGCTTGCGGATGGCGGGAATAGTGCTTTTGGAGAAGGCGAGGGCATAGCCGTTCTTGTCCACCAGCACGGTGGTGCCGCTGTAGGGGGTGGTTTTCTTGGATTCGACGAGACGGTCGTATTCAGCCCAGTCCAGGTGAATGCAGGGGGTGAACACATCGGCCGGGCAGGCCTTCCATTCGTCGATGAGCTGCTGGATGACCCAGGGCGGGCAAAGCGGATTATCGCCCTGCAGGTTCACAATGAAATCCGGAGCTGTGGCCTGCTGGCTCACGGCGTCCCAGCAGCGTTCTGTGCCGCTGCGGCAGGTCTCAGCGGTCATTACCACCGGAATCTCCACGCCCTGGCAATAGTCGACGATGCGCTGGTCATCCGTGGCGACCACGTAGTTGCAGTTATCGTTCTTGCGGCAGATAGAGGCGGCGATATCGGCCACGCGCTTAATCATCTCAACCCCGGCAATCTTGACCAGGGGCTTTCCGGGCAGGCGCGTAGAGGCGTATCGGGCAGGAATTACGATAAGAATGGACTGTGACATATGCTTGTTTTGCAGGTGGATTTTCGTGCTTCTATACTAACGCATACGTCGCATTTTGTCACGAAGAAAAGCACATTTTAGCAGACGGGAATGCTCTTTGCTTGACATTCTGCATGCAAAAGGCCTAAAATACGAGCATGTACAAGACTCTGGCATCTCTCTTCATTGCAAGCACGGCGCTCTATGCCGCAGAAGCAGACCCCATGGCAGCGGTATGCGACCGCCTGGTTGCTGCGCTGGAGCAGGAAACCGAGGCGTTGGAGTCCATTGAATCCGCCGAGGACGCACCTGCCGGGGTGGAGAAGCTGCGCGCCAGCCTGGCTGCACTGAAGGAGCTTTTTTCCGAGGATGCCAATGAGCTGTGGTTGTATATCGACAATACGGAAGGGGTGAAGCAGCCGATTATTGATGTGCTGGAGAAGCTGGCCCTTCAGTTTGCCCGCCTGGAGAAGGCAGAGTTCTATGGCAATGCCGAATTGCGGGAGACGCTGGCTCCGCAGGTGCTGGTCACAGAGAATACGGAGCAGGTCCGCCGTGCTAAGCACGAGAAGCTCCATGAGGTTGACGAGGATGAAGATTGAAGCCTGCGCTTTTCTCGCGTAGCAATTGCTGCACGTGGGCCAGTTCGTCATCCATGTATTCCGGCAGATCATTTTTGTGTGCAGCCATATTGGCCAGCACGGTATCCCGGTATTCTATAGCCGCGGCTTTTGAATCATCTTCGGAGCCGTATTGAAGGTCGGAGAAATAGCGGGTGATGATACGACCGCAGCGCTGGATGCTGACGCGCCAGCCCTGAAAGTCGGTATTCTCGTAGGTGTAGCGGGTTAAGTTTTTATTATTCATGAGGGTATGGCGTGTGGACACACCATACCCTCCTTTAAGTTCAATAACGATTATCCCGGCATCAGTCGTTCAGACGATGCGAGATGGGGATGTGAAGCTGCTCGATAGCAGGATCTGCATGCAGAATGACAGGCAGCTGGCTGCGTTTGAGCGCTGAAGCCACAATCTTGCGCTGGACAAGGCGTACATCGTTTTCCTTGAAGAGGTAGTGGGTATCATCAAGAAGTGCAGACGGCGGGGTGTTCAGATCTGCAATCTCATGAATGATACGGCAGGTGTAGCCGTTGGGCGGGGTGCCAAGTGCACCGAAGATATCCGGATGTTTTTCCTTGTGGTATTCGCTCAGCAGGAATATGTCGATATCGTACAGATTGCCCAGCGGTGCCAGGTGCCCACCGCTCTGTCCGTACATTCGGAATTCTCCCAGCATCAGCTCGCGGCGCGCCAGGGGGGAGCAGAGCATAAGCCCGCGGGATTCTGCATGGGTGATGGCGATAGATGTGCGCAGTCGCTCGAGCAGGGCCGGTGCCTCTTCCTCGCCCAGGGTGGCCTTTGCTGCTTCCTCCAGCTGGCTGGTCTGCGGGGTGAAGCAGGAAATACCCAGTTTCTCTGCCAGCTTGTTCTCTGCATCGAAACTGATACCACAGACATTGGAAGCGCCGATGGCCTCGATGGCCAGAGTCGCCAGAAGCGCAGAATGGGTATGCTCCATGGGGATGCACACACCGCTGAAGCAGTTGTTGCGCACGCTGTCGCGAATTCCGCGTTCCAGAGCCAGGCTAAGCTGCTCTACCTCTTCCGGAAATTCCAGTGCCTGTGTGGAACGATTCAGATCCACTACCCGGGCTGCGTTTTCAAAAAGCGGCAGCCGCATGAGCGGTGTGCCTTCCGCGCTGTAGACAGCGGAACCACCTCCGTAGATGTTTCCTCCGCTGGTGCCCACCGGACGAACGCAGGCAATCGGGCATCCGGACATGCTGGCCTCCCAGCTGCGCTTCTCGTAATCGTCCTGGAAGGCTCCTGCATACCAGGGGGTGGAGGGAAGGCGTACAATCAGGTCGGCCTGAATATCCGGCAGATGCTCCGTGTCCGTCATATCCACATAGATAGAGACGTCATCGAGGGAAAAGTCCTCAGCACTATTCAGTTCCGTTACGCTGTCATGCTCCAGCAGGTAGGGCACAAGAGTTATGCGCTGGTCGCTGGCCATCCAGGGATCTTCTTCATCGCCTTCTCCCGCCATGATGCCGACGTATACTTCATCGTCTCCCAGTACATTGGTGTATGCTCCCAGCAGAAGCGGGGCTGAGCCCAGCTCCCTGGACAGCGTGTCCAGCGCAGCCCGGGTCTGGTTCACGAAGGAGCGACGGGTGGCTAAATCTCCGGGTTCAAGGCCGCACAAGGCTGCGGCGGGGGCTATGACGAGTTCTGCTCCGTGGTTCAGGCATTCACGGTAGCCCTGAACAATGGCTCTGAGGTTATTGGAAAAATCTCCGGGTAGAGGGGCGGTCTGAACGAGTCCGATTTTTGTTATGGAAGTTGTCATCAAGAGTAATATGGTGTGCGGCTATACTGCACTGTTTTTGAGTAAAAGGCAAGGATAATAACTGTATTGCGCGTGTATGTCGTATAAAAAACGGCAGTGCACAGCAAATGGCGCACTGCCGGAAGGGTACAGGAGGAGTCTCTGAATCAGGAAAGCTTGTTCTGCCAATAGGCGAGACGTCGGGCCGTGTTGTCCGGATTCGGGGCACCGGGGTTGGTGCGCAGGGCAAAAGCGCGGTCGAGGTTGAATACCTGATGCACATCCTCACCGTATTCCGGGGAGATTTCCTTGAATTCATCCAGCGAGAGCATATTGAGCGGGGTGCCGGTGCCTACGGAGACCGCGACGGCCTTGCCTACCAGCTCATGGGCTTTGCGGAAGGGAACGCCGCGGCGTACCAGATAGTCTGCGAGGTCTGTGGCCAGGAGCAGGGGGTCGCTCACTGCGACGGCGCAGCGGTCAGGATTGATACGCATGGCAGCCACCATCTCGGCATTTACGCGCAGAGCAAGGCTGATGGTTTCGAAAGAATCGAAGAGGGGTTCCTTGTCTTCCTGCAGGTCACGGTTGTAGGTGAGCGGCAGCCCCTTGACGGCCACCATCACGCTGACCAGATTGCCGTACAGACGTCCACTCTTGCCGCGGGTCAGTTCGCATACGTCCGGGTTCTTTTTCTGGGGCATCAGGCTGGAGCCGGTGGTGTGGGCATCGCTCAGCGTGCAGTAGCCGAACTCTGCGCTGCTCCAGAGCACCAGGTCCTCGCTGAGTCGGGACAGATGCGTGCCGATGAGGGAGAGGTCGAAGAGGGTTTCCATGATGTAGTCGCGGTCGGCGATGGCATCCATGGAGTTTTCGGTCACGCTGGCAAAACCGAGTTCAGCGGCAATGGCGGCGCGGTCCAGATTAATGGTGCTGCCGGCGATGGCACCACTGCCCAGCGGGCTTACATTGACGCGCTTGCGGCAATCCATCAGGCGCTCGGCATCGCGGTCCAGCATTTCTACATAGGCCAGCAGGTGGTGGCCTATGGTGACCGGCTGGGCTCGCTGCAGGTGCGTGTAACCCGGTATGCGGACTTCGGCGTACTGGGCAGCTTTCTGTACCAGGGCTCGCTGCATGTCCTTGAGCAGTTCCAGGGTTTCATCAATCTGGGCTCGGCAGTACAAGCGCGTGTCTGTGGCCACCTGGTCATTGCGGGAGCGTGCGGTGTGCAGCTTGGCGCCGGGGGCTCCGATGCGGCGGGTAAGCTCGCTTTCGATGTTCATGTGCACATCTTCAAGCTTCATGCTCCACTGGAACTTGCCGGCCTTGATATCGGCCAGAATTTCCTGCAGCCCGTCGGCAATGGCTGTAAATTCTTCCTGCGTAAGCATTCCGGCGTTCAGCTGGGCACGTGCATGTGCTGTAGAGCCGGCGATGTCGTGCTCGTACAATTTCCAGTCGTAGGATACGGATTCACCATATTCCAGCACCAGATCTGCAGTCGGTTGAGAAAAGCGTCCTGTCCACATAGCGCGGACAGCTTACCACCAATGCGCCCTCAGTGCAAGCCGATATGCCGTCACCCTGTTATTTAAGTGCGGCGCGGGAAGGCCTGTTATTTATCACTTGACGCAGCAGGGGGGCAAATGATAAGATTGCCCCATGAGTACTAAGTTCAGTTGGGAATTACGCCCCCTGGACGGAAGTGTGGACTTTGGTGAGGAACTGAATGAGCAGCTGCCGCTGCTGGTTCGAAAGTTGCTGGCACAGAGGGGGATTTCCGGTCGGGAACGGGCACTAAGATTCCTGAAACCAAGGCTATCGGATCTTGGTGACCCTTTTGCCTTGCGGGAGATGGATGCAGCCGTTGAGCGCATCTTCCGCGCGGCAGACAACGGCGAACACGTCTGCATCTATGGTGACTACGATGTGGACGGCGTGAGCTCCGTCACGCTCCTGTATACGATTCTGCGGGCCTACGGCATCCGCACGGATTACTTTATACCTGTGCGCACGCGCGAAGGCTATGGCCTGAGCGAGGAAGGCATGGCGAATGCCATAGCCAAGTGCGGTGGTTGTCCCGGTCTGATTATTGCAGTGGACTGTGGCACGTCCTCTGTGGATGAAGTTGCCTGGCTGCAGGAGCAGGGGATAGATGTGGTGATTCTGGATCATCATGAGGCCAGCACGCAGGGGCGACCGCCGGCTGTGGCAGTGGTGAATGCCAAGCTGGAGGAGGACAGCCCCTTCACTTATCTCTGCAGCGCTGGTGTGGTGTTCAAGCTGGCGCATGCCATGCTGAAGAAACGCCGCCTGCCGCAGTTTGACCTGAAGCAGTATCTGGATGTGGTGGCCATCGCCACTGTGGCGGATATTGTGCCCCTGGTCGAGGAAAACCGCCTGCTTACCCGCCATGGCCTCCGCGTCATGGAGAAAGGAGGCAATATCGGCATCCAGGCCATCAACCGCGTCACGAATCTGAACCGCCGCCCCAGTGCCAGTCATGTGTCTTTCCGTATCGGACCGCGTCTGAATGCAGCCGGTCGCATGGACAGTCCGCTGGATGCCCTGAACCTGCTTATGACCCGCGACACTGCCGTGGCAACAGAGCTGGCAGAGCGTCTGGAAATGCACAATCGCGCCCGCCAGCAGGAAGAGGAGAAGATTCGCAATGAGGCCATGGAGATGCTTTCGCACACATTCTCCCCCAAGCGGGACAGTGTCATTGTGCTTGGTTCCCGCACCTGGCATCCCGGTGTGGTGGGTATTGTGGCTTCGCTGCTGATGCGGCGCTATCACAAGCCTACCTTTGTGATTTCGCTGGACGAAAACGGCATTGGTAAGGGCAGTGGCCGCTCCATTCCGGGGGTATCCCTGGTGCAGGCCATCCATGCCTGTGCGGATACACTTATTTCCGGCGGTGGTCACGATATGGCTGCCGGTCTGGTGATTCACGAGGACATGATAGACGCCTTCCGTGCCCGTTTTGATGCCTTCGTGAAGGAGAGTGTGGACCCGGACAAACTGACACCGGTGCTGAATGTGGATGCCGAGGTGAGTTTCCCGGAGCTTACACTGGACCTGCTGGATAGTTACGAACTGCTGGAGCCCTTCGGCAACTCGAATCCTCAGCCGGTATTTATGAGCCGCAATGTGATGCTGACGGATGCCCCCCGTCACCTGCAGGGAAACCACCTGCGTCTTGGCCTGCGGCAGGGTTCCTACGAGTGCGACGCCATGTATTTCAATGGCGGTTCTGTAAAACTTCCTGACCCGCCGTGGGATATTGCCTTCACCATTGATCGCAATGTGTGGCGTGGGCGTGTCAGCCTTTCCATTTCCATTCAGGATATCCGTCCTGCCTCATCCATATGAAGCCTGTCCGCCAGCAGCGTAGTCGCGCCGTGCGCCGTCGTCCGGTAGAGCCGGAATTCGGCGATTGGCGCGTGCCGCTGGATAAACCGCACGAAGCGGAGCACCTGAAACCGAAATCCGTGGGGGTGATACGCCGCATCAGGGTACAGGCGGCATACTGGGATTCTGTGGAGCCTTCGTATGGTGCGGACCTGGTGGATTCGGGCTATGAGATTCGCGGCTGGAAGAGATGGATACGCCTGATTATCGGCTGGTGTCTGCTGTTGCCTCTGTCGGTGGTCATGGTATTTGCGCTAATGCAGCAGCTGTACCACGCCGCCCCGGTGGTGGGAGATTTTGATTTCTGGCAGAGTGTGCCTGTCTGGTATGCGCTACTGGGAGTTCTGGTGTTCGCGGTACTGAAATATTTTCATCTGGTGGATCCCATCCTCATGTTTGCCTATGTGCTGGGGCACGAGCTTACCCATGCCATTGCGGCGCTGATGTGTCTTGGCAAGGTACAGGCACTGAGTGTGGATATAGATGGTGGCTATGTGGATACCGACAAGGATAACCTCTTTGTGTCGCTGGCACCCTACTTTGTGCCGCTGTGGATGCTGCTCTGGCTGGGTGTGCTCTTTGTTGTGAACCTGGTGGTTCCGTTTGAGTCCTATCTTCAGTGGCTGTATGCCGGGTTCGGTTTCTGGTGGGCATTCCATGTGTACTGGACTCTCTGGGTGATTCCCCGCGAGCAGCCGGACCTGCTGGAAAACGGTGTGGTCATTTCCTTCCTGATTATCACGATAACCAACATCGCAGCACTCCTTCTTATCCTGCGTTGTTTCGGTGTCATCAGCCTGCGCGGTTACTGGCAGGATTTCAAAAACTGCGCCATGGAGATTTACAGCACCTACCATGACCTGGTTCTGTGGCTGATGCAACAATAGTTCATTATGTTTATCGTCATTCTTGCCTTTTACCTGTTCTGTCTGGCTGCATCCATCCTGGCAAAGTCGGAAGGAACCCGGGCTGGCTGCTTCCTGACGGCACTGACCATGCATCTTCTGGTGGCCGGCCTGGTCTTTTGCTTTGCGTCATCTGATTACGGAATTCTGAAGGGGGTGTTCTATTGTGGCGTTTTCCTGGTTATCAGTCTGCTGGTGGCTCAGGGACTCCGCCTGGCTATACGCGAGATTGCACGCGCATTGACCGAACCGGTGGACAATGATAAAAATTAATTGCCAGCGCTGACTCATTCTGAACTTTACAGTAGGTGGTAAACATGGTAGCGTTCTGCTTTCCCGGAATTTTTAATAGCCATGAATAACCTTCTTTCCATTGAAGAACTGACCGGCGAGCAGATTTGCGAATTGCTTGCCCTGGGGCACAAGCTCAAAGCCGAGCGCGGTTGCCACACTGAACAGCCCTTGGCCGGGCAGACCTGGGCTCTGATTTTCTCCAAATCCTCCACTCGTACACGCGTTTCCTTCGAAGTGGGTATCTCCGAACTGGGTGGCCGCCCAATGTTCCTTTCCACCCGCGATATCCAGCTGGGCCGTGGCGAACCCATCAAGGACACCGCCCGTGTGCTGGGCCGCATGATTCACGGTGCCATCATCCGCACCTACGACCAGCAGGACGTAGTGGACTTTGCTGATTACTCCAAGCTGCCGACCATCAATGCCCTGACCGACCTGGAGCACCCCTGCCAGATTCTGGCCGACCTGCTCACCATCGAGGAGCAGTATGGTGTGGGCTCCTGGAAGGACATGAAGATAGCGTTCCTGGGCGATGTGGATAACAATATGGGACGCTCCTGGATGTGGGCTGCCAAGCGCCTGGGTTTCACCCTCATGCTGGCCGGTCCTGAGCAGGCTCTCCCCAAGGCAGAGACTCTGGCTGCCCTTGATTGCCCGAACATCATCTGCACCACAGATGCTGCCGAAGCTGTGCGCGATTGCATGGTGATTAACACCGATACGTGGATTTCCATGGGCCAGGAGGCAGAGAAGGGCACCAAGGAGAAGGCTTTCTTCCCCTACCAGGTGAACGATGAACTGCTGAAGCTGGCGGCTCCCGGTCACATCGTGCTGCACTGCCTGCCTGCTTACCGTGGTTATGAGATTACCGAGGAGGTGCTGGAAGCCAACGCTCCCGTCATCTTCCGCGAGGCTGAGAACCGTCTGCACGCCCAGAAGGCCGTGCTCTACACGCTGGCAACCAGCCGCAACAAGTAATGGATTACAACGCACGCATCGAGGAGCTGCTGGATGACATGTCCGTCTTTGAGGACTGGACAGAAAAGTACGAATTCATCATCTCCCTGGGCCGCCGCCTGCCGGCTATGCCCGAGAAGTATCGCAAGAACTGCAACCTCATCAAGGGGTGTCAGAGTCGTGTGTGGGTCGGCACTGAAATGGATGACGGCAAGCTCATCATCCATGCCGACAGCGATTCCCTTATCACCAAGGGGCTTATTGCTCTCTTCATCCGTCTGCTGTCCGGGCTCACCCCGGCAGAAATTCTGGCGGCAGATATGAGCAAGCTGGATGACTGCGGGTTGAAGGAACATCTGGCTTCCACCCGTGCAAATGCTCTGACCTCCATGGCCGCTACCATCCGCAAGGCTGCGGATGCTGCTGCAAAGACTTTCCTGCTGTGAATACCCCCCTGCAGAGACTTCTGGACCAGCGCCTGGCCAAGCTGCCGCCGGAGACGAATGCCTTCCGTGTATCGGACGGCACGCCCTGGCCGGGGGTGTTCATTGACGCTCTGGCGGATCGTCTGCTGGTGTCTCTGCGCGATACGGCCCTGCCGGCTGGCCTGAAGGATTTGCTCAAGGCTACCGGACGCCCCGTTTACGTGAAGCGTCTGGATAAGGATGTGAAGGAAGCTCCGCAGTTTCTCTGTGGCCCGGAGTCGCCCCTGCGCTTCGTGATTCAGGAGAATGGTGTGAACTATCTCATGGATATGGGGGCAGGGTACTCCCAGGGTATTTTCCTGGATCAGCGCGATAATCGTGCGGAGCTCCGCCGCATCTGCCGCCCCGGTATGAAGGTGCTTAACACCTTCGCCTACACGGGGGCGTTTTCTGTCTGCGCTGCCCTGGCCGGGGCTCAGACTACTACCCTTGACCTGGCTCAGCCCTGCCTGAGCTGGTGCCGGGAGAATATGGCGCTCAACGATATTGACCCGGATGACCATTATTTCTGCAAGGGCGATGCTCTGCATTGGATGGATCGTTTTGCCCGGCAGGGACGCCGCTTCGATATCATTGTACTCGACCCGCCCACCTTCTCCCGCGATGAAAAGGGACACGTGTGGCGAGTCGAGAAGGATTATGACCATCTGGTGAATCTGGCTGCGGCCTGTCTGGCTCCTCAGGGCCGTATTTTCTGCTCCACGAATTGCCGCAAACTGACCATGCCGGCCTTCCGTCGCATGGTGTCGGCAGGTATTCCTTCCGCGCGCCTTATTTCGGTGCCTATGCCCTTCGATTTTGACGGAGAAGACTACCTGAAGTGCATCTGGGCTGAAAATTAGAACCCTGCTGGACTCATTTCTATACCCGCTACATTTTGTGGCGGATTTTTGCACACCACACCATATAGAGCCTAGTTTAGAACGCCTTCCAAGCCCTCTGAAAGTCGTTGAATCAATGGATTCCGTCCATATTTCAGCTTCTGGAGACAAGAAACGTTCTAATATAGCTAAAGGGGTGCTTGTATACAATATATAGTATGTACAAATGTTTAAGTGTTCTATATTTTGTGTGTGGAAAAGTGTGCCCCCATCGTTTTTTTTGCTTGCAAAGGGGATTTTAGAATGGTAGAGTTTCGCCTGTGCACCTAGCGAGCATCTGTTTGCCGGGACACCCCCGGTAAACGGGTACATGAAACTCACAACCTCTCACGGAAAATGCCTGAAATCATCAAGAGAAACGGAAAGCGCGAACGCTTCGAGGCCTACAAGGTACAGCAGGCCATCGAGAAGGCGTTCCACGCCTCACAGGAGGAGTATAATCCTCTTGTATATGCCAATGTGCTGGATAAGCTGAAGCACGAAGAATACCTGCCTGTGGAAATGGTGCAGGACCGCATCGAGAAGGAACTCATGCGTGCCGGCGCTTACGACACCGCACGTAACTTCATCAAGTACCGTTTCCTGCACAAGCTGCAGCGTGAGCAGATTGCCGGTCTCTACCAGGGCAACACCTGGGTAGACTGTAAGCAGACCATTGAGGAATACGTGGGCAATACCGACTGGCGCATCAAGGCCAACTCCAACACCACATACTCCAACGCCGGTCTCGTAAACAACACCGCCGGTAAGGTGATTGCCAACTACTGGCTGGACCAGGTGTACACCCCCGAGGAAGGCGCCGCCCACCGCAATGGCGACTACCACATCCACGACCTTGACTGCCTTACCGGCTACTGCGCCGGCTGGAGCCTGCGCGCTCTTCTGAATGAAGGTTTCAATGGTGTGCGCAGCCGCGTGAACAGCCGCCCGCCCAAGCACTTCCGTGAGGCTCTGGGGCAGATGGCTAACTTCCTGGGCATTCTGCAGAGCGAATGGGCCGGTGCACAGGCCTTCAGCTCCTTCGATACCTATCTTTCCCCCTATCTGTTCAAGGACCAGCTGCCGTATAAGGCTGTGAAGAAGGCCCTGCGTGGCTTTGTGTACAACCTGAACGTA
>JAZQVE010000096.1:0-11565 GCA_045631705.1 Akkermansia sp. | reverse complement strand
TATCACCATCGACCGCGAGGTATTTACCCGCCAGAAACTGCACGATATGCTGAAACGAATGGTGGCGGTGAACCCGAATCAGCCTGTGCGTATCCGAGGCGATGCGCAGATGAGCTGGCAGCGCATGGCCGACGTGATTTCGACCTGCTCCCAGGCGGGTGTATGGAATGTCTCATTCTCCAAGCAGATGCCCGAAGCGAAGAAATAACAACTCGCGGGGCTACGTTTCAAGTTTTAATCAACTGATTTTCCCCCATGATGAATACTCGATTTTCTACCATGCTGGCACTAGGGTTTTCTCTGGTGCCGGCTTTTGCACAGCAGCCGGAGCAGGCGGATGCCCCGCTGGTTGCCAATGCTGAGGCCGATGGCTACGCTATTGCCGAGCAACTCTATGCCCAGGCCCGGAATACTCCTGACTCCATGGCCCGGTCTCAGGCCATGAAGCGCGCAGCGGATCTTTTTGCCCGTTTCACGGAGCGATTCCCCAAGTCTGCTAATGCAGAGAAGGCTCTCTACCTGCAGGCCATCTGCCAGGCCGAGGCAGGGGATGCCGCTGCATCCAACAGCACCCTCGGTGTGCTGGCCAATCAGCGCAAGGGTGAGTACGCCGCTGCCGCTGCCTATAAGCTGGCTAACCAGGCCACGGAGCGCCAGATGTGGCAGAAGGCTATTGGTTTCTATCACATCACCGTGCGTGAGACTCAGCGCGCAGAGCTGCGCAATGATGCCCTGTATCGTCTTGGCCGTGCCCAGTTGCAGTCCGGCAAGCGCAAGGATGCGGAATCCACCTTCCGCACACTCCAGGTGATGCAGGGGATAGACCCTCTGATTCTGCAGACTTCGCTGCTGTCTATGGCCCAGATGAAGACGGAGGATGGCAAGGATGCTGAGGCTTATACCCTTTTCTGTGATATTCTGAGCATGAATACACTGGATGAGAGAGTGCGCGCATCTGCCACACTTCAGGCGGCGCGCCTGGCTTCTCGTCTCGGGAAGAATGATGAATCCCAGCAGCTCTATGGCAAGCTTTCCCGCATGAAGGGCATGGAGAAGTATGCCGGTGAGGCACAGATGGAGAACATCCTCTCCCTCTACAAAGTCGGCAAGTATGCTGAGGTGGTGCGCCGTGCTTCGTCTCAGACCCGCAGCCTGGATGACCCGGCCAAGGAATCCCGCCGTGCTCTCATCGTGGGCCAGTCTGCCATGGAAATCAAGCAGTACGAGGCTGCTGCCGTCTGGTTCGAGATGGCTGAGCGAGCCCAGCCGGGTACACCCCTGGCGGCAGATGCCGGTTATCGCCGCATGATATGCGTGCAGCAGATTCGTGGCGCTAATTTCTATCAGCAGGCCGAGAAATATATCAGCACCTATGCGGTGCCGGGCTCTGCTACGGCGTCTCTGCCGTGCGTGGACCTGGTGCGCCTGATGTATGCCGACCGTCTCATGCTGACTGATACGGCAGCCTCTGCCCGCCAGTTCGATGCGCTTAATTTTGAGAACCTGCCGGAGGCTGTACGCCCCGATGCCATGTATAAGAAGGCCTGGACGGCAGCTCAGGGGGATGCTTATGACCCGCTGCCTACACTTTCCCAGTACATTGAGAACTATCCGGCGGACCATCGCATGCCGGATGCCCTCTCCCTGCGTGGTACCTTCCTGGGTAAGCAGGGGAAGTTGGGTGATGCCCTGGCAGATTTTGACCGCGTTATCAGAGATTATCCGGATTCCGATTCCGTTGCCGTCTGCTGGCAGCGCGCAGCCAAGCTCTGCGCAGGCAAGGATGCCGACAAGATGGTGTACTATTATAAGGGCTTCATTACCCAGTGCGAGGAGCTTACCAAGCAGGGAACACCGGTTAAGCCCGGCGCTCTGGCCGAGGCTCACTACAATGTAGCCGGTGTGCTGGCAGAGAAGGACCCCGCCGCTGCCGTGACTCATTTCCAGGAAGCCCGCACCATCTATCCGGAGCAGTATGCTTCTCTGGTAGATATTCGTCTGGTGCAGTGCTTCTTCAAGATGAAGGATGCCGAGAATCTCAAGAAATCCCTTGAAGTGCTGGAGCGCAGCAATCAGGCCTCCTACAACGCTCTGCCTCCGGCTATTCTCCGCTGGTGCGGCTGGACCCGCTTCCAGTCGCATGATTACCTCGCTGCCAACAAGTATCTGTCCGATGCGTTGCCTCGCGAACCGCGCGAGAAGTACACCGCAGCTGATGGCACTGAGCAGGAACGTCCCAAGGTGGAGCCTATCGTCTGGAAGACTCTTGCCCGCGCCCGTCTGGAGCTGCGTCTCTACGCCCGCGGTCTGGAAGCGGCCGAGCACTATATTTCCATGGAGAAGCAGCCTTACCGTCTGGCTGAAGGTATGCGCGACTATGCACAGCTGTTGATTGGTCTTGGCCGTGGAGCAGATGCCCGGAAGGCATGCGAGACGGCTATTGCCCTTGGTATCGACGGCCCCATCAAGTCCACGCTCTTCATCTCGCTGGGAGATGCCTGCTACATTGATGGTGAGTACAGCGAGGCTGCCAAGTATTATGGCCGCACGGCCAACGTGGTGAGCGATAAGGAACTCAAGCCCCTGGCATTGTACAAGATTACCAATGCCCTCAAGAAGTGCGGTAAGTCTGGCGAAGCTTCTCAGTATGAGCAGACCCTCAAGACTGAGTTCCCCCATTGGACTCCGCCGGCCAATGTGCAATTCCTGATGGATGAGCAAAAAAGCGCAGCTCCTGCCGCGTAATAGTGAGCTTAATTTCGATTCATGTCCTTCGTCTCTACTCCTAATCGCCGCAAGAGCTGGTTTCGTCTGCTATCCATCGGGCAGAAGAAGCTGATGTTCCTCTGCATTGTCTGTGGTATCCTGCTGCTTGCTGTACTGTCGGTATTAGGCGTATATGGCTACCGGGCCATGCAGTATGATTTATCCCGGGTCAGCTCCGGCATGAATTCGAGCATCCTGTTCGATTCAGCCAATCGTCAGATTGCTTCCCTGGCCGATGATTCGGATACCTACGTTTCCCGCGACGAACTGCCGCAGAACCTGATAAATGCCTTTGTGGCACGAGAGGATGAAACCTTTTTCGAACACGATGGCGTGGTGCTTACATCGGTGCTTCGTTCGCTGATTCGTAACCTCATGTCCATGCGCTACGAGCAGGGAGCTTCCACCATCACCATGCAGCTCACGCGCAATGTGTTCGAGCTTTCCGGCAAGTCGCTGGACCGCAAGCTGCTGGAGACCATGCTTGCTCTGCGCATTGAGCATCGCTTCGATAAGCTTACCATTCTGGAGCAGTACCTCAGCCGTATTTACTACGGTCAGAATTGCTATGGTATCCGCGCTGCGGCCCGCCATTATTTCGGCAAACAGGTAAAGGAACTGGACCTGGTGGAGTGCGCTACGTTGGCCGGTCTGGTTCGCGCCCCCTCCCTGTTTAATCCGGTGCGCAGCATGGAAAGTGCCCGCAAGGTGAAGGCCGAGACCCTGCAGCGCATGCTGGCTTGTGAGATGATTTCCCAGGAGGTCTGCAATGAGGGCATTGCGGCCTCCATCGTGTTGAAGCGCGGTGTGGACACGCAGGATACAGCCAGTTCCTACGCCGTGATGTGGACCCGCAGCGAGCTGGAGGAACTCGGGGCTGAGGTCCCGGAGCATTCCGGTGGCGTTTCTGTGGTTTCCAGTCTTCACCTTCCCCTGCAGCAGTATGTGGAGGAAGCCGTGGAGAAGGCACTTGTTTCTGTTGAGAACCCCGGTATTTATCCCGAAGCATGGCTGGCCGGGCAGACCCCGGAGGCCGCTGAGTCTACCCGCAAGGCGTTTGCCAGGCTGCGTCGTCCGGAGGGTATGAAGGTGCGTGGCGCCAATAATGATATGACCGGTCTGCTGCAGTGCTGCGTGCTTGTGGTGGATGCCCGCCGCAACCATCGCGGTAAGGTGCTGGCACTGGTGGGTGGCCGCAGTGCTGTGGATGGCCGCGACCGCTGGCAGGACCAGACTCGCCCCGGACGCGCTGCAGCACCGTTCCTGTTCTGCTGTGCCTGTCTGCCGGGTGGCGAGGATATGCATATTGTGGCGCGCAGCACGGAAGTGACCGGGCGTCAGCTGGGCTACGATGTCGTACGGTCCTTCTACGAATCTCTGAAGCTTCCCATAGTTCTGCCTGACCGCGAGCAGGAATTGTATCTTTATAACGGCCTTTTCCGGATGCGTCGCCTGGATCTGGCTCGTCTGCTGTTCTGCCTGCAGAACGAGGGGCGCGGCTACCGACTCAGCATGGTGAACGATGTCTGGAACAGCAATTCCCAGCTGATTTATCACTACGAACCGGAGAAGTCTCCGGAGTATATCCGCCGCGAAAGCGCCCGCACCGTGGCAGAGCTGCCGCCTTTCCGCATCACGGAGGGTGAGCCCGTTATTCTGAATGAAACCTTGCCGGAGGGAGCCGGGCAGTGGACGATGGTGTTCCGCCCCTACAGCGTGTGCACCTTTGTGTGGATGGGCTATGACGATTCCTCTTCCCCTCATGCATCCGCCCGCGAGATGCGCCCGCTGCTCAGCCGTGCCTCACTGAACCTGGCTCGTGAGATTTTCGACAAGACCCGCCAGGAGCTGCGCGCTCAGAAGGACCAGAAGAAATAAGCTGGAATGACTACGGATTACTCAGCATACCTCCGCGCGGCAGAAGAAGCCGCCAGACTGGCCGGGGCTTTTCTCCGCGAGAACTTTTACTGCTATAAGCAGGTGGATGAAGCCTTGCAGCATGATATCAAGCTCCGTCTGGATAAGGACAGTCAGACTCTGATTTCAGATTATCTCCTGTCTGTTTTCCCCGAAAGCATGATTCTGGGCGAAGAGGGGAATGGCGGCAGCTCTCAGTCGGATTTCTGCTGGATTGTTGACCCGATTGACGGTACCGTGAATTATTTCTACGGAATTCCGATTTTCTGTGTGAGCATTGCGCTTCAGCACAAGGGGAAATTGGTGTTGGGCTGCGTGTATGACCCCATGCAGAAGGAATGCTTCTCGGCTGTGGCCGGTCAGCTTCCCACGCTCAATGGTCAGCCGGTGCGCGTATCTTCTCGTTCGTCCATGGCGGAGGCCGTTGTGTTCATCGGCCACGGCACGCACGATGGTTCCGGCGAGGCTGGTATCCGCCGTTTTGCCCATATTTCCCGTCAGGTGCGTAAAATCCGTATCCTCGGGTCTGCGGCGCTCACCTTGTGCTACATTGCTGCCGGCCGGTTCGATGCTTACGTCGAGGGTCGCATCTGCCTGTGGGATTTCGCGGCGGCACGTGTGATTCTGGAAGCCGCCGGCGGTGTGCTGGAGTTTTCGCCGACTGCCGGGGATGCAGTGCGTGGTTCCATTCTGGCCTGGAACGGGCATCTGCCGCTGCATGAGGCCTTAATCATGGATTGATGACATGAAGAATAATACCCCTTCCGTTCGCCAGCTGGCCTGGCATGCGCTGCTGCGCTGGTCGCAGGGCGGTATCTTTGCCGAAACGCTCATTGCCCGCGCTGCTGCGGAGCATAAGCTGCCGCACTCCGACCGCGCACTTCTGCAGGCCATTGTCTATGATACGCTTCGAAACATGAGCTGGCTGGACCACATTCGCAAGGAACTGCGTCCCGGCAAGCTTGAGGAAAAGATGCGCTGGCTGGTTTTGCTTGGCCTTTGCCAGTTGTTCGTTCTGCGCCAGCCGGAGCATGCCGCCGTGAGCGAGACCGTGAGCCTGGCACCGCAGCGCGTGCGTGGCGTGGTCAATGGCATGTTGCGCAATGCTGCCCGCCGCCGCGCCGAGTTTGAGGCGGAGCGCAGCCGCCTGCCGCTCGCCGTTCAGTATTCCACCCCGTCCTGGCTGGTGAAGCGCTGGCAGAAGGAATTCGGTGAATCTGATACCCGAGCCATGCTGGAGTGGAACTCGCTGACTCCTCCGGTTTATGCCCGTCTGAATCCGGTGAACCCGCCTGCGGAAATTCCCGGGAACTGGGAGGCGCTGGAGCATCTGCCGCTCTGGTACAGGCTGCATGGCCCGCTCCCTCTTGATGCTCTGAGGGCAGGGCAGCTGTATGTGACGGACCCTTCAACCCGTTATTGTGTGCAGCTTCTCGCTCCCCAGCCGGGTGAGCGTGTGCTGGATGCCTGCGCTGCACCTGGTGGCAAGTCTGCTGCCATGCTCGCAGCCACCGGCGGCGACCTGAAGCTGCTTGCTACGGATGTGGAGGAATTCCGCCTTAAGCCGTTGCGCGAGAATCTGCTGCGTGCAGGGGGGCGGGATGTGCAGGTCGGCCAGCACGATTGGACTCAGCCGTGCCCTGTCGAATGGGTAGGAAACTTCGATGCGGTTCTGCTTGATGTGCCGTGCTCGAATAGTGGTGTGCTCCAGCGCCGGGTCGATGCCCGCTGGCGCCTTTCTGCTGAGGAAATCAGCCGTCTGGCGGCACTTCAGTTTACCATTCTGGAGCAGGCCTGTGTGGCGGTCCGCCCGGGTGGACGCCTGGTTTACAGTACGTGTTCCATCGACCGCGAGGAAGATCGCAACGTGGTAGATGCCTTCCTGGCAAAGCATAAGGATTTTTCGCTGGTGGAGGACTACCTGGCTCTGCCGCACAGGGAGCTTGCAGATGGTGCCTATGCTGCCTTGCTCCGTCGTGCGGAATAGCCATTTTTTTTCAAAAAAAGCTCGCATTCCGCGGCATTCGCGCTATAATGGGTAGCGAACCATCTCCGAAACCTTACCTGCCATGATTACAAAAAAACTCACCATCCAGAATAAGCTTGGTATCCATGCCCGCCCCGCTGCTCAGTTTGTGCGTGTGGCAAGTCGCTTCCAGGCCGATGTCTCGGTGGAGAAGGATGATGAAGCCGTGGATGGCAAGAGTATCATGGGCCTCATGATGCTGGCTGTGGGTTGGGGAGCTGAGATTGCCGTAACGGTGGATGGCCCTGATGAAGCTGAAGCCTTGGCTGCCTTGGAGGAGTTGATAAACAACAAGTTCGGCGAGGATTAATCCCTCGCCGAAGGTTTTTATATCCTATCCCCCCTTTGTATAAGCAAATATGAGCGATGGAATAGAACAGCGTTTTCAGGGACAACCCGTTTCCTCCGGCATTGCCATGGGTAGACTGCGTGTGGAGGCCCGTGGTTGTTCTGCTCCTATCATTCGCACGATACTTCCCACAGATATCGAGGCTGAGTGGCAGCGCTTTGAGTCGGCTCTCGAACGCACTGAGCTGGAAATCAAGGTGCTGAAGACCCGCGTGGAGGAATTGAGCGGGGCTAATGAAGCCGCTATTTTTGATGCACACCTCCTCTTCCTGCGCGACCGCATGATTATTTCCCGCCTGCGCAAGGAAATGCCGAAGCGCCTGCAGAATATTGATTCGGTATACTATGCCGTGGTGCAGAATTTCATGGAAGCCATGCGCCAGGTGGATGATGCCTATCTGCGCAGCCGTGTGGCGGATATTGCAGACGTGTTGCAGCGCGTGCTGAAGAACCTGGACCAGGGCGGCAGCAGGACTCGCCGCAATCGCCCGGTCAGTGAGGAGCCTTGCCTGCTTGCCGCCTATGATCTGACGCCCAGTGACACCGCCGACCTGGATTCTCAGAATGTGCTGGGATTTGTTACGGAGATGGGGTCTGCTATTTCCCACACCGCTATTCTGGCTCGTTCGCTTGGCCTGCCTGCCGTGGTGGGTGTGCCGAACCTGGTGCGTGAGGCTCGTGTGGGTATGCCCGCCATCCTGGACGGCTACAACGGCGTATTGATTCTGAATCCCACCCCCGCCACCCGTGCGTACTATGAACAGTTGCGTGCGGAGAAGGAAAAGGCATACCAGGCTCTGCTGGAGATGCGTGACCTGCCGGCGGAAACCCGCGATGGCCGCCACATCCGCGTGGCCTGCAACCTGGAGTTCGTGCACGAATACGGCTCCATCAAGCGCAATGGTGCAGAGGGCGTGGGCCTGTACCGTACCGAGTTCTTCCTGCTCGGCGGCGATGGCCTGCCGGATGAGGAAACGCAATACCAGCACTACCGCCGGCTGGTGGAGGAATGCGCCCCGCAGGAGGTGATTTTCCGCACCTTGGATTCCGGTGGCGATAAGCTTCCCTTCGAGGTGCTGGAGGAGAAGGAGGAGAACCCATTCCTGGGCTGGCGTGGCATCCGTGTGTCGCTGAGCCGTCCTGCCGTATTCAAGGAGCAGCTGCGCGCCATTCTGCGTGCATCCGCTCATGGCAAGGTCGGCATCATGTTCCCCATGGTCTCCGGGCTTACCGAGGTGAAGGAGGTGCATGATATCCTGGATGATTGCCGCGCTGAGCTCCGCGCCCGTGGCGAGGCATTCGATGAGAACATGCGCGTGGGTATCATGATTGAGGTGCCCAGCGCTGCGGTCATGGCCGATGTGCTGGCCCGCTATGTGGATTTCTTCTCCATCGGCACGAACGACCTCACCCAGTACACCATTGCGGTGGATCGTGTGAATTACCGTGTCGCCGGCATGTTCCGCTCCACTCATCCGGGCGTGATTCGCCTCATTCACCAGACCATTCAGGCCGGTATCCCCACGGCAATCTGCGGCGAGATGGGTGGCGATATCACGCTGGTTCCCTTGCTGGTCGGTCTGGGGGCCACCGAGCTCTCCGTGGGGTCCAACCTGCTGCCTCTCATCCGCTTTGCCATCCGCCACCTCAACTACGAGGAGTGCCGCCAGATGGCGCAGCTGGCGCTTCAGGCAGAGGATTCCCGTACGATTCGCGCCCTTTCCAAGGAACTTGCGCTGCGCTCGTACCCGAATCTCTTTGATTGATATGCCGGAAAGAATGCTTGTTCCGCGCCGGGGCAGGGGTATAATGGTGCGCAAGTTATGAGCATCATCTCCTACGCTAATCAGAATGTCTACGAGCTGGTGGCCTACCAGCCCGGCAAGCCCATTGAGGAAACTGCGCGCGAGCTGGGCCTTCGCCCGGAGGATATTGTGAAACTGGCCTCCAACGAGAACTCCATGGGGCCGTCTCCTCTTGCGGTTCAGGCCATGCAGCAGGCCGCCGCCGGTGCTCATATCTACCCGGATGGTGCCTCCTTTGCCTTACGCAGCCGCGTGGCTGCAGAGCACGGGGTCGCTTTTGCCAACACCGTGGTGGCCAATGGCAGCAGCGAGCTTATCGAACTGCTGGGGCATGCCTTCCTGCGCCCCGGCACAGAGGTGATTGCGGCGGATTACGCCTTCACTCTCTATCCCATCGTTGCAAAGCTGCTGGGAGCAGACTACATCTCCGTCCCCAACCGTGACAAGTGGACCCACAACCTGGAGGCCATGCTGGCGGCCATCACGCCGCGTACTCGCCTGGTTTTCATCACCAACCCCACCAACCCTGTGGGCACCATGGTCACGCAGGCTGAGCTGGAATCCTTTATCGCCCGCGTGCCGGAGCACGTCGTGGTGGCTATCGATGAGGCCTATATCGAGTTTGCCGGCGAACCGACAGACAGCGTCAGCTTCGTGAAGGCCGGCAGGAATGTGGTCGTGCTCCGCACCTTCTCCAAGGCCTATGGCCTGGCCGGTGCCCGCTGTGGCTATGCCATCACCTCACCGGAAATTGCAGATTTGCTCAATAAGGCCCGTTCCCCCTTCAATGTGAACCTCTTTGCACAGGTCGGCGCTCTCGCTGCCATGGATGACAAGGAGCACATCACCCGCTCTGTGCAGATGGTGAATGAAGGTCGCCAGGCCTATGTGCAGTTCTTTGAGCAGCGCGGGCTGGAGTATGTGCCCAGCCATACCAATTTCATCCTGGTGAACGTGGGCAACGGTGTGGAAGTGTTCCGGATGGCCTTGGCGAAGGGTGTCATCATGCGCCCCATGGTGGCCTATGGGCTTACGGAGTACATCCGCATCACCATCGGCAATGCGCAGGAGAACGCCCGCTGCATCGAGGTGCTCGGTGAGATTCTTTAATGGTGCACATCCAGCACCGGCTGGGGCAGGGTATAATACTGCTGTTCCTCCGGAGAAAGCGGCCTTACCCGCGTCTCCGGAGAGGGCGGAGGAATCGGCCCCACTGCCTGCTGGGCGAATTGGTGGCAGGACGTGCCCATGACCAGTACCGCGAGGATGCTTACTACACGAATTTCCTTCATACACGACCATACTAGGTGTAAATCGCTCTTTTTTCAAGGGAAAACTGCTGCCAGAGCCCAAATTTCGCTTGACTTTTCCGAAATAAAGGGTATCCTGTGCGTCCACCCTTCTTCGCTGGTTGGGTGAGAACACCCGGCGGGTGACGCAAGCGCACCGACGTCGGAAGAACTCCAAACAAAACGCAATTTCAAAACATAGAAAGAATTAGAACTATGACGACATATTCTCTCAAGGCCACCAAGCGTGAGGCCATCGGTACCGGCAAGCTCAACGCCCTGCGCGCTCAGGGTTACCTCCCCGGCGTGGTGTACGGTTCCGCCGTGGCTGAGAACATCAACATCCAGATCAAGGCTGCTGACGTTCGCGCCCTGTTCGCTTCCGTGGATACCGACTCCATCCTCGTGAACCTCGAGCTCGACGGCCAGACCATCCTGACCCTCGTGAAGGACGTTCAGCGCAACTGGCTGACCGACACCACCAACCACGTTGACTTCTGCGCCGTGACCCCCGACACCGTGGTGAAGACCCGCGTGCAGGTGAAGCTTGTGGGCACCCCCGCCGGTGCTGCCATGGGTGGTGTTGTGCACCAGATCGTGCACGAGATGCCCGTGAAGTGCGCTGTGAAGGATATCCCCTGCTGCATCAAGGCCGACATCTCCGGCGTGGGCATGAAGGAATCCTTCCGTCTCGCCCAGGTAGAGCTGCCCGCCAACGTGAGCACCCCCTTCAACGGTACGGTGGTGCTTGCTTCCGTGGTGAAGCCCTAAGCCTCCGGATTACCTTTCTGTTTCAAACCGCCTTTCCTCACCGGAAAGGCGGTTTTTCTATGTCCGGTCCGCAGGACCGGACCCTGCGCAGCTCCCGATGCGCACGAAATCCCTTTACTTCGTACCTCCCACTTCGAACCTCGAACTTCCGGATGCTACGCCGCCCTCCAGAACCGCGCTGCTCCCTTCACCCCGCGTTGGTCCACATACCGCGTCCTCAGCAGTGTCGCATCCCGGTGGCCAATCTCCAGCTGCAGCTCCGCAAAACTGCGGAAGTGGCTCAGATGATAACTCGCAAACGTATGCCTCAGCGCATCCTGCGGCCAGCGCCGGGCAGGGGAGTCCCACCCCGCCGCCCGGCGTAATTCCCGCCAATGCTTCAGCCAGTTCGGTGGGCATATCCTTTCAGCATCGGCATGGCGGTGCTTCTGCAATATCCTTTGCAGCGGCCTGTGAATCGTCACCCTACGCGCCCCACCCGTCTTGCTGTGGCGTGGCAGGATGTAAATCGCCCGCTCCTGCAGGTCCACCTGCTCCCAGGTGAGCCGCGCCACCTCATGCGGGCGGATTCCCGCGTAAAGCATCATCCCCACCGCCGCTGCGCAGCTGCCGCCCTGGTACTCTTCCGCAGTCGCGGTAATCT
>JAZQVE010000095.1:0-21692 GCA_045631705.1 Akkermansia sp. | reverse complement strand
TGGGCGGGGATGGGGGTATCGTGCGAGCTGAGACGCAGGGGCGGGGCATCCAGCAGGTGGAAGCCCTGGGCTGATACCTGGGACACGACTTCGGCAGCTACGCCACCCCAGGGGAAGTCCTCGCTCACCACCAGCAGGCGGGCGGTGCGGGCCACGGAGTCGAGAATGGTCTCTGTATCCAGCGGCTTGACGCTGCGCAAATCGACCACCTCCAGCTCATAACCGCTGGTGGCGGATAATTCCTCTGCGGCGCGCAGGGCTTCCGGCACCATGGCCGAGAAAGCCACCACGGTGGCGTGCTGGCCGGGGCGGGCAATGCGTGCCTGGCCGATGGGCAGGGGATTCGGGTCTACCCAGGAATCTGCCTTCAGCCAGCGGTACAGGAATTTGTGCTCCAAGAATACCACCGGGTCCGGAATCTGCACGGCCTGCTTCAGCATGTAGTAGGCATCTGCCACGGTGGCGGGGGTGAATACATGCAGGCCTGGGTAGTGCGCAAAGAGCGCCTCCAGGCTCTGGCTGTGGTAGGGGCCGCCGCCAGGAGTGCCGCCGCAGGGCATGCGCAGGGTGATATTGAGCGGCATGCCGGTGCGGTAGAAATGGGCGCCGGCGTTATTGCCCATCTGGTTGAGTGCCAGGGTGCCGAAATCGGCAAACTGCATCTCGAGAATCGGTTTCATGCCACCGATGGCGGCACCGATTCCCACGCCGGCAATGGCATCCTCCGCAATGGGGGCATTCAGCACGCGGCCGGGGTATTTGGCATCCAGTCCCTTGGTGGCTTTGAAGGCGCCGCCGAACTTGCCGGCAATATCCTCACCCATCAGGAATACATCCGGGTCTTCGGCCAGCAGTTCATCCAGCGCCTGGTGAATGGCGTCTATGTAGGTCACGCTCATGGTCGGCAAAATCAGAATTCGGGGTTCCACGAGGTGGCCATCCAGTCCTCGTCTGCGGGGTTCGGGGTCCTTTCGCGCTGAGCCTGGGCCACCAGGCGCTGCACTTCGTCGCGGCATTCATCATCCCAGGCCAGGGCTTCCTCCTCGGTAAGCCAGCCGGCCTCCAGCATCTGGCGGCGTGCCACGGCCAGCGGGTCGCGGTCGGCATAGGCCGCCTTCAGTTCCGCGGGGATGTAGGCGGCGTCATCGTGCTCGCCGTGGCCGCACATGCGCAGAGTGTTGGCCACCACCCACTGCGGCCCTTCGCCCGCACGGGCGGCGGAAATGGCGCGCTGCATGGTGGTGAGCGTGGCCATGAAATCGGTGCCGTCGCATTCGTGGCAGCTCAGGCCGTAGCCACGGCCGCGGTCCATGAGACTGGCGGCAAATTCCTGAGAATTGGGGGTAGAGTAGGCGAACTGGTTATTGGTCACCACAATGACCACGGGCAGTTTCTCCACGGCAATGAGGTTCACGCCCTCGTGTGTGGCACCCACGGAGGTGGTGCCATCGCCGATGCAGGCCACGCCTACGCGTCCTGTTTCACCCTTGAAGCGTTTGGCCAGCATCATGCCCGCCACTACGGAGACCATGGCGCCCAGGTGTGAAATGGGCACTGGATTACCGCTGGTGGGGTCGCCCCAGTGCACATTGCTGTCGCGGCCGCGCATGTAACCATCGATGCTGCCCAGGTAGGCACGCGCGCTCTCCAGCACGCTGTCGCCCCAGGCGCAGCGCCCGGCCTGCTCGCGGATGAAGGGATTGTATACATCTTCCCCGCGGGTCAGGAACACGGCCTCACAGGCGGCAATGGCTTCATGCCCGCGCCCCAGGAATACGCCGCCGAAAATCTTGCCCGCTTTGTACAGGGCCGATATCTTGGTATCAAAAGCCCGCGCCATGACCATAGCGTGGTAGGCTCGCCGCGCTGCTTCCTGCATGTCGATTCCGTTCACGTTGTCCATTTTACTCCCAGTTTCAATTCATTGCAAGCGGAAACGGGAGCGCTGGTCAAAAAAACACGAACAGTATACGCTCAATATGCAAAGTATGATTTTGGCGGAGGGGATGTCGAAGCACGGGACCTCAGTCCCGTATCATACTTGGTGAGAGAATAATCCCCGGGAATTTCTGTTCCTGGAATCAGTGCATCCAACCCATCATGAGGAAATTCTGCGAATTGACGCAGCGGGCTTCGCCTCCGGAAGCCGGTGTGAACCAGATTTCCCAGGTGGAGCCGTAGTATTCATTCCAGTCTCCGCTGAATACCGTACACCAGCCATCGGAACAGATGACCCTGCATACATTGCCCAGTGTCTTTTCGGGCAGGAATCGGTGGCTGAATCTGATTTTCCTGCCGCTGGTGTACTCATGCGCCCTCAATTCGAAATTGCCTGCACCATAGTTTCCGGGAATGATGAGCAGCATTTCGTAGATGCCGGGACCTGTATCCCACAGGCAGACAAAAGGTTTATCCGGCAGCGGCGGCAGAATGCTGTCCAGATATTCCCGCGTGGGGGTCCGGGCGAGGTCAGCCAGTGAGGCATCCAGCGTGGCAATATCCTGTGTATAATCGTTTAGTTCCCGCCGGTCTGTGCGGAAATCAGGCTTCCGCACCATGATAGACCAGCCGTTTCCCAGCGGCAGGCTCCATGTCCCTTCCGGGGAATCCCGGCGGGTTACGGTCTGGCCATTAAAACTGCAGCATTCATCCAGCCTTGTGCTGCGGAAATGCGTCTGCGGGTCATTCTCGTGAGCTGGCAGCAGGGGCGATTGCAGCACATGCGCTGTGAAATCAGGGTTTACAGCCTCGGCATACAGGCAGCGCAGCATGTATTCCTGCAGCAGTTCCGGGGCCTCGCGTGAAAGTTTACGCAGGTTCGGGGCTGTGGCATCTCCTTTCTCTGTGAGCTGCGGCAGCTGGGGAGCCGCCGCGCGCAGAGGCGCGGTCACTGTCTTATACTCCTCATTGATGAAAAAGGTCATGTTGCGGGGGTGGACGAAACCTACCTCTGCGGGAATGTTCAGCCCCTTGGCAAAGTTATCCGGCGCTCCGGCCAGAGTGTGCATGAGTGAGCCGGCAAGCACACCCAGGGCCACGACTGCAGCCCCGATGCTGCTCCCCCAGCCCTGCGCCAGCTGCTGCCATTCCCGCTTCCGGAACCAGCGGCTGCTCATGATGAGCAGCCACACAGGCAGCAGCAGCCCCAGCAGCAGGAAACCCACGAACATGATGGCCACCGGGAGCCCGAGCCAGACCGGAATGTCCAGCCCGCGATTCAGCGCAACATAATCCATGCACCACACGCTGCCCAGACCTAGTACCTGTCCCGCAGCCGTGAGCGCCGGCAGCTGCCAGCTGCTGCTCAGAAAGCGCTTGATGCTCCTGCCTGCTCTTCTTCGCAGGGTGTTTTCGGAATCCGCTTCTTTCTGAGCAGGTAGCATTGGTTCAGCGAAGCTTGATGAGGTAGCGCCCGGTGGTCATGCTGAGGGCGTCCTCTGCCTTGATGGTCTTGCGGGCGTGCATGGCACCCCAGGAATCGGTGTAGATGATGGTTTTCTTCTTCAGGTTGTAACCGATGATGAGACGGGCGTGACCACCGCGCTCCTGCGGAAGACTGATTTCCTCCGGGTAGATACCGAGCATGACCATCCAGATGACAGGGGTGCCGGAGTCGATGTTCTTCTTGATGTCCTTCATCCACTTGTTCACCTGGGCATTCTTGCCGGCACGAGCCTGGCGCAGCACCTTCGGGTCTGCCGCCTGGAACACGTTATCGTGCATGCTGAGGGGGTTCTTGTCTGCCTTCTTGGCAAATTTGTTGTAGGAATCCATGGCAGACTTGATATTGGCCATATAGTCATCGATAACAATGAACTTGGTGCGGAACTTCTTGCAGACATCGCGCATGGCCTGTTCCATGCCCTGGGAGGTCGTGCCACCATCGGCGCTGCTGTCGCATACGGCGGCCAGTGCGTGCTGGTCCACCTTGTCCATGCCGTAGAAGGCAAATACGCGGGCCAGCGTGGCGGGCACGCAGTAACCCTTCTGCCCCTGGTCTACCATGGGCATGCCCTTCAGCCAGACGGTGCCGTCCTCCTCAGTGGTGATGCTGCTGCGCAGGTCGCTCCTGCTGGCGGTGTCGCGTGCGCCGCCACCGCCCAGGGCCTTGGCATCCGCCCCCATGGAAATGCGGATGAATTCGGCCTCAAAATCCTTCTTCTTACCGGTGGAGCTGGTATCCAGGCGAATCACGCCGTTTTCCCATTTCCATTCCCAGGACTTGAGCTTCACGGCGGTGTCGCCGCTGGCGGCCTTTCGCACCTTGCCGCTCACGCCGGTCAGCTCATCCAGCGCGGCGCGGGCATCGGCAATCATGCCGTTGAATTCCTTGGCATCAATGGCGCCGTCATCGCCCTTGTTGTAGACCATGGCCTGAAGGTTGGCGGGACGTTCCTTGTTCAGGTTTACAATGACCTCACCGGTGCGCAGGTTGCCGAAGCTGAGACCCGTGGTGCGCAGGTGGGTTTCATCCGGACGCTGAAGGGGAGTCCCTTGCAGGCTTTCTTGCGCGTCTTTTTTCCAGAATTCACCACTCACGATGCTTTCAGAAAGGTCAAGCGCCAGAGCTGTGGTTGCCAGTAACAGGAATGAGGCGAATTTCAACATGCCGCTATGTTAGCGGATTATGTTCCGCGCTGCAAGCAAAAAGACAGCACCGGAGCCTGGGCAATTGGGAACAGACCCATTTCCTGATTTATTGAGCCTCATTATCCCGACCCAGGAGCTGGCGCACGCTGTTGCGGTGCTGGCGGTAGTATTCCTGGTAATCGATGATGGTGGGTTGCCCGGCCTTGTTTCGCCGTCCCTCTACGTAGGTGTTGTCCTGGTTGGTGGAGTAGGGGATGCTGTCATTCAGGTGGTGGGACTTGCTGCGCTCATTCAGTGCCATGCCTTCCAGGGTGGAGCGGCTGGTCTCGTCGGCTCCCCTGTATCGGCTGGAATGGCTGATGCCGTGGCTGTCGTTCATGAAATCCGGCCGCAGGTCAGTGGAATACATGGAGTTTGCGGTGCGTTCAATGCCGTCCTTGCCGGAATTGAAGCGCTTGGCTGCCCCGGCGAAACCATCGCTGCGCAAATCGAGCGTTTTTCCTGTGTCGAAGTCTCCGGTGGCAAAGGGCTTGTCGATTCTGCGGGCATCATCCAGCTGGCGCTGGAAGGAACTCACCTTGGAGGAGGTGGTCTGTGGTACGCCGTCCTGTGTCTTATGCTCTGAAAATGAGTCGTTGAATCGCTTCTCGAAGGTGGAAACAAGATCCTTCTCGCCGCCGGGTTCATCCTTCACGACGTTGCCTTGGTCATCGTAAATGGTGCGCACCGGGGTGCAGCTTGCACAGGCAAGGAGGGTAGAAAGCGCAAGCAGGGCACACCGGGTGAGCATGATAGTGGGGGCGGGGTAGGGGGTTACTCCTCCTGTCCCAGCACCATTTCGGGTGTCACCTTGTAGGAGGCACCGCAGCGCGGACAGTTGATTTCCAGGAAACCCTGCTCGGAAAGCAGGTCGGCAAAGTCATGCTTCATGGCACGCACCACGGGCAGAATTTTCTCCACGGTGCAGCCGCAGCTGAAACGGAACTTGCGAGTCTCCAGCAGCTTGGTCTGCTCCACCTCGCTGATGGCGCGCACGTCGTCCTCTGTGAGTTCCTGCAGCCAGTCGTGGTCGGCATCCGGCTGGGCAGTGATGAGGGCAAACTTGTCATTGCCCAGGTCGAAGGCCCGGGACTGGCGCTGCTCGCTCTGGCGGTAGAAGTCCTGCACCCAGTCTTCCACCGGGCCAGTGGGCAGGGTGATGACAGAGGTCTGCGGTTCTTTATTGGGCAGCAGGTTCTGGGCGAAGAGCATGTTCTTGTCAGTCTCGCGCACATCCTCGCGGAAGGCGCGTCCCACCACATCCTCCGTGAGTGAGGAGCCGGAAATGAAGTAGTTTGCCAGGCGCGGGGTGCACACATTGAAGGTCCAGGCATGGTATTCCTGCCAGGGGCGGGAGACCAGGTGCAGCGTAAAGTAGGCCAGCAGCTTCTTGAGTACCGTGTCCTCCGTTTCCTCATTGCGCATCTTGTGCTGCATGAGGTGCAGGTAATAGTCCACAAAGATAGGCGAAAAATCGCCCCTCAGCAGCAGGCAGTTGCGCCCGCGCACAAAGATGGATTCTACCTTCGTGAACTCCTCTACCGGTTGTTGTTCTGCTTCAGACATAGTGATGTGTGGATTTATAGTACGCTAACGCTGCCACGACTGCAAGCGCAAAACGCAGGCGTGTATTTTGAATTTTGAATTTTGGAATCAGGATTCTATCCCGCTTCTGCGGAGCAGGGCGGCGGTGTCGGGGTCGCGGTGCATGAAATCGCGGTAGAGCTCAGCGGCGGGGCGGCTGTTGCCCTGCGAGAGGATGCAGCGGCGGAAATCGCGGCCCGTGGCGGGGTTGAAGATGCCCTCCTGCGCGAAGCGGGAGAAGGCATCAGCATCGAGCACCTCGGCCCACTTATAGGAATAGTAGCCGCTTTCGTAGCCGCCGTCGAAAATATGGGAGAAGGCACGCAGTACGCTGTTGCCCTGCTCGGTGGTGGGCACGCGGTAATCTGCCAGGATTTCGCGGTCCACTTCCTCCACATCGCGGCCCAGGAAGCGGGCGGTGTTGGTGTGCAGCTCCAGGTCAATCTTGCCGAAGCAGAGCTGGCGCATGAAGAAGGAGGCGGAGCCGTAGTTGCGGGCGGCCAGCATCTTGTCCATGAGTTCGCCGGGCATGAGCTCGCCGGTCTGCCAGTGGCGGGCATAGCGGGCAATGGCCTCGGGTTCCCAGGTCCAGTTCTCGTTAATCTGGCTGGGCAGCTCCACGAAGTCCCAGGCCACGTTGCAGCCGGAAAGGGAGCGCACCTCCACATTGCTGAGCACCTGGTGCAGCAGGTGGCCGAATTCGTGGAATACGGTCTCGACCTCGTAGTGGCTGAGCAGGGCGGGCTTGTCGCCCACCGGGCGGCTCATGTTGCCGCACATCAGTGCCAGATGCGGCACGCGCTGCTGGCCGTTCATGGGCGGTAGTCCGGTGGAGAGTGCATCCATCCAGGCGCCGGCGCGCTTCACATCGCGCGGGTACCAGTCGGCATAGAATGAGCCCAGGTGCTCGCCGCTTTCCTCATCGTGCACTTCGTAGAAGAGTACCTCGGGGTGCCACACTTCTACGGCGCCGGCGGGCACTTCCTCGCCGGGCTGCACGCAGGCGGGTTCCTTACGGGTGAAGCGGATGCCGTAGAGTCCGGCGTAGATGGAGAACATGCCGTCCAGCACATTCTGCATGGCGTAGTAGGGGCGCAGTTCCTCGGTATCGAAATCATACAGGGCCTTGCGGCGCTTCTCGCTCCAGTAGCCCACGGACCAGGGCTCCAGGGCGGGGATGGCGGTGCCGGTCTGCTCCTCGGCAAAGCGACGAATGGCCTCCTGCTCCTCGATGAAGGCAGGGCGTACCTGGCTGTGCAGGCGGTTGATGAAGTCCAGCGCATTCTGGCCGCTGCCGGCCATGCGGCGGCTGGTCACATAGTCGGAGTAGCGCTCGTAGCCCAGCAGGGTGGCCTTTTCAGCGCGCAGGGTGAGGATTTTGTCGATGAGCGGGGCATTGTCGAACTCGCCTGTGCCCTTGGTCTGCATGGCACGCCACACGCGCTCGCGCAGGGCGGCATTCTCGGCAAAGGTGAGCACGGGCTGCACGGAGGTGAACTGCAGGGTGAAGCGCCACTGAGGCTCCTCTTCGCTGCCGTGGCCCTTGGACAGGGCATCCTGGCGGGCGGCCTCACGGGCGGATTCAGGCAGGCCGGTCAGTTCGGCGGGGTTGGCGGTTACGTATTCCCAGGCATTGGTGGAATCGAGCACATGTTCGCCGAAGGTCTGGGAGAGCTGGGCCAGCTCGGTGGAAAGCTCGGCATAGCGGGCTTTCTTTTCCTCCGGCAGATCGGCACCGCTTTCGCGGAAATCGGCCAGGGTTTCAGCGATGAAGCGCTGCTTCACGGGCGAAAGCTCCTGCACCCAGGGCTGGTCGGCGGCGTTCTTGAGCACGGCGTAGAGCTGCGGGTTGAGGGTCACACTGCTGGAGTAGATGACCACCTCGGGCATGAGTTCGTTGATGACCTCGCGCAGCTCAGGGGAATCCATGACCGAGCGCAGGTGGTTGAGGCGCTGCCAGCCGCGCATGAGGGCGGAGCTGCTGTTTTCCAGTGCATCGAAGGTGTTGGCATAGGTCGGCTCCTGCACCTGGCAGATAGCTTCCACGGCAGCCTTGGCCTGCTCAATGGCCAGGCGAATGTCGGTGCGGGCTTTCTCCGGGCTCATCTGCGACCAGGCCGGCAGCTGCGTATCATCGATAAAGGGGTGTTCGAGTGTCATCTTGCCGCCCATGATAGCAGAGTGGTGCGTGCGCGGCAATAAGCCATTGTGTTCTAATGACGGTGTGGAAGGCCGCTCCGACAGATTTTATAAGTGGCAATACGCGAAATTAAAAGGCTGGTAAACCAGCATGTAGCAGAGCCAGAGCAGGGCACTGGCCAGAATGGCATAGATGAGCACTTCGCTGATGTTGCGGATGGCGGTGCGGGTATCCTGTCCGGCGCAGCATAGCATCAGGTACATCAGGATGCCGGGAATCATGCGGGGAAAAGTTACAAGAGAGCCCGCGAATATGAGCGCCATGGCACCGTCTCCCATGGTGGAAGCAAGGCAAATCGGGCCACTGCACAGGAACAGGATAAACGCGAGGCCGTGACTCATGAACAAGGTCTGTAGGACCGGCAGAAGCCAGATTTTGTAGCGGCTCTTATCCCCGTGGATAAACAGGAAGCAGCAGAGGGTGCCCATCAGGGGGAGACCGGGGTGGAAGAGATACGCGGCAAACCAGCAGATGGGTTCGGAGAATACCCAGCCGGGCTTTGCCTGGTTTTCAATCTGGTAATTCAGGAGAAGAAGAGTCAGGCTGGATAGGAATGCAAGGATTAACCGGGCAAATCTGCGGATGCGCTGCATGCGCGAGACAGGAACAAGCGGTGCCGGTGCTTCTTCCTTGCTTGTTTCCTCTTCGATGGAGCAGATATTCACGCGGTTGGCCTCGACACAGATTTCGGCTTCTTCCTTGCTTGTTTCCTTTTTGATGGAGCAGATATTCACGCGGTTGGCTTCGACGCAGATTGCGTCCAGATCTTCCCTGAGTAAGGAGTCAGCAGCGATGTGCTCTGCTGAGTAGAACTCAAGCGTGTAGTAGCTCCCCAGGGTCGGGTCTGAGTAGAGATAGTCGAAGACCACCGAGATGGCGCTGCCGTTATCAAATTTCAGCGTGTAGGGTTCGTCTTGATAGATACCCACGAGCCGGCCGCCCAGGATGGAGCGGTGCAGATTCCCCGTGGCCTGCGGGTCATCGGTGCGGGGGATTTCCTGCGCATCACCGGGAATCTGCTCCGCGATGCTGAACTTACCGCCCGTGGAGTGGTGGAGAATCTGCTCAGTAAACTCGAACCAGAACTCGAAGTCATCGCCGGTTTCTCTGTAGAAGACGTTTTTCAGCATGCCGGTAGAAGTAAAATCCCCCGCTTCTTGTGCCGGAGCGGGGGTGGTAAGTAATTTTTAGCCCATGAGGATGCTCAGGCAGCGGGGATCGAGCTGTTCCCAGGGGAGGTCGGCCTTGGTGAAGTGGCCGTAGTTGGTGGTCTTGCGGAAGATGGGCTCACGCAGACCCAGCACGCGTTCCATGTCGGCGGGCTTGAAGGAGAATGCCTCGTTGATGCGGTCGATGATGACCTGCTTGTCCACCTTGGCGGTGCCGAAGGTCTCCACATCAATCATGATGGACACGGGGCTGGCCTTGCCGATGGCGTAGCCCACCTGCAGCTCGCAGCGGTCCGCCAGGCCGGCGGCCACCACGTGCTTGGCTACCCAGCGGCACATGTAGGCGCCGGAGCGGTCCACCTTGCTGCAGTCCTTACCGGAGAAGGCGCCACCGCCGTGGCGACCCATGCCGCCGTAGGTGTCCACGATAATCTTGCGGCCGGTGAGACCGGAGTCGCCGTGGGGTCCACCCACCACGAAACGGCCTGTGGGGTTGATGAAGAATTCGGTTTCGGGGGTAATGAGTTCAGCCGGCAGACAGCGGCGGATGAGGTTGGTGCAGAATTCGCGGATGGTGGCGATGTCGACTTCCTCGCTGTGCTGGGTGCTGAGCACCACGTTCAGGATGCGGGCAGGGCGGCCATCCTCACCGTATTCCACGGCTACCTGGCTCTTGCTGTCGGGGCGCAGCCAGGTGACGGCGCCGCTGTGGCGCACCTTGGCCAGCTCCATCATGATGCGGTGGGAGAACATGATGGGGGCGGGCATGAGTTCGGGGGTCTCATTGGAAGCGTAACCGAACATGATACCCTGGTCACCGGCTCCCTGTTCGGCGCCGTCCTTGCCGTCGGCCTCGCGGGCGTCCACCCCCTGCGCAATGTCGGGGCTCTGGGTGGAGAGATAGTTGGTCACGTCCACGTTCTCAGCGTTGAAGAGCTCGTCGTCTGCGGCGGTGCGGTAGCCGATTTCTGCGATGGTGTCGCGCACGATTTTTTCGTAATCGATGACGGCCTGGGTGGTGATTTCGCCGGCAAGTACCACGTGGTTGTCCTTCACCAGGGTTTCGCAGGCCACGCGGCTGGCGGGATCCTGGGCCAGGCAGGCGTCGAGAATGGAATCGGAGATGAGGTCGGCCACCTTGTCGGGATGCCCCTCGCCTACGGATTCGGAGGTGAATATATTGGTGTATTTCATGTGTGTATCTTCTTTATTCGTAGTTTGTAAAACTGAATTGGCGCAGGCCGCTGGGCAAAGCTTCGCTGGCCTTGCCGAACTCGGCCATGGCAGAGGAAGCGATGAGGGCTGCCTTGTTGCTGATTTCAGGGGAGTAGTCGAGCATGCAATGGAAAATATCCCACAGCAGGGTCATTTCATTGCGGAACTGCTGAGCCTGGATGATAAAGCTGCGGAATCCGGCTTCGTACAGGTTGCAGGTTTCCTCGCGTGTGAGGTTGCAACTGGCCTTCTGGCTGAGTTCGGCCGGATTGGCCTTCTGGCAGGCCACTCGGGAGATGAGGTCGGAGCGGCGGCGCATGAGGGTAGTATCGTACGGTGCGCGGCGCATATCGGCCAGCAGGGATATATGCTCGCGGCGCACGGGGCAGGTGCGCAGGCAGGAATCGTTGATGACGATGTCGAACTTCTCTCTGGCCTCCAAGGCGCTGGTGATGCCGGGTTTGACGGCATCTGCCGGGTGCAGGCACACGCGGTCGTACTGGGTGGCCAGCTTGTTGTAAAGGGCTGCGGTGCGCTTGCCTTTCTCCATGACCAGTCGGTTCAGATGGCAGAAAATGCGCAGTTTGGGCATGGCTGCACGCAGGCGGGCGGCCAGGGCATCGCTTGCCACGCATACGGCGTTCTTGCGCACCCGGTCTCGGTTGTACAGCTCCTGTACCAGCCCCATACAGTAGGCATCGTTCAGTTCGGCCTCGGTAAGATTCGGGTTGTCGAACACGAGAATCACGCCCACATTCTGCTTGGCGTAGGCTTCCAGTGCATTACAGTAGGCGTCGAATGAAATGGGACGGCGCTGCACGAACCAGTCCAGAGTCCAGGCGCAGGGGGGGGATCCGGCCACATTGCTGAACTGACGCACAACGAGCAACTGGCTCAGGAAATTGTTGATGGTGAGCAGGCTTTTGTCAAAACGCAGGGCACCACCCACGGTCCAGCTGGCCTGGGGCAGGTAATCCCGGGTGAGGAATCGGAGATTCTCCACTGCTTGTTCGGGGGTGATTTCGGAGGTGCTCATGGTTGCGTCAGTGGGGGAGAATGGATTCCCAGAACATCTGGCCGTTGCGGTGCATGGCGTTTTCGCCCGGGGCATCGTTGCGCAGGGCGAGTCGCAGCAAATCGAACAGGATGGAGGATGCATTGGCGTGGCCACGACCCTGTACCTTGAAATGGCGGAAGCCCATGTCGCGGAGCTTCTGGATTTCCGGTGTATTCAGGGCCAGCACGCTCTTGTGTTCATCTGCCAGCAGACCGTAGAGACTGCGGCAGCCGTTGGTAGCCTGTTTTGCTTCGAATTTGCTGTTGTCGAAGCTCATGAAGTTGAGCGCAGATTCGGAAAGGGTATGATAGTGGAAGGGGCGGATAGGACAGTTGCGGATGCAGTACTCATTGATGAGCAGGATATGGCGCTCCTTGTCCTCAATCTGTTCCAGCAGATCGTAGTTGAGGACGTCATCCGGGTGTACCATTACTTCGTCATATTCCTCGGCCAGGCGCTTGTAGACATCCAGCCTGCCTTTGCCGCCGCCGTTGGTAATCTTGAGGATGGAGGAGATGATTTTGAGCGTAGGGTATTCCTTGCGGATGTGCTCGCGCAGGATGTCGCTGGCCAGGATGATGGCGTTTTTGCCCGTGGGATTGTGGCGGCTGAAGAAGATGCAGATCGCGTTGCCGAAGGCATCCTTCAAGTGGGTCTCGTTCAGCAGCAGATTGGTGAAGGTGAGGTAGACGGCGATGTTGCGCTTCTCGTATTCCAGCCCGGCAGCGCGAACTTCCTCGGCTTCGCGCATAAGGTGCTTCAGCACGCGTCCGGAGTTCCACTCGCAAAGTGGCGAACCATGCACGATGTTGAAGGCTTCAAAACCCAGCAGCAGTTTGCAGTAATCGTAGAATGCTATCAGCTCGCGGTCGTTGACGAACGCGCCTGAAACATCCCACACGGCATCAGGCCATAGCGGGTTCTGGTAGGGGGATACGGATTGCACGGCGCGCTATTCTAGCAGCTATTGGGAGGAGGTGCAAGTGCTATTTCCTTTGTATGCTCTGAATTTGCGCGTGTATGCGTAGCGCGGGCGTTCTTTCTTCTTGACTTAGTGCTCAGGTGGGAGCAGAATGGGCGGGTGAAGATGAAACTCACTATGTTTGCGCTGATGTCGGCACTGCCTGTGATGGCGGAGGGTGCCGCAGCTGAGCCTGCCACGCCGGAAGAGCAGGCTGCTTTACCTGTTCAATCTCCCGAGGTGTGTGAACCAGCTGTATCTGAGGATGTTCCGGTGGTAGAACAGACGGTGGCAGAACCTGCTTCGCAGGTGGAGGCAGCTTCTGCTGCGCCGGAGGGTACACCCGCTGCTCCGGAAGAGGCACCCGCTGCTCAGCCGGAGACTCCTGCCGAAGCTCCAGCTCCGCAGCCGGAACTTCCCGCTGAACCAGTTGCAGAGCCGACTCCTGTAGTGGAGCCTGTTCAGGCAGCTCCGGAACAGGTGGCGCCGCAGCAGCCGGTGGTTAATCAGCTGGCTGCCGCCTACCGGGGTATTGTGAAGGTGGAGGTAGTGAGCCGTACACCAGATTATGAAACCCCATGGCAGGGTGGTAGCTTTGGACGCGGCACGGGTACTGGCTTCCTGGTGGCTCCGGGGCAGTTCATGACCAATGCCCATGTGGTGGCTAATGCGGTGAAGGTGGATATCTCGCTTTTCGCGGATGCCCGCCGTATTCCCGCCCGGGTGAAGTATGTGGCTCATGATGCTGACCTGGCACTGCTGGAAATTGAGGACCTTTCCGCCTTTGAGGGGGTACCCTGTCTGGAGTTCAGTGAGGAAATGCCGCAGCTGGAGGATACCGTGCGGGCCATTGGTTACCCCATCGGTGGTAATCGTCTCTCGGTAACCCGCGGTATTGTTTCCCGTGTGGATACGATTGCTTATGCGCATCCCCGCAACATTGCCCATCTGGCGCTGCAGGTGGATGCTGCCATTAACCCTGGCAACAGCGGTGGTCCTGTGCTCAAGGGCGACAAGGTGATTGGCGTGGCTTTTCAGGGGCTGATGCAGGCTAACTCCACGGGGTATGTGATTCCCATGCCGGTTATCCGCCATTTCCTGCAGGATGTGCAGGATGGCCGCTACGATGGCTATGTGGAGATGGGTGCCCGCTTCATGCCTATGGAAAACCGGGCTTTGCGCCGCTATTATGAGCTGCCTGATAACAGCCTGGGCTGCCTGGTGGCCGATGTGGTGAAGGGCGCTGCCTGTGATGGCCCCCTGAAGGTGGGCGATGTGGTGATGGCTGTGAATGGCCTGCCGGTGGATGCCTCTGCCATGATTGAGCTGGAAGGGGTGCGTGTGCGTCTGGAGGAACTGGCAGAGCGTTCCTTTGCCGGGGATAAGGTGCATTTCACTCTGCTGCGCGATGGCGAGGTGATGGAGTCGGAGGTGACACTGGCTGCCCTGCCGTCCATTCGAGTGCTTTCCCGCCGGTATGATGAGCAGCCGCGCTATGTGGTGTTCGGTGGCCTGGTGTTCCAGCCGTTGGAATTCAACGTGGTGCAGGCGCATCAGGTGCCTTCGGCTTCTGTCATGGTGGAGCTGGACCGCTTTACCCGCGGTGGCGAGTCCACGGTGAAGCAGGATCTGGTGCTGATGACCCGCACTCTGCCGGATGAGGTGAATGCCCGCTTTGATGAAACCGGCCGTTCCCTGGTGACTAAGGTGAATGGTGTGGAAGTGAAGGGCCTGGAGCATCTGCATTCTCTGCTGTATCCGGCCGATGGTACGGAGCGCCCTGAATACACCGTTATCGAACTGGCGGATGCTCCGCGTCCGCTGGTGATTGATAATGCAGCTGTGGATGCTGCCAATAAGCGCATTTCCGAACGATATAACATACCGGCTCCGGCCCGTCTCAAATAACTTTTCTCTTCCGAATCATGATCCGGACTCTGACCATTCTTTCCATTCTGGCAGTGGCATTCAGCTCCTGCAAGCCAACGGAGCGCACGGCGCTCAAAAAGAAATACGCATCAACGCCGGTGGAGGCTCCGTCAGAGCCCCCGGCTGACCAGCCGGCATCCGCTGTGGCTGAGCTTCCTGCACCGCCGACTGAGGAACCCGCAGCGGAACCCGCAGCGGAACCAGTGGCTCCGCTACCCGAGGTGGCCAACTCCCTGTTGCTGGTGAACGCCACTCTGCAGAAATACAATGCTCTGCAGCCCTGGGAGAAGGAGAATCCCCGGCAGGCTCGCGCTCTGGGCGTGTATATGGGAGAGGGCCGGGTGCTTACTGTGGGGCGCGTAGTGGATTCTGCCACCTATGTGGAGCTTATCCTGCCGGATGTGAGCCGCACCGTGGTGGCCCGCGTGCTGCGCTATGATGAGGAACTGAATCTGGCTCTGCTGACGGTGGAGCATGAGGAGGATGTATCGATTTTTGATTCCCGCACCCCCTTGCCGCTGGGTGAGGCGATGAAGCGGGGTGATTCTGCCACCTTTGCCGGTCTTATCAACGGTGTGGAGCCGGTTCATGTGGAACTGGTGGCCGAAAATGTGGCGGGGGACAATGTGCCGCTCATGGTATTGCGTTCCACCCGTCCGCTACCGGAGGGACAGACCACCGGTTCTCCTGTGGTGCGCGATGGTAAGCTGAGCGGCCTGGGTGTCTCCTACAGAAAGCAGGAGCATCTTCTGCAGGTGGTGAATGCCGAGCTGATTCAGCGCTTCCTGACTCAGGAGACAGCCGGAGTGCCGGTGATGGGAATAAAGTTTACGCAGCTGGACGACCCGCAGTTCCGCAAGTACCTGAAGCTGGATGTTGCAGCAAATGGCCTGTATATCAGCAAGGTGTTGCCGGGTAGTGCTGCAGAGGCTGCCGGCCTGAAGGAGGGCGATGTGCTTACCGCTGTGGAAGGGCTTCCCCTTGATAACCAGGGCCGGTGCGATCATCCCCGTTATGGCCTGCATCAGGCTGCTGTACTGATGCGTGGAATGAAGGATATGGGGCAGGACCTTGAGCTTACCATCAGTCGCGCTGGCGAGATTCAGCAGGTGCAGGTGCGACTGAACCGCGATGCTTTGGAGAATGCCCTGTTCCGCCCGCAGAAGGGTGGGGTGCAGCCTCGCTATGTGATGTGGGGCGGCATGCTTTTCCAGCCCCTGACCATGAACCTGGTGGCGGAGCTGCGCAATCGGAATAACGGGTTGCTGCCGCTGGAGCTTCAGCTGCTGGAGCATAACCCGGAGGAGTTGAAGACGGCGGGATATACGGAGCCTGTCGGCCTTACTTTCGTGCTGCCTACAGAGGCTACTCAGGGGTATGATGACCTGCGCTTCTGTCATCTGCGGGCTGTGAATGGCAAGCCGGTTCATTCCTTCGATGAGCTTCCGGCTCTGCTGGATGAGCAGACGGAGAACGGCCTTATCAAGCTGGAGTTCAACAAGGCTCCTTATGCGGTCTATGTGGAGCGCTCTGCGGTGGATGCTGTGAATGAACAGCTGCAGCAGACGGCCATCCCTCGCCTGCGAGTGGTGGAGTAAGCGTGCTATAGATTCTTAGTGTATGACTTGTCGGAGGAAGTGGCTTCTTGGTGGGCTGGCGGCCCTGGTAGTGCTGGCGGGGGTGTTATGTGTGGCTCTCGCTCCGCACAAGGTGGTAAAATGTGGCCAGTTGTTCCAGAAGCGCATCCGGCAGGCTGATGTTGCGTTGAATCTGGCTAAGGCTGCAGAGGTGGAGGCTCCCTTGCTTCGTGCATATAACCGGCAGGAGAAGGGCTTGAATGATCCGGAGCTCTGGATTGCCCATGGGGGAGGTGTGGGGCAATATTATTACACAAATTGCCTGGAGGCGGTACAGGATTCGCTTCAGCGTGGCTATAAGTATGTGGAGCTGGATTTGCTGACGACTACAGATGGTTACCTGGTAGGTGGTCATGACTGGCCGAGGGTACGTCAGTATGCAGGTCTGCAGGATACAGAGGATAAACCGCTCAGCCGGCAGGAGCTGCTGGACGCACGGCCGCACTGGAAGTATACTTTGCTGTTTGCCGATGATATCTGCCGCCTGATGGATGAGAATCCGCATATGATACTAGTCACGGACAGAGTGCAGGATTTTGAGCTGCTGCGCCGTAAGATTCCGTATCCGGACCGCATGGTGGTGGAGGCTTTTGATTGTTATAATTATCTGAATGCCCTTCGTGCCGGATTCTGCAATGTGGCTTTCAGCGCCTGGTCTGTGGAGGGATTGCGCCAGGCTCGTCATTACAAGCTGCCGGGGGTAGTGCTGATGGCTGACGTGCTGGAGTATGATTTATCCGCAGTTGCTCTTGCTGAGCAAATGCATCAGGAGGGGTGTTGTATTACGGTGCACGGAGCATCTATCAGCGACAGGCCTCGGTTTGTCCATGCTCATCTGGGTAAATGCATCAGCCGGATTTATACGAATACCTGGTCGCCGGATAATGTGCCCCCGGCTCCGTGAGCTGTACCGTGCATTTTATGATGATTTGCGGGGGCGGTGGGGCTCCAGCACGCGTTTGTTGTCGCTTTCCTGGTTGCGTGCGCGCCGGCGCGCCTCGCGTTGCAGGTGGGCCTGCATGGCAAAGGGCTTTTTCTTGTTTTCTGCCGGGTGGTAGGAGCCATCCGGCGACATATCGCAGGCCTGGGTATTGTCTCTGAAGCAGGCATCCAGAATATCCATGATGCGGCTGGCGTGTTGTGGGGCTTCGATGGGGACAAGCAGTTCCACACGCCTATCCAGGTTGCGGCTCATCCAGTCGGCGCTGGCCATGTAGATGAGCGGGTTGCCGCCATTGTGGAAGTGGAAGAGCCGGGCGTGTTCCAGATAGCGATCCACAATGCTGGTGATGCGGGTGCATGCCCGGGCTTTTTCACTGGTGGGAGCCCAGCAGCAGATGCCGCGGATATTCAGCTGGATATTCACGCCGGCTTCGGCGGCTTGTTCCAGAGCGTCCATCATTTCCACGTCGTTCAGGGAATTCATCTTGGCGCGGATGAGAGCTCGCTCTCCCATCCTGGCGCGGTGGGTTTCGGCGGCGATGAGTTCCAGCAAGTGGTTTTTCATGGTGGCTGGTGCCGGGTAGATGCGGCGGAAGCGCATGAGGCGGGTAAGGCCGGTTACGGAGTTGAAGAATTGTGATGCATCAGCTCCCAGGTGCTCGTTGCAGGTAAGCAGGGAGAGGTCGCTGTAGATGCGGGCAGTCCCTTCATTGTAATTACCGGTGCCGATGTGGCAGTAACGTCGCAGACTGCCGTTTTCCCGGCGCACGATGAGCATGATCTTGGCGTGGGTCTTGAATCCCTTCACTCCGTAGACAACCTGTACGCCGGAGCGCTGGAGCCTCTCTGCCTGGGCCAGGTTGTGCCGTTCATCAAAACGGGCTTTGAGCTCTACCAGAACCGTGACTTGTTTGCCGGTTTCTGCGGCGCGGCAGAGAGCTGCTATGAAACGCGAGTTTTCAGCAGTGCGGTATAAAACCTGCTTGATGGCAACCACATCCGGGTCAGTGGAGGCCTCCTCAATCAGCTTCACCACCGGCTCATAGCTCTCGTAGGGATTGTGGATGAGGATATCGCCCTGTGCTATGTTTTCGAACATGGTCAGCGATGCATCCACCTCTGCCGGCCAGCAAGGGGTCCAGGATTGCACCTTGTGCTGGTCATTGCCGGGCTCGAAGGCCATTTTGCCGAAGTCCACCAGGCGCAGCAGTCCCGGTACCAGATAGGTGGAGCCGGCATCTGCCCCCACAATGTCCGAAATGCGCTTCACTACCTCTGCCGGGGTGCCGGCGGGAAGCTCCAGACGCACGCAATCCGAGAACTTGCGGGCTACCAGCACGCTTTCCATTTCCCGCGCGAAGTCACCACCTTCCTCTTCAGCTACCGCGATGTCGCCATTGCGCGTCACGCGGAACGGCGTGGTGCTCAGCACTTGTTCTCCGGGGAAGAGAAGGGGGCAGAATGCGCTTACCAGTTCCTCCAGCATTACATAGCCATTTCGCCCCAGCACGGCGGATTGCACACGGCGGGGCAGAATCTCCGGCAGCGTGATGGCCACAAAACGGCTTTCTCCTCCGTTGGTGGGTTGCAGTTCTACCCCGAGGATAAGACTCAGATTCGGCAGCATGGGGGGATGCTCCACCTCCATGGCCAGGGGCGTGAGAATGGGGGAAATATTGTTGATGAAATATTCCTCCAGTGCTGCGTACTGAGCCTCAGTCAGGTCGTCCAGCTTCTGTGGACTCAGTCCTGCTTCATGCATGAGCGGCATGAGTACCTCCTGCAGCAGGTGGTACTGGGTATCCACCATGCTTCCTGCGCGGGCGCGGATGCGTTCCAGCTGCTCGCTGGGGGAAAGACCGGTCAGGTCGGGCTTGAATTTACCTGTCTGGCGCAGCAGCATGAGCCCACCCACGCGTACCTGAAAGAACTCGTCCAGATTACTTGCGCTGATGGACAGGAACTTTACTCGCTCCAGCAACGGCAACTCCGGGCGCAGTGCCTGGTCAAGCACGCGCTGGTTGAACTCCAGCCAGGATATTTCACGGTTGATGAACATGGTATGAGAGGCCCTTTATCAGCCAATCATCCTAGCATATCCCATCCCCCGTGGTCAAGCTCATTTCCCACTGGTGTTTTTTTCGGTGCATACATCGGTGCTGCGCACCATAGCCACAATGTGGGAGTCAATGTAATTTCTGCTGAAAAGGATGCCGCGTTTTATGCGGGCATCGGTCTTGTTCAGACCGGCAATCACGATGTCGAGCTCGCCGGATGCCAGTTCCTGCATCATGGTCATGTAATCCAGGTCGCGGATGACGTAGCGCACATTCAGGTGCAGGGCCAGACGACGCAGCAGTTCGATATCGAAACCGGTGTAATCCTTGTTTTCGCCGTGGCGGAAGCAGAGGGGCTCCATCTGGCTGCAGGTTCCCACCACCAGGGTGCGGGTGGGAGCTTCAGGGGCGTTAATCTGCGGCATGGGCGGTACCTCCAGACGGTCAAAACCGTTGGCAAGGCTGTTAGTAGGCTTGATCCAACGCTTATACATGGCCTGGTAGGTGCCATCGTTTCTGTATCGTTCGATGAATTGGTTGATAGGTCCTACCAGCTCAGCGTTTTTTTCTGCTATCCCGATGGCGACATCTACAGTACCGGCGGAACCGGGGAGTATGGTGTAGTCTGTAGAGCTGGAGGATACATAGTCGAGTGTATGACTGTCGAACAGATAGCCGTCAATCTTGCCTTGTCGCAAGGCAGCGTAGGCTGCATGGTGGCTGTTGAAGTAGCAGGGGCGGGCATCAGAGAATTGCTCCTCGCCCACGTACATGGACTTCGCTCCCAGCGGAAGTCCCAGTCGGTAGTCGCTGGAATTCAAATCATTCAACTTGCGGAGGGTAGGGCCCCCTGCATTTGCATTGTCGCGGTATGCTGAGTAACCGCCGAGGAATAAGGCAGTGCCAAGCAGAATAACAGCAATGATGATTTTTTTCATAGCGAGAAACAAGTCGTTTGGCTTAGTCTACACAAAAAATGATTAAATTCCAGTAAAAAAAATCCGCGGGCTCAAAATGGTGAAAAATTACCTGTGAATATCCATGCCTTTCCTCGTAGATGAACAGCTGAGATTTATCACTTGCCTGTTCTTTATGGAAAACAGCAGGCACTGGAAACCAGTGCCTGCTGAATTGCTGAAAATCACAGCTTTGTGGAGCTTTACTCCCACTCGATGGATGCCGGCGGCTTGGTGCTTACGTCGAAAAGCACTCGGTTGATGCCGGATACCTCGTTGAGAATGCGGTTGGAAGCCTCGCGCAGCAGGTCGTAGGGCAGCTGCACCCAGTCGGCCGTCATGGCGTCCTCGGAAACGATGGCGCGCAGGTTGGTGGCGAACTCGTAGGAGCGCTCGTCGCCCTTCACACCTACGGTCTTCACGGGGATGAGACCGGCATAGGCCTGCCAGCACTTGTCGTACCAGTCCCACTTGCGCAGCGTGCCGATGAAGATGGCGTCGCATTCGCGGATGATGTCGAGGCGGTCCTTGGTCACCTCGCCGGGGCAGCGCACTGCCAGACCGGGGCCGGGGAAGGGATGACGCCACAGAATGTCGTGGGAAATGCCCATGGAGGCACCCAGCTCGCGCACTTCGTCCTTGAACAGGAAGGCCAGAGGCTCAATCACCTTGCCCTCTTCCTGCATCTTGAGCACGCGCTCCACGCGGTTGTGGTGGGTCTTGATGACGGAGGCCTTGCTCTTGGCGTTGGAGGCGCTTTCAATCACGTCCGGGTACAGGGTACCCTGGGCCAGCATCTCGGCATCACCCACAGCGTCCCAGAACACGTCAATGAACAGGTTGCCGATGATGCGGCGCTTCTTCTCGGGAGCCGTCTCACCGGCCAGAGCAGCCAGGAAACGCTCGCTGGCGTCCACAGTTTCAATCTCCACACCCATGCGGGCGAAGTTGGCCTGCACTTCCTTGGCCTCGTCCTTACGAAGCAGACCGTTGTCCACGAAGATGCAGCGCACATTTACGCCGGCTTCGTGCAGCAGCACAGCCAGCACGGTGCTGTCCACACCGCCGGAAACACCGCAGACTACCTGCTTGTCGCCCACCTTGGCGCGGATGTCCTCGATGAGCTCGCGCTTGAAGTCACCGATGTCGAACCTGGCCAGGTCCTTGGCGTAGGTAAGGAAATTCCTGAGGATGGTGCGGCCCTCGTGGGAGTGGGTCACCTCCGGGTGGAACTGGATACCGAACATCTGCTCGCCCCACTGCAGGGAAACGGGCACGCCGTCGCTGTTGCGGGCGATGACGCGGCAGTTGTCGGCCAGGTGGTCCACCGTGTCGGAGTGGCTCATCCACACCTGG